>USMI01000096.1 GCA_900555735.1 uncultured Eubacteriales bacterium | reverse complement strand
GCCGGTGTGGTGGAATGGTAGACACAGGAGACTTAAAATCTCCCGGTAGCAATACCGTACCGGTTCGAGTCCGGTCACCGGCACCAATTCCGGTAAAACTCCATATCGCGGGATAGAGCAGTTGGTAGCTCGTCGGGCTCATAACCCGGAGGTCGGGGGTTCAAGTCCCTCTCCCGCAACCAGAAAAGATCCTGCACATAGTGCAGGATCTTTATTTTTGATAAAAACCGCCGCCTGCGCCGGTGAAACGTCTTTTTTGAAGGGTGTATACAGAAAGAACCATTTTAGAATACCAAAGGAGTGTGGGAAAGTGGAACGGGAATATATCGCTTTTATCAGCTATCGTCATACTCCGGTGGATCGGGAGGCTGCGGTCACGCTCCAACGCCTGATCGAGCGCTATCGTATTCCGAAGGCGCTAAGGAGGGACGGGGAGCCGCACCTTGGCACGATTTTTCGTGATACGGATGAGCTGAACGTTTCGCCTGACTTGTCCCAGAGCTTGTGTACGGCGATGGATCATTCGGAGTATATGATCGCGATTTGTTCGCCGCAGTATAAGGAGTCCGCGTGGTGCCGGGAGGAGATATCCTATTTTTTGAAGCACCATGACATCGACCATGTTTTGCCGGTCCTTGTGAGCGGAGAGCCTGCTGATGCTTTTCCGGAGGAGCTGTGGCGGCGGAGCGTTGTAGAGGGAGAAGAGACCGTTTCCGAGCCGCTTGCCGCGAATGTCGCCGGTAAGACGGTCAAGGAAATGAGGCAAAACATCAAGCGGGAATATCTTCGCCTTGTGGCCGGAATACTGGGCTGCCATTATGACGATCTGGTTCAGCGCCAGAGACGGTACGAAAGGCGGAGAGGGGCCGTTGCCATAGGCGCGGTGTTTGCGGTGCTGCTGGCCTTTATCGGGATGCTGCTGGTAAAAAACGCGCAGATAAACGCCCGCTATCAGGAGGCACGAGAAAATCAGGCGCGCTATTTGTCCACGGTCGCCCTTGAGCAATATGGAAAAGGGGATGCGAAGTCCGCGCTGAAATCTGTCCTGACGATCCTGCCGGAGGGAAAGGAAAAAGGCCCCGTTGTGCCGGAGCAGATGTATGCGCTGGCAACGGTGCTGAACGCGTACAACAATTCGTATGTGCCGGAAAACTATATTTCTCTTCCGAAGAATGACCGGAAGGTCTTTTCGGAGAACGGGAAAAATCTGTTTTCCTACACGAGCGATCAGCTGGAGGTTTATGATGCCGATTCCGGCGAGATATGCTATACCTTCCGGCCGAACAAGTTTTTTGGAGAGGGAACAAGCGCAGGGGCGGAGTTCTCAAACGCGGGCCGCGCGGTGATTGAAAATGTTGTTCCGGAGGAGAGCAAAAGGTTCTTTATCCAATTGAATGGGGACATTTTTGAATTTGACATAAACGACCCCGCTTATTACAGGCGTGTTGTCTCGGCGAAACCGGATTGGCCTGATTGCGTATGCTATGCACAGGGAATGTTGGCTTTTGGCACGTCGGAGGGAGCTGTTCTGGTATATGACTGCGTCTCTGGCGAGCTTCTGTATGAAACGGATTTTAACAGCGGGGAAGACACCGCTGTGCAGTACTCTGTCGGAACTCTTGCGTGGAATGAAGATGCCAGCATGCTTGCGGTGGGACTTAACTATTCCAACACCGAGATACAGACCAGCATACTCAGGGATGATCCGGAGTTAAACCGGCAGGAAGAGGAGTACTTCCAAAAAAATCCGCCCCTTGGGCTGGTGCTGATCGATCCGCTTTCCAGCGAAATGAAAAAGGTGTCCAGCCGGCGCACCATGGAACTGACATTTGCCGGTGACGCGGTCGGTGCGGTCCATAAGAAGTACCCGCCATACATTGCTGCGAGCAATTCATACACCGGTCCTTCGGCCATTTGGACTGCCGCTGTATATGATGCCACTTCTGGGGAAAATATCTACCTTAGTGACCCGGTTTTGGGCGAAACGCATAACAGCTTTGGCTTTTCACAGGGGCGGATCACAGTTGATAATAGGGCCAAATCTGTGTACAGTCTCTGGATGGGGAAAACGGGAATCGTTCTCGATGCGGAAAATGGCAACATCCTTGGCACGGAAAACTTCCATTCGGATATTGCGGATATGGAGTATCATCGGGATGCCAACATAATGGTCATTCTTTCCAGTGGCTCGCTCCAGATGATTGCGTTTTCTGACTCAGAATATTTGAGAACAAACGTGATGAAGCTGGATGTCGAGATTGAAGGTGCCGCAAAATCGGGAGACAACTATTACCTGCTCGCGAACACGGGCGTGATCCAATGCGGTCTTTCGCGGTGGGAAGATGCTGCCGCTGTCACTGCGGTTTTGGCGGAAGAAACTGGCTTGAAGGATCATCGGGCAGTGGATTTCCGCTATTTGGACACTGCACAGGGGACACTGCGGCTTGTGTTCTTTGGTTCCGATGTATCTGAACGGGACAATCACTCGGCGCTGGCGCTGTACCCATGCCTTTCGGACGAAGTGCTGTTTTCCTACGCATCCGACGATCCGGATAGCGAGATCAAAGCCTGCTATGCTGCAAAGGACGGAACGCACATCTCTATTTTGGAGAAGAAGTCTGATGACAGCGTTTTCGTCTCCAGATTTTCCCTGCCGGATGGAACATTAAAATTTTGCCATCAATTGATTTCGGAGACAATGTCTTATGACGCGGAAGCCGGCTTCTCGGAGGATGGGAAGATGCTCTGGATCACGAGGCAGGACACGGTCCATTTCTATGACCTTGACGGCAACGATATTTGCCTCACGGAATATCAGACGGATGATCGCATAGCGTGTCCCACACTGACGGAAGATGGCCGGTACCTGATCTGGCTGGAAAGAGATACTTGGCATGAAAAGAGAGAACTTGTGATGCTGCGGGTGGAGACCGGGGAAATAGAAAGGACTACTCTTCCGGAACAGTTTTATGGAAAATACAGCTTCGACGCTACTCTCTTGCTTGGCCAGAACGGACTCGTCGTACTTTATGACGCGGGAAGAGAGATTCTGCTTTACGACAGCGTGAAAGCGGAATTTCTGGAGCCGATCTCGGTTCCTTCGGGAAGCGAGATCGCGCTGCTGGGCAATAAATCGGAGCTTCTGGTGGCGCATGATGAAACGGTGTCGCTGTATGACCTTTCTACCGGACAGCGCGAGAGCACGCTTGTGATTCCCTGTGTGGTGGATCGCTTGGTCACAGACACCGGTTCTGACGCATTTGCTGTGTACCGGGGAGGCAGCTATTCCAGCGGGAATGACGACGGCTGGACGACGGGCGGATATTACATGATCTCCGCAGATGAGGCGAGAAACATGTATCTGACGGCGTTTATCAGCGGGCTCAACGCGAACGCCGTTAGCCCGTCGGGCGGCGAGATCGTTGAGAAGACCTCGGAAGGCTTTGAGTTTACACAGATACTGGATTTTGAGCAGCTGCTGGAGATCGCTTCAAGACGGTAAAGCCCCGTCCGCAAAACAAATGACCCCACCGCTTTCGGCAGGAAGGCGGTGGGGTTTCCGCCGCTTTATGGCGGGCGGGCAAAACTTATGTTTGTCATCTGCACAGGAGCGTGATATAATCAATGCCATCTCAAATACAACAGAATCGGGAGGATGGCAACATGATCTATCGTGATTTCAAGGGAACGAAGCTTTCCATGCTGGGCTTTGGCACCATGCGCTTGCCGGTGCTGGAGAATGGGCAGATCGACACGGCCCAGACGCAGGAAATGGTGGATTACGCCATGGCCCACGGCGTCAACTATTACGATACCGCGTGGCCCTATATGCAGAACAAGTCCGAGACGGTGGTGGGCGCATGCCTGAAAAAGCACCCTCGCGAGAGCTTCTATCTGGCTACCAAGTTCCCCGGCCACATGGTGGCGGAGACCTACGACCCCGCCGACATTTTTGAGCAGCAGCTGCAAAAGTGTCAGGTGGACTATTTCGATTTTTACCTGCTGCACAACGTCTATGAAAACTCTGTCCATGTGTACGACGATCCCAAGTGGGGCATCGTGGACTACTTTATTGAGCAGAAGAAGCAGGGCCGTATCAAGCATCTGGGCTTCTCCAGCCATGCCGACCTGCCCTGCCTGACGGATTTCCTGAACCGCTATGGCGACGAGATGGAGCTCTGCCAGCTGCAATTCAACTTCCTTGACTGGACCATGCAGCACGGCAAGGAGAAGTACGAGCTGCTGAAGCAGCGGAACATTCCCCTGTGGGTCATGGAGCCGGTGCGGGGCGGCAAGCTGACGGCGCTGGATGCGGAGAGCGAACAGAAGCTTCACGCCATCCGCCCGGAGGACAGCATCGCCTCCTTCGGCTTCCGGTGGCTGCAGGGGCTTGACAACGTCACTATGGTGCTGTCCGGCATGTCCAACATGGCCCAGATGGCCGACAACATCAAGATCTTCGACCATCTGGATCCCCTGTCCGGGGAGGAGAACGCCATCCTGCTGGACGCGGCGGAGAAGATGAAGAACTCCGTTCCCTGCACCGCCTGCCGCTACTGCTGCGACGGCTGTCCCATGGGGCTGAATATCCCCGACCTGCTGCATAAGTACAATCAGCTGCGGGTGGGCAGCGGCTCCTCGGTGAAGATGCAGCTGGACGCCCTGCCCAAGGATAAGTGGCCCGGCGCCTGCATTGCCTGCGGCGCGTGCGCGGCGGTCTGTCCCCAGAAGATCGCCATTCCCGACGAACTGGCGGCCTTCGCGGCGGAGTTGGACAAGCTGCCCAGCTGGGCCGAGGTATGCAAGGCCCGTGCCGAGGCCGAGCGGCAGGAGAAGGCCTCCCGTGGCCTGTAACATAGGAAAAAACAGCAAGGGCGCTGCCCTTGCTGTTTTTTTGCGCGAATTTGCCGCCGTGCGCGACTTTCCTCCGGCAGATGTGTTATTATAAGTGACGGCCGTCAACCAAGATCTCCGCAAAGGAAGTGATCCATTTGACAGAGGAACAGGCCCTGCGGCAGCTGAAGCAGGGCTCGCAGGAAGCGCTGGCGTGGTTTATTGACCGGTACGGCGCGTATGCCGCCGCCATTGTCCGCAATGTGATGGGCGCTTATATGACAGACGCCGACGTGGAGGAGGCGGTCTCCGACGTGTTTCTGGGCTTCTGGAACAACGCCGGACAGGTGCGCGGCGGCGCGGTCAAGTCCTATCTGGGGGCGGCGGCCCGCAACAGCGCCAAGAACAAGCTGCGTCAGGCGTGCCGGACCGTGCCGCTGCCGGAGGACGCGGTGCTGGTGGATCCCCACACGCCGGAAAGCCTTCTGGAGCGGCAGGAGCGCACCGCCTGCGTGCGGTCGGCCCTGCTGGCTATGGAGCCGGTGGATCGGGAGATATTCCTGCGGTTTTACTACTACTATGAGAAGATCGCCCAGATCGCGGCAGCCATGGAGCTGACGGAATCCGCTGTCAAATCACGGCTCAGCAGGGGACGGGAAAAATTGAAGTCCCGTCTGCTGGCGGAGGAAACGTAAGGAACAGGAGGAACGGCAAATGGAATACAACATCTATGACCTGATGGACGACGTGCGGGACGATACCGTAACGCCTGCGCCGGGGTGCGACGAGGCCGCCCTCCGCCGGATCAAGGAGTTGACGATGAAAAAGATCGAGAATCAGCAGGGCGGACGTCCTGCGGTGAGAAAGACCGGCCGCGTGACCAGAGGTCTGCTGATCGCCGCCATCGTGGCGGTCATGTGTACCGCCACCGTGGCAGCCGCCAAGCTGGGCGTAGCCGACAGCTTCAAGGGCTATTTCGGCGACCTGACGGCGGAGGAGAAGCAGCTGATGGAGGAGATGGGTACCACTGACATGCCCGCGCCCGTTACCAGCAACGGCACCACCATCACGCCGCTGGCGGTGTACGGCGACGCATATCACTACTATATCCGCCTGATGGTACAGGCCCCGGAGGGCACAGTGCTGCGCATCCCCGATTACCAGACAGAGGGGGTATATCTGAAGCTGGTAGGTACGGAGGAGAGCGGTATTCTGGAGACGGTGGACTACGACTTCAACGGCGTGGGATATTCGGTCGAATGGGAGGACAGCATTCCCGGCGACAATACACTGGAAGGCGTGGTGTATCTGGAAAGACAGGTGCTCAGCGACGACGCCAGCCAGCGGGTGGGCGAAAGCGGCCTGCGGTTTGACGACGGCCAGCCCAAGTGGCTGCACATTACCCGCTTTGTGATGGGTGTGGGAGACGAATACACCGAAACCGTGCTGGAGGGCGACTGGCGCTTTGCCCTGCCTGACCTGTCGGCGCAGGCAGCGACCATCGAGGTGGACGCCAGCGGCCTGACGGTGGAGAGCACACAGCCGGGCCGTATGATCTATCTGGATACCTTCCGCATCAGCAGCACCTATATTCAGGTGAAGTATGACAGCGACAGCATCGACGATTTTGACGCGCCGCCCTGTCAGCCGGAAGGCGGCTGGGCGCTGGTGCTGGACGACGGCACCGAGGTGGCCCTCGGCTCTGAGGACCCGCAAGGCGGCGGCTGGAACAACAGCCATGTGGATATCTACTTCCGCTTTGCCGCGCCTATCGACGTGAGCCGGGTGAATCACATCCGCTTCGGCACGCTGGAGATCCCGGTAAAGTGAACACAGCGAAAGGAACGGCCTCCGGGCCGTTCTTTTTCGCGCAAAAGGGACGGGAAATCTTGACAAGCGGTATATTTCCCGATACAATAAAGTTTCGAGAATAACGCGCTTATGCCGCGGGAATTGAGGTTATACATTATGGCAAAAGACCAGAGAAACGTGGAAGCCATCACCCCTATGGAGGTGGACTTCGCCAAGTGGTACACCGATATCTGCCTGAAGGCGGAGCTGGTGGACTATGCGTCCGTGAAGGGCTTCATGATCCTGCGTCCCTATGGCTACGCCATCTGGGAGAACATCCAGCGTATCATGGACGGCATGTTCAAAAAGACTGGCCATGTGAACGTGGCCATGCCCGTTCTGATCCCGGAGAGCCTGCTGAAAAAGGAAGGCGAGCTGGTGCAGGGCTTCGCCCCCGAGGTGGCATGGGTCACCCACGGCGGCAGCGAGCCGCTGGAGGAGCGTCTGGCCTTCCGCCCCACCTCCGAGACCATGTTCTGCGACCATTGGCACAACGTGCTGCAGAGCTACCGCGAGCTGCCTATGCTGTATAACCAGTGGTGCTCCGTCATCCGCTGGGAAAAGACCACTCGTCCCTTCCTGCGCAGCCGCGAGTTCTGGTGGCAGGAGGGCCACACCATCCACGAGACCGCTGAGGAGGCCATTGCCGAGACCGAGCAGCAGCTGAACTGCTATGCCGACTTCTGCCGCGACGCGCTGGCCATGCCGGTGGTGAAGGGCCGCAAGACCGACAAGGAGAAGTT
>USMI01000095.1 GCA_900555735.1 uncultured Eubacteriales bacterium | reverse complement strand
CCCTGCCATAAGCATGTATCCGCCGCACCGGCCACCTGTACCGAGGCGGAGATCTGCACCGAGTGCGGCAAGGTGATGACCGAGGCGCTGGGCCACGACCCCGGCCCGGAGGCCACCTGCGCCGCGCCCCAGACCTGTTTGCGCTGCGGCATCGAGCTGTCGCCCCAGCTGCCCCATACCTCCGGCGGCCCCGCCACCTGCACGGAACCGGAGACCTGCGCCGCATGCGGCGCGGTCATGAGTCCGGCGCTGGGCCACACGGTGGGGGAGGACGGCGTATGTGCCACCTGCGGCCAGCAGGTGGTGCCTGCCGGACAGAAGTACATCGCCCCCGGTAAGGGCAGCGCCGTCTCCTCGGACGACGCGGCGTCCGTCACGGCGGAGACCGCCAGTGACGGCCACTATCACAACAACATCGCTGCCTACTATGCCAACGCGGTGCTGGTGTGCGGCGACTACGGCGTGGAGTATTTCGACCCCGATCCCACCGGCTCCAGCGCCTATGCCGACACGGTGAACAAGTTCGCCGCCAAATACCCCAATATCCATGTCAGCTGCCTGCTGACGCCCAAGAGCTGCGCCTATCATTCCCCGGCGGACTATGACGATCCCCATGATGATATCGCCAGCTTCATCAAGTCCACCTACGCCATGATGGACACTTCCGTCACCACCGTGGACTGCATGGGCCTGATGGATCAGCACGCGGGCGAGTACATGTTCTACCGCACCGATCATCACTGGACCAGTCTGGGTGCTTACTACGCCTCGGCGGCCTATTGTCAGGCCAATGGCATTACCCCGTGGACGCTGGACAGCTACGACACGGTGCTCCGCACCGGCTATACCGGCTCCCTGTACATGTACGGCGGCCATCCCGCGGAGCTGAAAGCCAACCCGGACTATTCCGCGGCCCGGTTCCCCCATGCGGGCTATTCCATGGTGTACTACCGGGACGGCGTGCAGTATAACGGCCAGGCCGTCAACGGCGGCACCAACGAGTACGCCGGGATGTTCCTGTGCGGCGACCAGCCCCTGACCGTTATCACCACCGACAACAAGAACGGCAAGACCCTGCTGGTGTTCAAGGAGTCCTACGGCAACGCCTTTGTGCCCTACATGATCGACTACTACGAGCGCATTGTGGTGGTGGACATCCGCGAGGAGGTGGGCAGCGTCAGCGGCATTATTTCCCAGTACGGTGTTACCGACGCGCTTATCATCAACAACTGTCAGGCGGCCACCAGTCTGCGGAGCAATCTGGAGAGCCGGGCGCTTTCCTGACAGCGCGGTATCAAGAAAGAGATCGACAAAAGAAATATTTTTGAGGAGGATATGCTATGAGTGAAAAAGGAAAGCTGAGCAAGGCGCTGCTGTACGCGCCGGAGAACGGCTATGACCGCCTGCCGGAGAGCGAAAAGGCCGCCATGCACGACTACTGCGAGGCCTATAAGGACTTCCTGAACCACGGCAAGACCGAGCGCCTGTGCGTGGATTACTGCATCGAGCTGGCGAAGCAGCATGGCTTTGTGGAGCATAAGCCCGGTATGCCGCTGAAAACCGGAGACAAGGTGTACTGCAACAACCGGGGCAAGGGCATCATGCTGGCCGTGATCGGCAAGGAGCCGCTGTCCAAGGGCGCCAACATCGCCGCCGCCCACACCGACGCGCCCCGCCTGGATCTGAAGCCCCGTCCCCTGTACGAGGACACGGAGCTGGCCTATCTCAAGACCCATCACTACGGCGGCATCCGCAAGTACCACTGGGTCACCATCCCGCTGGAGCTGCACGGCGTGGTGACGCTCTCCGACGGCACGGTGATGCCCGTCCATATTGGCGACAAGCCGGAGGATCCCCAGTTCATCATCAGCGATCTGCTGCCCCATCTGGGCCGCGAGCAGGGCAAGAAGCCCCTGAACGAGGCCATCCCCAGCGAGAGCCTGAACATTCTGGTGGGCTCCATGCCGGTAACGGATCAGGACGAGAAAAAACGCTTCAAGCTGGCCGTCATGCAGCTGCTGCACGAGAAGTACGGCATGGTGGAGGAGGACTTTATCTCCGCCGAGCTGGAGGCTGTCCCCGCCGGTCATGCCCGCGACATCGGCTTTGACCGCAGCCTGATCGCCAGCTATGGCCACGACGACCGCGTCTGCGCCTACGCCGAGCTGGCAGGTATCTTCGATGCCAAGGAGCCCCAGCGTACCGCCGTGTGTATCTTCGCCGACAAGGAGGAGATCGGCTCCGAGGGCGTGTCCGGCATGCAGTCCGGCGCCTTTGACAAGTTCATGGGCGAGCTGTGCGACACGCAGGGCGTGCTGCTGCGGGATTGCTTCGCCAATTCCTTCTGCGTCAGCGCCGACGTGACCGCCGCCTACGATCCTAATTTTGCCGAGGTGTATGAGAAGAACAACTCCGCCTACGTCAACTATGGCATCGGCCTGTGCAAGTACACCGGCGCCGGCGGCAAGTCCGGCTCCTCCGACGCCAGCGCCGAGGTGGTGGGCAAGCTGCGCCGCCTGCTGAACGAGGAGAACATCTTCTGGCAGATGGCCGAGCTGGGCAAGACCGACGCCGGCGGCGGCGGTACCGTGGCCAAGTACATGGCCAACCGCAACATCGACACCATCGACGCGGGCGTGCCCGTGCTGAGCATGCACGCTCCCTATGAGACGGTGGGCAAGCTGGACTGCTACATGACCTATCGCTGCATGAAAGCAGTATTTGAGAAGGCGTAACACCGCACATAAAAAATCCACCCCTCGGTTAAGGGTGGATTTTTTATGTGCTTTGTGGTAGGATAGTAACAATATAATCAGATAAACAGGAGGTAGGCACATGAAAAAATTTCTCGCCCTTTCTCTGGCGTTGGTGGTCGTGCTTCTGGCAGGATGTCAAGCCAAAGACTTCTCCCTGACCGATGGAAGGTATATCCCGGAGGGAGCGGGGGAGGACGGTATTGCTGTCCCGTATCTGCTTGTGAGAGGGAATACGCTGGATGTGATCCAGTCGGTCGCGGTATCGTACCAGCCGTCAGGTCCAATGGTGAGGAACGGGAACGAAGTGGTGATGGAGACTGTATTTGCGGACATTCCGTGCAAATGGACGTTCCGGCTGCTTGACGATAACAGGCTGCAATTTGTGTCGGCCCGATCCAGTCTCCCATATGGCGAGGAGCTATGGGAGACCGGTATGATATTTGTCCTCGTGGAAGAGTGATATATGTTAACAGGACTGGCGTTTGATCGACGAAGTGCTGTTCCATGATACATTAGGAGGTAGACCCATGAAAAAGAGATTGACCGCGTGGCTGCTGGCGCTGGTGATGGCGTTGGCGCTGGTGGGCTGCGGGACTGACAGCACCGTTGTCATCGGGATCACCGGCGGCGACCAGCCGCAGCAGGAGCAGCAGGATACGCTGCCGGAGGATGCACAGCCCTCCGATACGCCGGAGGGCAGCGATACGGACGCCACGGCCGTCGACGAGGACGGCAGCTATACCACCAAGGAGGATGTGGCCCTGTACATCCACACCTACGGCCATCTGCCCGGCAACTTCATCACCAAGAAGGAGGCGCAGGCGCTGGGCTGGAGCGGTGGCTCGCTGGAGCCTTACGCCCCCGGTAAATGCATCGGCGGCAGCCGCTTCGGCAACTATGAGGGCCTGCTGCCGGAGGCGGAGGGCCGCACCTACACCGAGTGCGACATCAACACGCTGGGCGCAGACAAGCGGGGCGCGGAGCGGATCGTGTTCTCCAACGACGGCCTGATCTACTATACCGGCGACCATTATGAGAGCTTTACGCTGCTGTACGGGGAGGAATGACCATGCGATTCATACTGGATGGCGGCAGCGTAGGCAGCCGCGAGACCCTGCATCAGACGCTGGCGGCGGGGCTGCATTTCCCCGATTGGTACGGCGGCAATCTGGACGCCCTGCATGACTGCCTGACGGAGATCACGGAGCCGACGGAGTTGGTGATCCGCAACAGCCGGGCGCTGGCGGAGACACTGGGCGGCTATGTGCTGCCGCTGCGGCGGGTGCTGGCGGACTGCGCTGCGGAAAATGGCCTTCTCTCCGTGGTATGGGAGGAGGACGCGCCGTGAGCGCCGCCGTGCTGGACGACGGTCTGGTCTATGAGATCCTGTCGGTGGTGGCGGAGATACCGGAGGGCCGCGTGGCCTCCTACGGTCAGATCGCCGCGCTGATCGGGCGGGAGCGGAACGCCCGTCTGGTGGGCAAGGTGCTGAGCCGGGCCGAGCTGTACGGTGATTATCCCTGCCATCGGGTGGTGAACCACGCCGGGCGGCTGGCGCCCCACTGGCCGGAGCAGCGCGCGCTGCTGGAGGCGGAGGGCGTGGCCATGAAGGACGCGGCCCATGTGGACATGAAACGCTTCCGCTGGGAGCCGTAAAGAAGCATAACAAAAAGGAGGCCAGCGGCCTCCTTTTTGTTATGCTTCCTTGTTGGGGATGGTCACCCGGATGGATGTGCCCTGACCGGGCGTGCTGTCCAGATGGATGGCGCCGCCCAGATCCTGCACCGCGTGCTTGACGATGGACAGGCCCAGACCGGTGCCGCCGCTCTGGCGGGAATGGCTCTTGTCCACCCGGTAGAACCGCTCGAATACCCGGCTCTGGTGCTCCGGCGGGATGCCGATGCCGGTGTCGGACACGGTCAGCGCCGCGCCGTTGGCGGTAGGGGAGAGGTCCACGGTGACACCGCCGTTGGGAACATTGTACTTGATGGCGTTGTCGCACAGGTTATAGAGGATCTCAGACAGCAGACGCCGCACGCTGCGGACGGTGACAGCCTCGCCGGTGACGGAGAGAGTCACGTTTTTGGCGGCAGCCGCGTCGTGAAGGGAGGAGACGGTCTCCTCCGCCAGCGGCCGCAGCGCCACGCTTTCGGTGGGCAACTCCACGCCCTCGTCCAGCTGGGACAGGCGGATGATATCCTCGATCAGTGTCACCAGCCGTGCCGCCTCGCTGCGGATACGGCCTACGAACACCGGCATATCCTCCGGCTTTACCAGACCGTTCTCCATCAGCTCCGCGCTGCCCATAATGGATTGCAGCGGGGTTTTCAGCTCATGGGACACGTTGGCGGTGAACTCCCGGCGGTTGCGCTGGGCCAGCGCCTGCTCCGTCACGTCGAAGGCCAGCACCACCGCACCGGTGATGTCGCCCTCGGAGCCGATGCGGCTGATGTCCAGCTGGTACTCCCGGCCGTCCCGCTCCGTGTGGATCTCGCTGTGGCCCTGTGCTATGGCGGTCTCCAGCGCGTGGCTCACCTCGGTGCTGCGCTCGATGGTCAGGAAGTCCTGCCCCAGACAGGCGGCGTCGGTGTGAAACAGGCCGCGGGCCGCGGGGTTGATGCTGAGGATCGCGCCCGCTTCGTTCAGCAGCACAAGGCCCTCCTTCATGCTGCCGGTGATCTGCTCAAATTCGTCCTGCTTGCGCCGCAGCTCCTGTACCTGCGCGTCGATCTGTCGGCGCTGCTGGTTGATGCGGCCCAGCAGGGGAGACAGCTCCTCATAGGTGTCGTTGTCCAGCGGGTGCTCCAGATCCAACTTATTCAGGGGCTTTACGATATGCTGGGCCAGACGCCGCGCCAGCAGCGCCGACAGGGCCAGCGCCACCACCAGCACCACAAGGAAGGGCTGGAGCATGCCCAGCACCAGCACGCCTGCCGTGGCGCGGCTGATGGAGATACGCAGCACCGTGCCGTCGTTGAGCCGCTGGGCCTGATAGAGCGTTTTTTCCAGCAGCGTGGCGGAGTAGCGGCTGCTCTCACCGTGTCCGGCCAGCAGCGCCTGCTGGATCTCCTGACGCTGGCTGTGGTTTTCCATAGTACCGGCATCGGCCTGCGTGTCGTACAGCACCGTGCCGTCCGCTGCCACCCATGTCAGACGATAGCGGTCAGAGCGGAGGGAGGTGAGATAGCTCTGGCCGTCCAGCCGCTCTATGGCGGACGCGGCAAGGCTCAGCTCGTCCTTCAGCTGCTGCTCCTGCACGCCGCAGAAGTATTCGTATAGGCATCCCATGATGATGACCATGCTGGCCAGCAGCACCGCGCCGGCGGTGAGGATCATGGAACGGAAGATTTTTTTTGTCATGCCTGTACCTCCCAGCGGTAGCCCACGCCCCGCACCGTGGCGATATGCTCGCCGCATGCGCCCAGCTTCTGGCGCAGGGTGCGGATGTGCATGTCCACCGTGCGGCTCTCGCCCACATAGTCCGCGCCCCATACGTTGTTGAACAGCTGATCCCGTGTATAGGCCATGCCGGGGTGGGACAGAAACAGCCGCAGCAGCTCAAATTCCTTGAAGGCCAGCGTCACCCGCTGGCCCTCCGCCGTGACGGTGTGGCCGTCCAGATCCAGCGTGACGCTGCCACTGGAAAGCCGATGGCTCTGCTGGGCCGGGGCGCAGCGCCGCAGCACTGCCTTGACGCGGGAGACCATCTCCATCATGCCGAAGGGCTTTACCAGATAGTCGTCGGCCCCCATGTCGAGACTTTGTATCTTGTCGTATTCCATGCCCTTGGCGGTGGCCATGATGACGGGCACCGCCTGTGTCCGGGGTGTCTGACGCAGATAGCGCAGCAGCGACACGCCGTCCTCTCCGGGCAGCATCACGTCCAGCAGCACCAGCTCCGGCGTCCCCGTTTCCAGCGCTTCCCGGAAGCTGGCGCCGTCGGCAAAGCCACGGGCCTGAAAACCCGTGGAGTTCAGCGTATATACCTCGATCTCGCGGATGCTGGCGTCATCCTCCACACACCAGATCATGTCAATTCCTCCCCATTGTGAACGCCGGTCACGGCAAACACCACCCACTCGGCAATGTTGGTGGCGTGGTCACCGATGCGTTCAAAGTATTTGGCGATCATCAGCAGGTCAAGGGCGTATTCGCCGTCGTCGGGCCGCTGGGCGATCCAGTCGATCAGCGTGGCCTTCACTTTGCGGAAGTCCTCGTCCACCACGTCGTCACGGGCAATGACCTCGTGGGCCAGCGCGACATCCTGCCGGACGTAGGCGTCCACGCTGCCGGTGACCATGGAGATGGCGGAGCGGGCCATGTGGCCCACAAAGGCGCACTCCTCGCCGGAGCGGCCTTTCAGAAAGCCGATGATCTCTGCGATGTCCTCCGCCTGATCGCCGATGCGCTCCATGTCGGTGATCATCTTCAACGCGGCGCTGATCTGCCGCAGGTCACGGGCCACCGGCTGCTGCTGCAACAGCAGCTTCAGGCACAGGGACTCGATATCCCGCTCCTTGCGGTCGATTTCTCCGGCGCGGGAGATGACCCGTGCCGCCAGCGCGGTGTCGCCCTCCATCAGGGCCTTGGCCGCGGCGGCAATGACCTCCTCGCACAGCGCACCCATCTCGATCAGTTCACGGTTCAGCAGCGCCAGCTGCTGGTCAAAACGGCTTC
>USMI01000094.1 GCA_900555735.1 uncultured Eubacteriales bacterium | reverse complement strand
CCGCCCCCGCGGCAGCGCCCGTCGCCCCGAAGCCCGCCGCCGACCCCAACGCCGTCCGCGAGCTCTACGTGGAGTGGAAGGGTTAAAGAAGCGCAGCCTCTCAGGCAATTCGCCTGAGAGGCTGCGCTTTTGTTTGTGGTTATGCGTCCTGATTGCTTTCGTTTGCCGCGATGGCCTGCAATAGCCGCTGCTGGCTTTTGATCTGGTGGGTCTGCACCGTATGGTAGATCCAATCCGGCTCTCCCGCCAGCAGGGCTCGGACGATTTCCTGATGCTCGTGAATGGAGATCAGGCAGTCCTCCGGAGAATTCTGCTGCCGGTCGGTGATCCAGCGCATCCGCTGGGAGTGGGCGTGGAGCTTCCGTATCACACCCTTCAGGTACTCGTTGGTGTGGTATGTAAACAGCATTTCGTGGACCTCTGTATCCGACTCCATAAACTTGTCATACTGCTCCGGGCATTTTTCCAGCTCATCCAGCGTTTCGGCCACAGCCTGCAGATGCTCCTTGGGAATGGCCTGAAAGGAGGTCATGGCCATATAAGGCTCCAGCACATACCGGGCCTCCCAGAATTCGTGAACATTCTGCATGGTGACCTCGGCCACCTCTGAGCCGCGGTGGGGGATGCTGCGGGTAAAGCCGTCCCGCTCCAGCATGTTCAATGCTTCACGGATCGGTGCGCGGCTGATGCACATAGCCTGTGCGATCTCAGCCTCCATCAGGTGTGTGCCGGGCGGCAATTCGCCGGAGACGATCTGCTGCAGCAGGCAGTCATAGACCCGCTGCTTCAAGGAAGGGGTGGTGGCGCTTAAATTGATAGTCGGATACATATTCCCGCGGTACTCCTTAATAGTGCCAAAATAAAAATGCAGATAGTCAGGCATGCGTGTCGACATTTTACAGATAAATTTAGTTTACCAGAATTTGGCGCGTCTGGCAAGCAAAAGAAGTAGAATTTCACAAAAAAACGGAGGAAAAAGAAAAAAGGAAGGTGAAATTTACCAGAATATGACCGCATTCATAGTGCGAACTTACAAAATTGCATTTTGTCGACAATCTACAATTGACACAAGACGACAAGAATACTATAATCAAGACAGTAAAATCAATCAATGATTTTACACAATATCTACAATGAATGAGAAAGGAATTATCATTATGGCTTTCAAACTTGGTCTTATCAATGTCGGTCAGGGTCCTCGTATCGACAACCGTTCTTTTGTTCGTAACTACTTCAAGGCACAGGGCGTTGATGTTGAGATTCTGGAGCACGCTTCCTATGAGGATCTGACCTATGAGCAGATCGCCGCTCTGGAAGGCCCCGATTTTGACCCCAATGTTCCTCTGTATTCCCCTGATACCCGTTGCGGCGCTTTCGTGCACTGCGAGGGTGAGCATGACTTCTATCTGGGCGATGGCTGGCATGAGGTTTGGACCCCCCGTCTGGAGAACGAGCCCCGCATCCAGCGCTGCATCGACCAGCTGGAGGCCGAAGGCGCTCAGCTGATCCTGCTGTGCTGCTGCCTGCGCTACCCCCTGCACCGCTTCCATTCCACCGTTCCCGTCGTGTTCCCCTGGAAGACCGCTTTCAACTATGTTCAGGCTCTGGCTGACACCATGGAGCGTCCCAAGGTCGGCGTCGTGATCGGCCGCGGCCAGAACTGGCAGCGTGATATCGAGATGTGGACCAACTACGACGGCTTCCGCAATGTCGAGTTCCACTTTGGCGTTGGCCACTGCACCGGCGGCGAAGAGGCTCTGCCCGAGAAGCTGGATCTGGTCGTGGTTTGGGGCTATCACACCTTCGACTATCGTGATGGCAAGATCGGCGACGAGGAGTGCCTGGAGCTGAAGTATGAGAAGGAGTTCAACTGCCCCGTTATCTCCTCCGCCAGCTCTGCCTTCCTGTTTGCCCGCGGCCTGATGCGCCCCGTCATCGACGAGAAGAGCTACTACGCTCCCGTCAAGCTGTAAGTGCTCCCACCCCTGCATACCGAAACTTCGATGCAATAAGCAACACTGCTTAAAAAGAAAAAGGAGAGCAAAAAGATGAAAAAATTGATCGCCCTGCTGTTGGCCGCCATGATGGTCGTCGGTTGTCTGGCCGGCTGCGGCGGCAGCAACAACGCTGCCAACGACAACAATGCTGCCAATAACAGCAGCAACACCTCCAGCACTCCCAAAGAAGTTGTCACTCTGGACATGATCTCTTGCCTGGGTGAGACGCATAAGCTGTTCCGCTTTGCCGAGCTGTATGCTCAGATGGTCGACTGGATCTCCGGCGGCCAGATGAAGATCAACCTGCTGGGCGGCGACGAGGTTATGGCTGAGGATGAAATGCTGTCCGCTCTGAAGAACGGCGTGTTTGATCTGATGCTGGACAACGAGACGCTGTCTCAGATCTGCTCCCTGTACCCCGCAATGTCCTGCACCGGTATGGCCAACAATACCGAGGAAATGGAAGCCGGTCTGTATGACCTCTATCGTGAAGTGTACGAGAAAGAGGGCGGCGTGTACTGGCTGGGCAAGGGCTCTCAGCCCCAGTGGTGGGTCCTGGCCTCCAACAAGCCCGTCAGCAACATCAGCGACATCAAGGGCATGAAGATCCGCTGCAACTCCGCGACCTCCGCTGCTGCTGAGGCGCTGGGCGGCATCCCCACCGTTATCGCCTATGGCGAGATCTACGAGGCCATGGAGCGTGGTATCGTTGACGGCTTCCTGATGACTCCCGAGGATTGGGTCCAGAACAGCTGGCAGGATGTTACCAAGTACTTCTGCGATCTGCGCGTTCTGTTCGGCGGCATGACCGGCGTCCTGTGCAATCTGGACGTTTACAACAGCCTGACCGAAGAGCAGCAGGGCTGGCTGAAGGCTCCTCTGGAGGACTATGCCGAGCAGTTCTACGCACTGTGCTACTACAATCAGGCTTCCGGCGAGGATGAGATGGTCGCTGCCGGCGTGCAGAAGATCGTCTGGGATCAGGCCGAGAAGGATAAGGCTACCGAGCTGATCCGTCAGGCCCAGTGGAACTCCCTGAAGGACAAGATCACCCCCGAGTATGCCAAGCGCTTCGCAGAGATCTGCGGTCTGGATTACTAAGCATTAAAGTCACTTCTTCTCTATCTCTCTTCTTATTCGACACGCACCTATTGTATTTGGACAAAGGATAGGTCTCCGGACCTATCCTTTGCCAGATACGGGTGCTGAAAGGAGCAGCCTTTATGTCCGAGAAAAAAGCAGCTACCCCCCACAAACCAGCAACTACCGGCTTTTGGGCCGTTTTTGACAAAATACTCGATTTCTTTGCCATTCTTTCCTGTATCGCGCTGCTGATGATCTCCTTTATCGTGGTGGCGGATGTCATCATGCGCTATGCCTTCAGCAAGCCCTTTGGATTTACCACGCCTCTGGCTGAGATGGTTCTGGTGTGCGTCCTCTCCTTCGGCGCCACCTACCTGCTGCGCGAGCAAGACTTCATCCGTGTGGATATCGTGGTGCAGTTCCTGCCCAAGAAGATTCGCCTTATCATCCGTGCCGTCACCAACATTCTCTCTGGCGTGATCTTCCTGCTGATCTGCTACGGTGCTTCCCTGAAGCTGATCGAGCTGATCAAGGACAAGGCCATCATCATCAACTCCGGCGGTAACTGGCTCCATGCCGTGTATGCCGCTCCCATGGTGGTTTTCTATCTTCTGGTTTCCATCCAGTTCTTCCGTGACGCCTATCAGACCTTTGCCAGCATCAAGAGCGGCGCGTATCTGACCGAGCATGACCATGACGAGCCGAGTCTGGCCGAGATCATGCACGAGGAAAAGCTGGCTGAGTCCGCAGAACATACCGAGGCCGAATGATCCGGTCCGTCACGCGGCTGTGTCCGGCGTGGCCGGTCGACTAACAAGTAAGGAGAAATCAACATGACCTGGCAACTGACGCTTATTGTTTTCTTTGGCCTGCTGATGTTTGCTCTGCTCAGCGGCATGGCGCTGCCCGCTGCCTTCATGGCGATCAGCGGAACCGCGGCGTTTATTTTCTGGGGCGGATTTTCCGGTCTGGAGCAAATGAGCCTTACCCTGCTGAATACTGTAAAAACATGGTCTCTTCTGCCGATCCCCCTGTTCATTCTGATGGGTGAGATACTGTTCCAGACGGGAATCATGAAAAAGGCACTGGACGTTGTGGATATGTGGATGGGCAAGCTGCCCGGCCGTCTGGCCATCGTGGGTGTGCTGTCCTCCGTGCTGATGGGTACCTTTACCGGCTCCAGCATGGCGGCCACCTCCATGCTGTCCACCTCTCTGGTGCCTGAGATGAAGAAGCGTGGCTACGCCACCGACTACTCCCTCGGCTCCATCTGCGGTGCCGGCGGTCTGGCAATGATGATCCCCCCGTCCAGCCTGGCGGTCACCGTGGCCACCATTGCCGGCGCTTCTGTCAGTAAGACGCTGATCGGCGCCATCGTTCCCGGCCTGCTGATGGGTCTGGGCTACATTACCTACATCGTTATCCGCGCCAAGATCCGTCCTCAGGATGCCCCCACCTATGAGGCGGAGAAGAAGCCCCTGAAGGAGCGCCTGATCTTTACGGCGGTCAACATTCTTCCCATTTTCCTCATCATCTTCTCCGTGTCCGGCGTGATCCTGTTCGGCTTGTGCACGCCCTCCGAGGCTGCGGCCTGCGGCGTGGTGGCCAGCATCATCGTGACGCTGTGCATGCGCACCCTGACGCTGGGGAAGCTGAAGCAGGCTCTGCTGAACACCACCCGGACCAGCGCCATGCTGCTGAGCATTATGATGGGTTCCGGTATGTTCTCCTCTATCCTGTCCTTCTCCGGTGCCACCAAGGCGCTGACCACCGCTGTGGCCGGCCTGAACGTGTCCCCGAAGATCATCGTGTTCTGCTTCATGCTGGTGGTCTTTGTTCTGGGCTGCTTCATGGAGACCAACTCCATCATGCTGATCACCCTGCCCATCTTCATCCCCGTCATCACGGCGCTGGGCTTCGACAAGGTGTGGTTCGTGCTGATCATGATGGTTTCCTGCGAGATGGCGGAGTCCACGCCTCCCTTCGGCGTGCTGCTGTTCCTGCTGAAGGGCCTGTTCCCCAAGGAAAAGATGTCTATGATCATAAAGGCCGCTGTGCCCTATCTGTGTGCTGACTTTGTGGCCATGATGATCATGTTCTTCTTCCCGGCTGTGGCGCTCTGGCTGCCCAGCGTTGTCAAATAAAAGCACCCATATGCCCCCGTAGTGTGCAGCGAGCACGCTGCGGGGGTATTTTAACTGATAGGGAGACTGTCGTTCATGTCACAGAAAAAAGCCGACCTGCTGCTGGCCAGCATCGCCATGGTCTGGGGCTCCTCCAATCTTCTGCTGAAGATCGGAGCGGCCGATATGGGGACCTTCAATCTGATCGCGCTGCGCTTCTGCATCGCCTTTGTGGTGACCGCCGCCGTGTTTCACCGGCAGCTGCGCCATCCGGATAAAAAAGCGCTGGCCTACGGTGCGGCGCTGGGTGCCATCATCTTTGCCATCTTTGTGGCGCTGGTGGCCGCCCTGCGGATCTCCACCGTGTCGGAGGTGGGCTTCCTCAACTCCACCTCCGTGGTGATGGTGCCGCTGCTGTGTGCGGCGGGCCAGCGCAAATGCCCCAGCCGCAACGTACTGGCGGCCATGGTCATCGTGCTGGTGGGACTTCTGCTGATGAATCTGGAGCATGGCCTCCGGTTTTCCTCCGGTGCGCTGCTGTGTCTGTTGTCGGCGCTGCTGAACTCCTGCGCCATCATTTTGATGGACTACGCCTCAAAGCGGGTGGACAGCACCGTTCAGCTGGGGATCTTTCAGGTGGGCTTTTCCGGTGTCTTTGCGCTGGCGGCGTCGCTGCTGCTGGAATCCCCCACCATGCCCCGCACCCGGCTGGAGTGGGTGGCCGTGCTGGGTCTGGCGCTGCTGTGTACGGCCTATGGCTTCATCCTGCGGCCTGTGGCCCAGAAGTACACCACGCCGGAGCATGTGGGCTTCCTGTTTTCGCTGGAGCCTGTGTTCTCCGCCATTTTCGGCTTCCTCTTCCTGCGCGAGCGTCTGCATCCCATCACCTATCTGGGGGCGGCGCTGGTGCTGCTGAGCGTGCCGGTGGCCAACGAGCTTCCCCCCTTCCGGAATCTGTTCCGGGCCCGCCGCCCGTGACAAAACAAACCTCATTCACTTTCTGATTTAAGGAGCTGCGATTATGAAAAAGATTATCAACACCCCGGAGACGCTGGTCTCCGAAATGCTCAACGGCATTGCTCTGGCTCATCCTGAGGTGGAGTATCTTCAGAAGTATAATGTGATCAAGCGCAAGGAGATCAATCCCGATAAGGTGACGCTGATCTCCGGCGGCGGCAGCGGCCACGAGCCTGCCCATGCCGGATTTGTGGGCAAGGGCATGCTGGACGCGGCGGTTGCCGGCGACATCTTTGCCTCCCCCTCCCAGATCCAGATCTATCAGGCCATCCGCGCCACTGCCAGCAAGAAGGGCACCCTGCTGATCATCAAGAATTACAGCGGCGATGTCATGCACTTCGGCAGCGCCGCCGCCATGGCGGGCGACGATGGTATTCAGGTTGACATGGTGAAGGTGGACGACGATATCGCCGTGCGTGACAGCCTGTATACGGTGGGCCGCCGCGGCGTGGCGGGCACTGTTCTGGTGCATAAGATCACCGGCGCCGCCGCAGAGCGCGGCCTGAGCCTGCCCGAGGTCAAGGCGGTAGCCCAGCATGTGATCGACAACGTGCGCACCATCGGCTTCGCCCTCAGCTCCTGCGTGGTCCCGGCCAGCGGCGTTCCCACCTTTGACATCGGTGAGGATGAAATGGAATACGGCGTGGGCATCCACGGCGAGCCGGGCTGCAGCCGCGAGAAGGTGGCCTCTGCCGATGAGCTGGCAAAGCGCACCGTCACGCAGCTGGCGGAGGAGCTGGCGCTGAAGCCCGGCTCTGAGGTCACGCTGCTGATCAACGGCTTCGGCGGCACGCCGCTGCAGGAGCTGTATGTGATGAACAACGCCGTTTCCCGCGAGCTGGACGCGATGGGTATTCAGGTGTACCGCCGCTTTGTGGGCAACTACATGACCAGCATCGATATGCTGGGCGGCTCCGTCACGCTGCTGAAGATGGATGACGAGCTCAAGAGCTATCTGGATGATCCCTGCATGGCCGCCGGCTTCCATGTGGACGGCCCGGAGGCCCGTGTGGCCTACACGCCGCTGCTGTCCGCCAAGGAGGCCCCCGTTCCCGAGACCATGTGCTGCGAGGATAGCTGGCTGAACGTCTCCGGCGGCGTTATCACGCTGAACAACATCAAGGCGATGCTGAAGCTGATGAGCGATTGCATCATCGAGAACGAAGTGCCCTTCTGCAAGCTGGACTCCTATGCCGGTGACGGCGACTTCGGTATGAGCGTGGCCAAGGGCTTCCGCCAGCTGAAGTGCGAGTGGGAGGAGATCCTCGCCAACGACGGCGCCACCATCGGCGATCTGCTGATGGGCTGCTCCCTGATCATCGCCGAGTATTGCGGCGGCGCCTCCGGCGCCATCTGGGGCGCTGCCTTCCGTGCCGCTCGTCTCTATGCCGGTGAGCGCACTGCCCTGACGCCGGATGAATTTGCCGCCATGATGCAGGCTGCCGTTGCCGGCATCCAGCGCACCGGCGAGCGTTCCTTCGGCCGTGGCGCCGTGGTGGGAGACAAGACTCTGATCGACGCGCTGGTCCCCTGCGCGGATGCGCTGACCGCCGGTGCCAAGGCTGGTATGTCCATCCGCGAGCT
>USMI01000093.1 GCA_900555735.1 uncultured Eubacteriales bacterium | reverse complement strand
TGGCCAGCAGCTCGTCCATCTCCACATAGGGGATGCCCAGCTGCTCCTCGATGCCAGGGATGTGGAAGATATCGAAGGCGATGACGTTCATGCCGATGGCCTTGGCCATCACGCCCAGATGCTGGCCGATGCGGCCGAAGCCCACGATGCCCAGCGTCTTACCCTGCAGCTCGATGCCCTTGCCGTACTCCTTCTTCTTCCACTCGCCGTTGCGCATGGTGTAACCGGCGTCGGAAATATAGCGGGCGCAGGCGAACATGTGGCCCATAGCCAGCTCGGCCACGGACTGGGAGGAAGCCTTGGGGGTGTTCTTCACGGCGATGCCGTTGGCCTCGGCATACTTGACGTCGATGTTGTCCACGCCCACGCCGCCGCGGATGATGAGCTTCAGATTGCTGCCCTTGGCCTCGTCAATGTGGTTGGCGCGGACCTTGGTCTTGGAGCGAACCACGACCACATCGAAATCACGCAGGGCCTTGCCCAGCTGATCGGGCTCATAGAACTGCTCGACGACCTCATGGCCCATCTCGCGCAGCTGCGCCATCGCGGTCTTATCCATACCGTCAGTAACCAGAATACGCATGGTAATTATCTCCTTTTATTATATGATGTGTTGTTGAGGAATGTCTCTTGTAACATTCCGTAGGGGCGGATGACTCTGTCCGCCCTGACGATAGTCGCATCGTTTCCGATAGGGGCGGACAGAGTCGTCCGCCCCTACGAATCGCTCTTACTTGTGCTCCGCCTCGAACTTGGTTAGGAACTCCACCAGAGCCTGAGCGCCCTCGATGGGCATGGCGTTGTACACGCTGGCGCGCAGGCCGCCCACGGACTTGTGGCCCTTCAGGTTATCGAAGCCGGCCTCCTTGGAAGCAGCCACCACGGCGGCGTCCAGATCCTTGTCGCCGGTGACGAAGGGGATGTTCATCAGGCTGCGATCCTCGGGGACGACAGCACCCTTGAACAGCTTGGAGCTGTCGAGGAAGTCATAGATGACCTTGGCCTTGGCGATGTTGCGCTTGTGCATCTCCTCCAGACCGCCGATGCTCAGCAGATACTTGAACACCTTGCCGCAGCAGTAGATGGCCCAGCAGTTGGGGGTGTTGTACATGCTGTCGTTGTCGGCATGGGTCTTATACTTCATGTAGATGGGGGTCTTGGGATCCAGATCGTCGCGGATCAGATCCTCGCGGATGATGACCACGGCCATACCGGCGGGACCCACGTTCTTCTGGACACCGGCCCAGATCAGGCCGTAGTCGGACACGTTGCAGGGCTTGCTGAGGAACATAGAGGACTGGTCGGACACCAGAACGTGACCCTTGGTGTTGGGCAGCTTGTTCCAGGTGGTGCCGTTGATGGTCTCATTCTCGCAGATGTAGACATAGTCGGCATCCTCGGGGATGTCCAGATCGGAGCAGTCGGGGATGTAGGAGAAGTTCTTATCGGCGGAGGAGGCAACGATCTGCACCTCGCCGTACTTCTTGGCCTCGGCAATGGCCTTCTTGGACCACGCGCCGGTCTCCACATAGCAGGCCTTGCCGTTCTTCATCAGGTTCATGGCCACCATGGCGAACTGCAGGGTCCCGCCGCCCTGAATGAACAGGATCTTGTAGTTATTGGGGATGTTCATCAGCTTGCGCAGGTCGGCCTCGGCCTCGTCAGCGATCTGCTGGAACACCTTGGAACGGTGACTCATCTCCATGACGCACATGCCGCTGCCGCGGTAGTTCATCATCTCGTCGCGAATCTCCTCCAGCACGCTCTCCGGCATCATGGCGGGGCCGGCGGAGAAGTTGAATGTACGACCGTATTTCATTTCGTTTTCCTCCTCAATTCAAATAAGTAGGGCTTACAAATTTTGCTCGTACTCATAGTATACGGCATATTTCTGCGAGAATCAACCGTGAAAATGAAAAATTGCAAAATTTGTATGGCTTGCTGACAAAATGTCAGTTTTCGTCGTACAAACCGCCCACGGGGTGTGATTGACAACAGATAAAGAGGGTGTTAAAATGTCGGAAGCTGACAGAAAAACGCCGTCCGGTAACAGGCGGCGTGGGGTTCAGATGGCTTTCTTCAATTGCTGGATCTCGTCGTTCATTTGCCGGACAACGGATTTGAGGAATTTGACCTCATCCTCAAGGTCATCCACGCGGGAACGGGGAGCGAGCTGCCCCATCATGATCTGCTGGTTTTCATACAGCAGGTTAAACTTGGGGTCAAAATAGGCTTCCATCATGACCTTCATGCGGTTTTCGGAAGCTGTAATCATCTCCTGAAGCATCTGCAGATCGTTTTTATCCAGCATAAGCGCTCTCTCCTTCTTTATACTTGTCCCTATTATACTCGACCGCCTGTCCCCCGTCAACAGCAAATTCCCTTGCAGCGAAGCACACGGGCCCCGCCCTGTGAATCCCACTCACATACCCATACAAAGGAGCACGCTATGGAACGTGTCAAAGGCTTTTTTCAACATATCTCCCTGTATATCATCGCGCTGGCCAAATGGCTGTGCATCGGCGGCGGCGTGGGCCTCATCGGCGGCGTGGTGGGCGCGGCCTTCCACATCGGTGTGGAGCAGGCCACCGAGCTGCGGCTCATGCACCCATGGATCATCTGGCTGCTGCCGGTGGGCGGCGTGGTGATCGTGGGACTGTACCGTCTGGCCCACATGGAGGGCCGCGGCACCAATAACATCATCGAATCCGTCCATTTCGGCAAGGATGTCCCTATTCTATTAGTCCCCCTCATCTTTATCTCCACCTGCCTGACCCATCTGCTGGGCGGCTCGGCAGGACGCGAGGGCGCGGCCCTGCAGATCGGCGGCGGCATCGGCTACCGCACCGGCAAGGCCCTGCATCTGGGCGAAAAGGATCTGCCGCTGGCCACGCTGTGCGGCATGAGCGCCGTGTTCTCCGCCCTGTTCGGTACGCCGCTGACGGCCACCGTGTTCGCGCTGGAGGTCATCAGCGTGGGCGTGCTGTACTACGCCGGACTGATCCCCTGCCTAATGTCGGCATCGGTGGGATATCTGATCGCCACGCTGCTGGGGGTCTCCCCCACCCGCTTCACGGTGGCGCTGCCGGCACTGGACGTGTGGACCATGTTTCTGGTGATGCTGCTGGCCATCGGCTGTGCGCTGGTGTCCATTCTCTTCGTGCGAGGCATGCACTTCATTGAGCACGGCGCGGTGAAGTGGCTGAAAAATCCGTATATTCGCGCTGCTGTCGGCGGCTTCCTTATCATCGGCCTGACACTGCTGCTGGGCCGGGATTACAACGGCGCAGGCATGGACATCATCGCCCGCGCGGTGGAGCAGGGCAAAGCCGCGCCATGGGCGTGGTTCCTCAAGATCCTGTTTACCGCCATCACCATCGGCTGCGGCTTCAAGGGCGGCGAGGTAGTCCCCTCCTTCTTCGTGGGCGCTACCTTCGGCTGCGTGGCGGCGCAGGCACTGGGCCTGCCGGCAGGCTTCGGCGCAGCCATCGGCCTGATCGCCGTGTTCTGCGGCGCGGTGAACTGCCCTATCGCCTCGGTACTGCTGAGCATGGAGCTGTTCGGCGGCGCGGACGGCGTGCTGTACTTCGCCTTCGCCTGCGCCATCAGTTATCTGCTCAGCGGCTACTGCGGGCTATACAGCAGCCAGACCATTCTGTACTCCAAGCTCCGGGCGGAATTCATCAACGTCCACGCCAAGGAATAAGCCCTCCTTTCGTCTAAAAATTTTATTCACAGGAAATTTTTCTTTTCCCTTGACAAGTGCCGCCGGGTATTGTATAATGTCCCTCGGACATCACGCCTCGGTGACATAGCCAAGTGGTAAGGCAAGGGTCTGCAAAACCCTCATTCCCCGGTTCAAATCCGGGTGTCACCTCCAACCAAAACTCCCGAAACACCTGTGTTTCGGGAGTTTTTTCATGCCCGTAAACAGGTTTTAGCCTTATTTTTAGCCTTATTGGGTCAACCGGCGGAGACTGTGCGGATAAAACGCTCCATGCGGTCGGCACTTTCGCGCTTCATCTGGTCGGTCACATGGCCATACACGTCCAACGTGAAGGCGGCAGTGGCGTGGCCCAGATTGCCCTGCACTGTCTTGATGTCATCTCCGGCGCGGATCGCGGCGACAGCGTAGGAGTGCCGTAAATCATGGAAACGGGCGTTGGGACAACCAATGCTTTCCACCCGTGCCTGCTCTGCTCCGACCTAAATGCTTGATGCCTTATGCTGGAAGCGGAAAATCCGGGCTGCTTTGATGACCCCGATAAGACCTTCATTGACCTCCATATGAAATCTGGCCTTTATATCACGGAAATCGTCAAGAGGCTGTATCAGAGCGAGCAGATGAAGAAGCAGTTCCCTGACCCCAAAGAACGCTTGCGCCACATTTTCGAAAAGCAGGTGTATGGGCTGGCTCCTACCGAAATCATCTATCACATTGCGCTCTCATACATCCTTGGCTTTAATGAGGATACGAAGGACATTAAGCACAATTTCCGCCAACTGGATGCGCTTCCCTATGCCAAGGAAGGAACACTCCAGCAGAAGCTGGACGAACTTTTTGATTGATTGCTGGATACAATCACAGTGATAAAAGCCGTCGGTATCTTACTCGGATACCGGCGGTTTTTTGCTTAGAAGCCCCTTGCTGAGAAATCCCACAAAAAACTTTACAGCGACCGCTTTTCTCCGAACAGCCCTAAACGAGAAAATCCCACATAAGACTTTAGAGCAACCGCCCACTCCCAAATACCTATAATAAAAAATCCCACATCAGATTTTAGACAGCCCCGCCATCAGAACGGATTGACAATTCGACAAAATGTGATATAATCCCACTGTCTGGAAAAATATAAAGTTGTAGCACAGAGGTGTCTGCTCAAAGGCAGATGAAAAGGGAATCCGGTGCGAATCCGGAACGATGCAGTCACTGTGTACGGGAGCGGCCTTGCAATCCACTGGGAAACTGGGAAGGGCAACGCCGTGACGAACGAAGTCAGGAGACCTGCCTCTGTGTGGAATCTCAAACCTGCTGCCAACGGGTTGGTTTTCCTACGAACTTATGATCCGCTGCGGGTCACCGCGCGGATGTATATGTAGTAAGAAGCACCGAGGGCGGCTGTGTGAGACACAGCCGCTTTTATATTTCTTTCAGAACAAATAATTTGGAAAGAGGTAGATTCCCCATGAAGAAAGCACTTGCCTTTCTGATGGCGGCTGTGATGCTGATGAGCATGCTGACCGCCTGCGGCAACAAGGACGTTGCCGATGACACCAAGGACAACAACGATGTGTCCACCGCCGAGGCTGATCAGGCCGCCGCCGACAAGGTCGCTGCGCTGATCGACGCCATCTACGTGCAGGAGCGCACTGAGGAGACAGACGCCCAGTGCGAGGCCGCCAAGGCCGCTTGGGACGCCCTGACCGATGCCCAGAAGGCACTGGTGGAAGGTGAGGAAGCCAGCCCCGACTATTTCGGTCTGGACACCGGTGACGCGTCCAAGGACGATCCCCGCAACCAGGATGAGATCGGCGAGAAGGAGCTGCTGGTGGTGTCCTTCGGCACCTCCTACAACGACAGCCGCGTAGCCGACATCAAGAGCATCGAGGATGCCCTGCAGGCGGCCAACCCCGATTGGTCCGTGCGCCGCGCCTTCACCGCTCAGATCATCATCAACCACATCCAGGCCCGTGACGGCGAGAAGATCGACAACATGGAGCAGGCTCTGGAGCGCGCTGTCTCCAACGGCGTGAAGCAGCTGGTGGTGCAGCCCACCCATCTGATGCACGGTGCTGAGTACGATGAGATGTGCGCCGCCATTGACAAGGTTCGTGACAAGTTCGAGTCCGTTGAGATCGCCGAGCCCATGCTGGGTGAGGTGGGCAACGATGCCACCGTCATCAACGCCGATAAGGAAGCCGTTGCCAAGGCCGTCGTCGCCGCTGCTCTGAGCGAGAGCGGTTACGAGTCCACCGCCGCCGCCAAGGAGGCCGGTGTGGCTTATGTGCTGATGGGTCACGGTACGGCGCACGTGGCGAAGGTCACTTACAGCCAGATGGCCACCCAGATGGACAATCTGGGCTATGAGAACGTGTTCATCGGCACCGTGGAGGGCGAGCCTGAGGACACCTCCTGCGAGGCCGTGATCGCAGCTGTCAAGGAAGCCGGTTACACCACCGTGGTGCTGCGTCCCCTGATGGTCGTGGCGGGCGACCACGCCAACAACGACATGGCCGGTGCGGACGAGGATTCCTGGAAGACCATGTTTGAGGCCGCCGGTCTCACCGTGAACTGCCAGATCTCCGGTCTGGGCCGTATCGCGGACGTGCAGGCTCTCTACGTGGCACACACCAAGGCTGCCATCGACGCTATCGCGTAACAAGGACTGACTTGGCTCCGGGGCGGTATATTATCGCCTCGGAGCCTTTTTCAGAGCAAGGAGGACACATAAAAATGAAGAAGTTTCTTTCCTGTCTGCTGGCACTGCTGATGACGGCATCGCTGCTGGCGGGCTGCGGACAGCAGAAAACAGATGACAACAATGGCGGCGATGTCGCCGAGCCCGCGCTGGCGGACGGCGTGTACACCGCGGATTTCAACACCGACAGCAG
This sequence comes from uncultured Eubacteriales bacterium, assembly GCA_900555735.1. Taxonomy (GTDB): domain Bacteria; phylum Bacillota; class Clostridia; order Oscillospirales; family Oscillospiraceae; genus Vescimonas. The sequence goes on along the minus strand of USMI01000093.1, from coordinate 1,216 downwards.
TATGTTCCACGCCAACGAGACCTGCGACGGCAAGGGCGTACTGACCGTGAAGGACGGGCAGATGACCATTCACGTCAGCCTCGCCTCCACCAGCATCGTGAATCTGTTCCCCGGTTTGAAGGAGGACGCACAGAAGGACGGTGCCGTGCTGCTACAGCCCACCAAGGATACCGTCACCTATCCCGATGGTCTGACCGAGACGGTCAACGGCTTTGACATCCCCGTGCCCGCCTTGGACACGGAGTTCGACGTGGCCCTCATCGGCAAGAAGGGCGTATGGTATGACCACAAGGTCTCCGTCTCCAACCCTGTTCTGAAGGAGGATGACGGCGATGACGCTGCTGCCATCGCATTGGCGGACGGCACTTACACCATTGAGGTAGGCTTTGAGGGCGGCTCCGGTAAGTCCCATGTGCTGACTCCCTGCACCCTGAAGGTGGAGAACGGCGCTGCCACCGCCACCATCGTGTGGAGCAGTGAGAAGTATGACTATATGCTGGTGGATGGCCAGCGTTACGATGTCCTCACCACCGAGGGCGGCTCCACCTTCGAGATCCCCGTGCGGGCGCTGGATACCCCGCTGACGGTGATCGGCAACACCACCGCCATGAGCACCCCCCACGAGATCGAGTACACCCTGACCTTTGATTCCACCACCGCCGTGGAGGCCGCCCAGTGAGGCGTTTTCTCGCCGGACTGCTGGCGGCGCTGATGGTCTTGTCCCTCTGTGCCTGCGGCACGGCAGACGCCCCTGCCAAAGCAGATGGACAAACTGCCTCCATATCGTGGGATGAGTTGGTCTTTGACCGTACCATGCCCCTGCGCTATGCCCAGCAGTTTACCGTAGAGTACGCCGGAGACAGCTACAAGCGCATCACCATCAACAACGACCGGGTGTACCTGCTGGTCGCCGAGGGCGCGGCGGTACCGGAGGGCGTACCCGCCGGCGTCACCGTTTTGCAGCAGCCGCTGGATCAGATCTATCTGGTGGCGGCCGCCGCCATGGACTACTTCGACAAGCTGGACGCCGTCGGGTGCATCACCCTCAGCGGCAAAAAGCAGTCGGACTGGTATATCCAGCGTGCCAAGGACGCCATGGGCAGCGGAGCGCTGGTATACGCCGGCAAGTACTCCGAGCCGGATTATGAGTTGATCTTGTCACAGGGTTGCGATCTGGCGGTGGAAAACACCATGATCTATCACTCTCCGGCGGTGC
>USMI01000092.1 GCA_900555735.1 uncultured Eubacteriales bacterium | reverse complement strand
AGGAAGTGAAGAAACCATCGGTTTCTTCCGGCTCTTTTGCCCACTTTTCCAGCTGTTGGGAAAAGTGGGCCGCCGGAGGCTAAAACGTATAGAAAATATCCCACGGCAGAGCCGTGGGATATAACTTACCCTCTAATCTCGATCGCCCCGGTGGGGCAGCTGTCGGCGGCCTCCTGCGCCGTCAGGCGGCAGTCCTCCGGTACGGGATCGGTAATGGCGTGGGCAGGCGCGCCGTCATCCAGCGAGAACACCTCGGGACAGATGCTGGGGCACAGCCCGCACTGGATGCAGGCCTTCTGGTTCACATTTGCGTACATAGCAGCACACTCCTTTTTATTCAATATGGAATGGCTGCATTATGCCCGTCGGGGCGGGATATTATTCCGGCAGCGGCAGACCGTGCATCATCACCCGGCCGAAGCAGGTGAGGCTGCGGCCGCTGCCCTGATGAAACACCACGTCCATATCGGCACGCTTCCGGTTCAGGGAGAACAGGTACACTATGCCCAGCGGGTCGCGGTAATACTGCTTGCACAGCATGTCGCCGTCCACGCAGAAAATGCCTACGTCGCCGTTTTGCAGGGGATCATGGTTCACATAGACCACCGCGCCGTTGTCGATCCACGGCGCCATGGAGTCGCCTTGGATCCGCACCGCCAGCTCCGCGCCCATGGGTACGTCGCCCGTGACGGGGATCAGCTCGTAGTCCTCCAGAAACACCGGCGCGGCAAAGCCTGCGGCGGCAGGGGAGGCGTACAGCGGAATGGTGCGGATGTTGTCCGCCGGGGCATCCTGCCGCCACTGCTCCTGCAAGTCCGACAGGCCGTCCAGCACGGCGTGTACCATCTGCCGCCCGGCCAGCGGCAGGGCGCGGTATTTCTCCACCATCCGCTGCTCCTCTCCGGAGCAGGTGAAGGCATGGCGGAACGCGCCCCGGTACAGATAGTTGGGGTCCACCTGAAGGGCGTCGAACAACCGCAGCAGCACGTCCTCCTTGGGCGAGCTGACGCCGGTCTCATAATTGCCGATGGCGCTGCGGCTGACGCCCAGCATCTCCGCCAGCGTGTCACGGCTCATGCCCAACTCCTCGCGCCGCCTGCGCAATTGCTCACCAAAGCTCATGGGGCATCCTCCTTTTACAAGCTTCTTGTTTTCTTGACCTCTATTTTACAGGAGTGAAAGAGCGGTGTCAAGAATTAAAACAAGAAACTTGTAAAATTGCGCTTGACAAATCAAGATTCTTGTGGTACTATGACATCGTTGCCAAGAAACTTGTGTGGTAGAGTGAGGGGAGGGGGAAAAAGAAAACCGCCCGGAGGCGGTCGTGGTCAGCGGCTCTTGGCGGTATTCAGCGAGGTGATGAGGAGACGCTTAATTTCTTCTGCCAGAGAAAGAAGGGATGCAAAATCATATTCGACCAGTCTGGTACGATCCAGCAGCGTGAGCCAATAGATACTTTCACCGGTTTCCTTCAGTGCGATGTGAAGCTTGGAGATAAAGTCGGCTTTGCTGTTTCCGTAGATGGCCTCATTGATATTGGCCCCCACCGAAGTGCCGGAACGCAGCAGCTGTCTGGCGATCGTCGTGTCTTTTTTGGCCTTGGAAAACGTCTCATAAAACAGGACGATTTGTGTTGCAAAATCCAGAGATTTCTCTAAAAGAGGGCTGGTCATGAAAAATCACCTCAGAAAAAGTATAGCAGAAAGGATGCTATGCTGCAATGTCAACTCTTCACTTTTCTCTCTTATCTCTTCACTGGAAAAAGTCGCTGCAGAAAGAGAACAGAGAAGAGTGAAGAGTGATAAGTGAAAAGGACAAAAAGAAAAAGCCACACTTCGTGCGACTTTTTCTTTTTGGTGGGGGATGGTGGATTCGAACCACCGAAGGCGTTGCCAGCAGATTTACAGTCTGTCCCCTTTGGCCACTCGGGAAATCCCCCATATGAAATTGGAGCTGGTGGACGGATTCGAACCCCCGACCTGCTGATTACAAATCAGCTGCTCTACCAGCTGAGCTACACCAGCATGCTACCAGCGAAGATTATATTAGCAGAAGTCCTTTCATTTGTCAACAAAAACTTTCACAAAATGACGGAGAAAAATCACGCACTTTTACGCATAGTTACCGAAGAAAGGGAGGGAGCACATGACACTTCTACAATTATCGCAGGAATATGCCTATTCGGCGGAGCTGCTGTCCCGCCGGATCGCCCAGCTGCGGCGGGAGGAGGCCGCCGCGGAGGGGGAGGACGAGCGCTTCATGCTGCACCGGCGTATTCTGGATCTGCAGCCCATGCTGCAGCAGTGCCGCCATATCCAGCGTCTGGCGGCGGGATACTACGACAGGAGCTACTACCGGGATGAAAGATATACTGTTTGATTATGCACAATTGGCCCAGTGGCGGCAGGGTGACGGCGACAACAGCCAGCGTCTGCGCCGTTTGCGCAGGCGGCTTCCTGACGCGCTGGCGGAGCTGACGCCCCGTCAGCGGGAAATGCTGCGTTTGCAATATGAGCAGGAGCTGTCCGTCACCGACATCTCCCGGCAGCTGGGCGTCAACAAATCCACCGTGTCCCGATGCCTGCGCCGGGCGCGGCAGCGGCTGTATGACCGGCTGCGTTTTACGCTGTAAAAGTGCGGAAATTGCTTGACAACCCCTATGGCATATATTATAATTGCCCCGCAAAAGTGACAAACCAGATTTTACATAGATACGGAAGGGAAGCGACGTGACGTATGCTGCAAAGGGTGCAACAGAATAAATGGCTGCGTCTTGGCATGGGTGTGCTGGGCGGTATATTGCTGGCGGTGTCCATCAATCTGTTCGTGGTGCCGCAGGGCATGTACAGCGGCGGCCTGTACGGATTGTGTCAGGTGATCCGCACGCTGGTGGTGGATCGGCTGGGAGTCAAGACCTCGGTAGATCTGGCGGGCGTGCTGTACCTGCTGGTGAACCTGCCGCTGATCGCGCTGGCGTGGCGCACGCTGGGCCGGGGCTTTGTGATCCGCATGACGGTGGTGACGGTCGTCAACTCCATCGCGCTGGCGGTGATCCCCTCGCCGGCCGCGCCCATCATCGCCGACAAGCTGACCTCCTGTCTGGTGGCCGGCATCCTCAGCGGCTTTGCCTGCGGACTGGTGCTGACCTGCGGCTGCTCCACCGGCGGACTGGATATTCTGGGTCTGTACCTCAGCAAGAAGGGCAAGGGCTTTACGGTGGGCCGGTTCTCCATCAGCTTCAACGCGGCGCTGTACGCCCTGTGCGCGATACTGTTCAACCTGAGCACCGCCATCTACTCCGCTATCTATGTGGTGTTTCAGGCGCTGTTTCTGGATCGGATGCACCAGCAGAACATCTCCGTTCAGATGATTATTTTTACCAAGGAGGACCCTGAACGGCTGAACCAGACCATTCTGGAAAAGCTGGATCGCAGCTTCACCCTGTGGGAGGGCCGGGGCGGCTACTCCCATGAGCAGGTGCATGTGATGTGCGTGTGCCTGAACAAGTACGAGGTGGTGTCGGTGCAGATGGCCCTGCATGAGATCGACCCCCACGCCTTCTATGTGCTGCAGGAGGGCGTCCGGGTGGGCGGCAACTTCGGCCGCCACCTGTCGCCATAAGACTTCTCATAAAAAAGCGCCTCTCCCGCCGGGAGAGGCGCTTTTTTTATTGCTTCTGTGGGATATTACGCACCGAGGGTCTCTTCCGCGGGCTGGGACTGAAAGCCAAGCACCTCGCCGTTGGAGGCATCCACATAGCAGTCGTAGTCCATCCACTCGCTGTGCAGCAGCACCTCGTACAGGCCGTCAGCGTAGGACACATCGGCGGACAGCACCTCGCGGTTGCGGAGGTTGCCGTACAGCACAGCGGCGGCCACGGCCACCTGAGGGTCGATCACATGAGAGGTCATATCGTTCATCGTTTTCATCGTAGAAACTCCTTTCAAGCTCTGGTTGTTTTCCTGTTATGGGTATAGCATAACCGGAAACTTTAAGAAAAGTATGAAAGGAATTTAAATAAATTTTGAACTGAAAAAAATTTACCGCTTGGGCAGCGTGATGGTAAAGGTGCTGCCCTGACCGGGCGTGCTGTCCACCGTGGCCCGTCCGCCGTGGAAGGCAGCGATCTCCTGCACCATGGAAAGGCCCAGACCGCTGCCGCCGTCCTCGCCCCGTGAGGGATCGGCCTGCCAAAAACGCTGCCAGATCTTCTCCTGATCCTCCGGCGCGATGCCGATGCCGTCGTCGGCCACCGACAGCGCCGCGCCGTGCCCGGCGGCCCGCAGCGTCACGGTGATGTGGCCGCCGGGCTTGCCGTACTTATAGGCGTTCTGCAGCAGGTTATAGACGGCCCTTTGCAAAAGGGAGGGGTTGAAGGTGGCCTGTACCTCCGGCTGGATGTCGGTGGACAGGGTGATGCCTCGGTCGTCGGCAGGCAGGAACTCCTCACAGCAGGCGGTGACGAAGCCGCTGACATCGGCGCGCTGCAAGGGGTAGCGTGTGGTGCCCTGCTGCAAACGGGTCAGGCCCAGCAGCTCCTGTACCAGTTGGGACATATGCTGGCCCTGCTCCTCGATGACGCCGATGGACTGGAGGAAATCCTCTCTGGTCTGGCACTTCCGCCTGGCCCGGTCGCACTCCGCCAGAATGACGGTGATAGGCGTGCGCAGCTCATGGCTGGCGTCGGAGGTAAACTGCCGCTCGGCGTGGAAGGATTTCTCCAGCCGGGCAAACAGGCTGTCGAAGGAGCGGCTCAGCCGCCGCATCTCGACGGGGCCTTTCTTCAGGCCGATGCGGGCGGACAGATCCCGATCGTCATTGATGGCGTCTGCCGCGCCGATGATCTGCTCCATGGGGCGGAAGGTCAGGTGGGCGATGCCCCAGCCGCCTGCCACCGTCACCACCAACAGGCAGGGCAGCAGCACCGCCGTCAGGATGTTGATGGTGTGCATGACGCCGCTGCGGCTCTCGGTGGAGATGACGCCCCGTATCCACAGGCCCGTCACGTCCATGTCCACATACACATCATACATATAAAATTGTCCGTCTTCGCCGGAAACCGTACGCAGCGCGCCGTTTTCCGGCGTCAGCTCCGGCAGGCCCTCAGGCCGCACGCCCTGTAAGTACGCGCCGGTCTCGTCACAGACCCAGCAGCTGACGCCCTGGCGGTAGAATTTCAGATCCTCCCACTCGAACCGGCCATCCTCGAACTCCACCTTCCGGGCGTTTTTGTCCACCCGGGCGATCAGCTGGCTCTGGGGATCGTCGGCCACGGCGCTGCCGTTGATCACGAACACGAAGGTCAGCGTGGCGGCGCACAGCAACAGCATCATCAGCGTGAACCACGCGGTCAGTCTCAGCTTTGCGGACATATGTCATTCCTCCTTCAGCACCCAGCCGGTGCCCCATACGGTGTGGATCAGCTTCTTCTCCGCACCGGCGTCCACCTTCTTGCGGAGGTAGCCCACATACACGTCCACCACATTGGTGCCGCCCTCGTAGTCATAGTTCCAGAGATTGTTTTCGATCATCTCGCGGGACAGCACCACGCCCCTGTTGCGCACCATGTACTCCAGCAGGGCGAACTCCTTGGCAGTCAGCTTGATGTCCCGGCCGCCGCGGGTAACGGTGTGGGCGGCGCTGTCCAGCGTCAGGTCGGCCACGGTGTAGGTGTTGGAGCGGTTTCCGGTGTATTTCCGGGCCATGGCCCGCACCACCGCCAGCAGCTCCGGAAAGGCGAAGGGCTTGGTCAGGTAGTAGTCGCCGCCGGATTCCAGTCCGGTCACCTTGTCCTCGATGCTGTCGCGGGAGGTGAGGAACAGCACCGGCGTGGCGTTGCCCTCGCCCCGTAGGCGGCGCACCACGTCAAGGCCGTCCATCCGGGGCATCATGATGTCCAGCACCAGCACGTCGTACTGGGCGCAGGCCATGTGATCCAGCACCTCCTGCCCATTGAAGCAGCTGTCCACGCTGTACCCCTCGTCGGTGAGGGCTTCGCTGATGATGCGGTTCAGGTGCTTTTCGTCCTCGGCTACCAAAATACGCATAGGCCGTCTCCTTTGCAGAAATATCCAGTATCATACTGGCAGAAGCTTCTAAGAATTTTATGAGATATCCTTGTCTATCAATGGTATTTTATCAAGAACCGCAGCCAAAGGCAACGGTATCCTTGCGCCGGGCGGAGTTTTAGGGTAAAATGAGAGACAAATATCACTGCGTTGCAAGGAGGAAGAAAAATGGAAAAGATCGCGCTTGTCACCGGCTCCAGCCGGGGTATCGGCCGGGCGGTGGCCCGTGAGCTGGCCCATCAGGGCTGGCGGGTCTGCATCAACTACCGGGAGCGGCGGGACTGCGCCGAGAGCCTTGCCGCGGAGCTGGCGGCGGAGGGCCATGAGGCCATGATCTATCAGGCGGACGTGTCCCGGCGGCAGGAGGTACAGGCCATGGTGCGGGCCATTGAGGAGAAGTGGGGACCGGTGTCTCTGCTGGTGAACAACGCCGGTGTGGCAGGACAGGCCCTGTTTCAGGATGTGACCGACGAGATGTGGCACCGCTACTTCTCCACCAACGTGGACGGCGCGTACCACTCCATTCAGGCGGTGCTGCCCGCCATGCTCCACGAGCATGAGGGCTGCATCATCAACATCTCCTCCATCTGGGGCCAGCGGGGCGCCAGCTGCGAGGTGACCTACTCCTGCACCAAGGCGGCGCTGATCGGTCTGACCCGCTCGCTGGCGTCGGAGCTGGCCCCCACCCACATCCGGGTCAACTGCATCGCCCCCGGCGTTATCAGGACCGATATGCTGAACGCTCTGCCGCCGGAGGTGCTGCCGCAGCTGGCGGAGGAGACGCCTCTGCGCCGTCTCGGCACGCCGGAGGACATCGCCCACGCGGCGGCGTTTCTGGCGTCGGACAAGGCCAGCTTCATCACCGGACAGGTGCTGACGGTGGACGGCGGCTTCATCCTGTGACCGCCCGCGCGGATCGCGCGATTCAATTGCAAAAAAAATGACGTTGGCTTAGCCAACGTCATTTTTTATTTGCGCTTACACCAGATCGGGGAAGTTCTTCACCACGGCGGCGCAGCGGGGCGGGTGGTCACAGCGCCGCCTGCGGCGGATCAAGCGTGACCACACGCAAGGCCGTGTCCCGTTTCGCATGGCCCGAAGGGGTCTGCGAAACGGTTGACACAACGAGTTACCACCGCAAGCCACAGTGCGGTAAAAGGAACAGGGTACTCAATATGAAGCTCTTACACCAGATCGGGGAAGCTCTTCACCACAGCGGCGCAGCGGGGGCACAGCTCGGGGTGCTCCACGTCGCTACCCACGGTGGGCAGCACCTTCCAGCAGCGCAGGCACTTAGCACCGTTGGCGGGGCGGACGGCCACGGTCAGGGCGTCGCCAACTTCCACGCGCACCTGAGACACGATCAGCAGATCGGCCAGCATGGCGCTGTCCATCTCGGTCAGGAAGGCATCCTCGGCGCCGACGGTCAGGTCGACCTCCGCCTCAAGGCTCTTGCCAATGGTCTTGGCGGCGCGGGCCTGCTCCAGCTCGCCGTTGACGGCGTTGCGCAGGGCGGCGATGCGGCTCCACTTGGCCATCTCGTCCTCGCTGAGGGCGTACTCGGTATAGGGCTGCACCAGCTCGTTGAACAGCACGTTCCGGGCATCGTCGCTGCTGCGGTGGGGCATGGCCAGCCAGATCTCGTCGCAGGTGAAGGCCAGAATGGGGGCGAACAGGCGGGTCATGGCATCCAGAATCAGGAACAGGGCGGTCTGTGCGCTGCGGCGCTCCAGACCCTCGGCGGCGTCGCAGTACAGACGATCCTTCAGGATATCGAAGTAGAAGGAGC
>USMI01000091.1 GCA_900555735.1 uncultured Eubacteriales bacterium | reverse complement strand
AGCTCCGGTGCGCCACAGACCACGGCCACCCGGCCCTCCAGCCGGATATCCGCGCCCATCCGCAGCAGCTCCGGCACGTGGCGATAGCGGCTCTCGAACATGTTCTCCACGAACATGGTGGCGCCCTCGCTGCGCAGCAGAGCCGCCATCAGCAGGGCCTGCGCGTCGGTGGGGAAGCCGGGATAGGGGGAGGTGCGCACCGGAGCAACGGCCCGCAGGCGTCCGTCGCTTTCCAGTGTGATGGCGTCGCTTTCACATTGCAGGCGGCAGCCTGCCTGATGCAGCGCCGTGGTAACGGTGGCAAGATGCCGGTAGTTGATGCCCTCCAGCGTGATCTTCCCGCCGGAGGCCGCCGCCGCGCACAGGTATGTAGCGGCCACGATGCGGTCGCCGATGCAACGGTGGGTGCAGCCGTGCCGTGCGCCGCCGCCCTGCACGGTGATGGACGAGGTGCCTGCACCGTGGATGACAACGCCCAGCTTTTGCAGAAAGTCCTGAAGATCCACGATCTCCGGCTCCCGCGCCGCGTTGGAGATCACGGTGATGCCCTCCGCGCCGCAGGCGGCCAGAATGGCGTTTTCCGTGGCGCCCACGCTGGGCAGTGTCAGTACGATGTCCGCGCCCTGCAAATGCGCGGCCCGGCACAGAAGGCTCCCGCCCAGCTCGGTGATGTCCGCGCCCAGCGTCCGCAGGGCGGTCAGATGCAGGTCGATAGGCCGTGGACCCAGCTCACAGCCGCCGGGATAGGACAGCTCCGCCTGACCGCAGCGGCTGAGGATCGCGCCCAGAAAGATGACGGACGAGCGCATTCTGCGCATCAGCGCTTCGGGAATGTCCCAGCGGCTGATGTGAGTGGTATCCACCAGAAGGTCGCCGCCGTCCCATTGGGCGGTGCAGCCCAGATGCCGCAGGATCTCCGCGGCGGTCTCCACGTCACTGAGACGGGGACAGGCCACAAGGCGGCAGGTATCCCCCGCCAGCACTGTGGCGGCCAGCACCGGCAGCACACTGTTCTTGGCGCACTGCACCGGTATCCGGCCATGGAGAGGGCGGCCGCCCTCGATCGTCAGATATGCCATATCGCTCCGCCTTTCAGATGGTTTTACCCATCCTATGCCGGGCGGAGCTTGCCCTGTTACAGCAGGGACATGAGAGTGCTGTAAATACGCTCTGTGGCGTCGGGAATGCCCAGCTCCCGCATACCGGCAGCCATGGCCTGACGCTTGCCGCTGTCGCGGAGAATGGCGGAGGTCTCGTCAAACAGCGCCTTGCCGGTGGCCTGATCCTCCGTCAGCACCACGGCGCCGCCGTGGCTCTCCAGCATCCGGGCGTTCTTCTCCTGATGGTTGGCCACCACATAGGGAGAGGGCACCAGAATGGCGGGCATGCCCAGTGCCGTCACCTCACTGAGGGTGCTGGCACCGGCCCGGCTGATGACCAGATCGGCGGCGGCCATCACCACCGCCATATCATAGATGTACTGCCGCATGTCCAGCATGGGGCTGCTGAGTCCGCGCTTTTCCAGCTCGCCGGAGATATGGGGCCAATCGCTCTTTCCGGCGGCGTGGATGTGATGGAAGGGGAAACCGGCCTGCTGCTCCTGCTCAAAGAAGTCCAGCATCCGTTCGTTCATGGTCGCCGCGCCAAGACTGCCCCAGAAGGAGGCTACCAGCGGCTTATCGTCGGCATAGCCCAGCTTCTGACGGGCCTGTTCCTTCGTCAGCTCAAAGAAATCGCCCCGTACCGGCGTACCGGTGACCACCACCTTGTCGGGGTGCTTGTAGTGGCGGCGGCAGTCCTCAAAGCCCACCATCACGCAGTCCACGCAGTCCTCCAGCAGCTTGGTGGTCAGGCCGGGGATCATGTTGGATTCATGTACGGCGGTGGGGATGCGGTGCCGGGCGGCGGCCTTTACCGCCGGATAGCTGGCATATCCGCCGGTGCCCACCACCAGATCGGGCTTGAAGCGGGCAATGATGGCGTTGGCCTCCCGGCGGGAGGTCACCAGCGTTCTGGCGGTCTTGAAGTTGTGGCGCAGCCCCTCCGGAGACAGAGAGCGGCGGAAGTTGCTGACCTCCACGGCGGCGAAGTCATAGCCCGCCTTTTCCACAAGGCCCCGCTCCATGCCGTTGGGGGTGCCCACGAACAGTACCTTCGTAGCGGGGTCCTTCTCCTGCATATACCGCGCCAGCGCCAGCGCCGGATTCACATGTCCGGCGGTGCCGCCGCAGGTAAAGATCACATTCATAGTAAATAAGCTCCTTCTATCCGTTTCGCGGCGCGGGGATCTGCCGGGAAACGCTCAATACGATGCCCATTTCCACCAGCTGCAGAGCAAGCGCCGTGCCGCCGTAGCTGAAGAAGGGCAGGGAGATACCGGTGGCCGGGACAAGGCCCGACACCACCGCGATATTCAGGAATACCTGTAATCCCAGATGGGTCATAACGCCCACCACCAGCAGCGTGCCGAACCGGTCACGGGCGTGGAGGGCGATCCAGAAGCCACGCAGCAGTAGCATGGCAAAGATCAGCATAATGACGCACGCACCGATCAGGCCCAGCTCCTCGCACACCACGGCAAAGATGAAGTCGTTGTGTTCCTCCGGCAGGTACAGGAACTTCTGGCGACCCTTACCAAGGCCCAGACCCAGCAGGCCGCCGGAGCCGATGGCGATGAGGCTCTGCACCATCTGATAGCCGTCGTCGCTCATATCCAGCCACGGATCGTGCCACATGGCGATACGGCTGGCGCCGTAGGAGATGACGCCGGATTCCACCAGCTTCACGAACAGCACCGCCACGGCGGCCACGCCGCCGATGCCCGCGCCGATGAGCCAGCCCTGCATACCGCCGACGGCCATCATGATGGCGCCGGTGCCTACGATCAGAATGGTGCCGGACAGATGCGGCTCCAGCAGCATCAGAATGGAGATCACGCCCAGAATAATGACATAGGGCAGAATGCCCTCCCGCCATTGCAGCATTTTTTCCCGCTTCTTGGAGATGCTGTCGGCAAAGTAGACGATGACCGCCAGCTTGGCGATCTCCGACGGCTGGAAGGTAAACACATTTTCAATACCCAGCCAGCGGGTGGCGCGGTTCTGGGTGATGCCCACATGGGGGATAATGACCAGGATCAGCAGAAAGATGGAGAAGATCAGCAGCATGCGGGCCGCGCCGCGCCAGCGCTGATAGTTGATCTTGGCCACCACAAACATGGCGGAAAGGCCCAGCGCGGCGAAAATTGCCTGCCGCTTGAAGTAATAAGCCGGGTTTCCGGTCTCGTAATAGGCGGAGGGGAAGCTGGCGGAAAACAGCATCACAAGGCCGATCACCGTCAGCAGCAGGGTCAGCAGCAGGAAGGGAACGTCCATCCGTCCGCCCTTGGCGGCCAGCAGATGCTTGCGCTCCACCGCCTTGCGGCGCATTTTTTCCGTGTGCTTCACGGGGGGCTGTTGGGAATATTGCGGCATAAGACGTTCCTCCTTTCTGTAATGAGTAAAAAGCCTCGCAGAGTTCGCGGCGCGGACGCCGCGAAAAAGTTAAATCATTTTTCTGACGACATGTGCGTCAGAAAAATTCTTCTCGGCCGCCAGTGTGTCCGAAGGACGCGCGTACCCCAAGGGCACTTGTTCCGCTTCGCTCCACTGCGCAGTCGGCCGCAATCCCCATTGGCAATGAAATCGAAGATTTCATGCCAGTAGTTTTTACATGGCCAGAAATCTTCCGTTCACCGCCACAACGGCCAGCAGGCAGAAGAGCAGGCTCACCGTGGCGAATACCGCCACTACCTTCTTCTCGCTCCAGCCGCACATCTCGAAATGATGGTGCAGCGGGGCCATTTTGAAGATCCGCTTGCCGTGGGTTAGCTTGAAATAGCCCACCTGAATGATGTCGGACAGTGTCTCGCAGATGTAGACGAAGCCCACCAGGATCAGCACCAGCGGCATGTCGTAGGCGAAGGCCAGCGCCGCCACCGCGCCGCCCAGAAACAGGGAGCCGGTGTCGCCCATGAACACCTTGGCGGGGTAGTGGTTATACAGCAGGAACCCCAGCAGACCGCCGAACAGGGCGGCGCTGAAAATGCTCAGCTGGTTATAATAGACGGGGATAGCCGCCAGCACCAGATATTGGGGCATATAGCCGCAGCCCTCCCACGCGAAGAAAGCCGCCACCGGCAGCGTGACGCTGCTGGACAGGCCGTCGATACCGTCGGTGATGTTGACGGCGTTGACGGTGCCTACGATGACAAAGGCGGCAAACACCAGATAGACACCCCAGTTTAACACGATATAGGTGTTGAAAAAGGGCACATACAGGTTGGGACTCAGCATTCCCTCATACCGCATCAGGCACAGGAAGGCGATGGCCGCCGCCAATTGCAGCAGAAATTTCTGGGGCGCGGTCAGGCCGGTGTTCTGATGGTGCTTTACCTTCTGGTAGTCGTCGATATAGCCGATGCCGCCGAATACCAGCGCGAACAGATACACATACAGGTGCTGGAAGCTGCCTGCCAGCATACCGGCCCAGCCGCAGATCACGATGGCCACGCCGATGCCGATAATGAACATCAGCCCGCCCATGGTGGGCGTGCCCTGCTTGGACATATGCCACTTGGGGCCGATCTCCTTGATGCTCTGGCCCGCCTTCAGGCGGACGAGGGCCGGGATGAGAAGCTTACCCACCACGGCGGTGACAACAAAGCTGACAATGGCAGCCAGAATAATTTCCATGTGAATGACTCTCTTTCTTTCGCCTTGCGGAAAGGCGTTTTCTCTGGTTTACATTTCCTTCAGGTGCTGGGCCACGATGACCCGCTCATCCATGGGGAAGTGCTGATGGTTGATCTCCTGATAGTCCTCGTGTCCTTTGCCGGCCAGCACGATCACATCACCCGGCTGGGCGTGATCCATGGCGTAGTGAATGGCCTTCACCCGATCCGGCTCTACGGCGTAGGCAGTGCAGCCCTTCATCCCGGCCAGAATGTCATCGATGATGGCCATGGGCTCCTCCGTCCGGGGATTATCGGAGGTGACAATGCTGAAATCCGCCAGACGCGCCGCGATTTCGCCCATGATGGGGCGCTTGGTGCGGTCACGGTCGCCGCCGCAGCCGAACACCACCACGGTGCGGCCCTTGGCAAAGCCGCGTACCGAGGAGAGGACATTTTCCAGCGCGTCAGGTTTGTGGGCGTAGTCGTTGAGGATGGTGAAGCTCTTGCCGGGGGTGGGGATGATCTCCATGCGGCCCTTCACGCCGTGATTCTTCGCCAGCGCGTCGGCGCAGTTTTCAATGGACACGCCCAGATTCCAGCAGGCGGAGATGGCGTCCAGCGTGTTATACACGGTGAAGATGGCGGGGATGCCCACATGGACGTGTGCCCACTCGGTGTCCGCCTCGGCGTCGTAGTCCACGCTGCCGGCATGGAGCTGGATGTTCTTGGCGGAGAGGTCGGCCTCGCCCTTGGCGCTGTAGCTGAAGGTGCGGCAGGGGCAGTGGGCCAGCATCCGCTCATGCCACGGATCGTCGGCGTTGTAGATGGCCACGTCGCAGCGGTTGAAGAGGATAGCCTTGGCGTCGCAGTAGGCCTCCATGGTATGGTGGAAATCCAGATGATCCTGACTGAGGTTGGTGAAGATGCCCACGGCGAACCGGATGCCGTACACCCGATCCAGCACCAGCGCGTGGGAGGAGACCTCCATCACCACATGGGTGCAGCCCGCGTCGGACATCTGGCGGAACAGGCGGTGCAGCTCGAAGGATTCCGGCGTGGTGCGCTCGGTATGAAGCACCTGATCGCCGATCATGTTCTGGATGGTACCTACCAGCCCTACCTTGGCTCCGGCCTTCTGCTCCAGAATACTCTTGATGAGATAGGTGGAGGTGGTCTTGCCGCTGGTGCCGGTGACGCCGATCATGGTCATTTCTCTGGCGGGATGGTCGAACCAGTTGCCGCCCATCAGGGCCAGCGCCTTGCGGGAGCTTTCCACCTGCACATAGGGGATATCCCCCTCTGGGATACGCTCGCACACTACGCAGGCCGCGCCCTTTTCGGCGGCCACGGGGATAAAGCGGTGGCCGTCCACCGCCTCACCGCTGATGGCTACGAATACGTCGCCCTTTTCGGTGGTGCGGGAGTCATAGCTGACGCCGGTGATCTCCGTCTCAATATCGGCGGTGGCGGAGAGGATCTCCAGACCCTTCAATACATCCTTTAGTTTCATGGAACGATCTCCTTTATCCTGTTTTGCGGCGGGTTATGACCGCGCTATTGCCAGTATAGCAGGCAGGAAACGCAAGTGAAATGCAATTTCATGCTATAAATATTGCGAAAAGTGCGCATCAGTCCCGGACAGTGGTGTCGCCCAGTCGCACGGTGATGACCGTACCGGCGGGCACCTCCGTACCGGCCTCTAGCTCCTGACTGAATACCAGCACGGTGTTTGACTCCGAGCTGGTGGTGCCGGTGAAGCGGATCAGCAGTCCCGCGTTGGTGGCGGCAGTGTTGGCTTCGGAGGCGGTGCGCCCCACCAGAGAGGGTACCGTACACATTTTATCCGGTTTCTCGGCTCCGGCATACAGCACCACCGTGGATTTGCCGGGAATGATGGCGCCGCCCACGGGGGTCTGATCGGTGATCTTCTCGCCGTCACCCTCGATCTTGCAGGTGAAGCCCCGCTCCTTCATGCGGTCCTTGGCCTCCTGTACCGTCATGCCGATGACGTTGGGCACGGTGGTGTCCACGCCCATCAGCTCCTCGGCGCTGTAACTGGGCTCGATGCCCAGATAGGGAAGGATCTCCGCCATGATGGCGCTGGAATAGGGAGCCACCATGTTGCCGCCGGACACATAGGTGCCGGTGGAGCGGCTGGGAGTGTCCATGGTGATCAGCATCATGATCTGGGGATCGTCCGCCGGTGCGAAGCACAGGAAGGAGACCACCACGTCGCCGGACTGGCCCTTATCGGCCGTACCGGTCTTGCCGCCGATGCGGTAGCCCGCTACCTGACCGTTTTTGCCGGTGCCGCTGGCTACCACGTATTCCAGACATTCCCGCACAGTGGCGGAGGTCTCCTCGCTGATGACCTGCCGTACCGGCGTATCGTCATGCTGCCAGATCACGTTGCCGTTGCTGTCGGTGATCTGCTGGGCAAAATGGGGGGTGTAGAGATAGCCGCCGTTGACGCAGGCTGCCTGCGCCGTGATGAGCGCCAGCGGTGTTACGGTGAAGTTCTGGCCGAAGGCGTAGCAGGCCAGATCCAGCTGGGTGAAGTTGGCGTCCGCGGCGAACACGCCGGTAGCCTCGCCGCCCAGATCCACCCCGGTGGGGGACATGATGCCGAAGGAGCGCATGTACTGATAGAACTTCTCTGTACCCAGTTTCAGACCGTAGGAAATAAAGGCCGGGTTGCAGGAGTTACCTACCGTCTGCTGAAGGGTCTGCAGGCCGTGACCGGCCTTGTTGGAGCAGTGGATGGTATGGCCGGAGATATTCACCGCGCCGCTGCAATTGACGGAGGTGGTCTTGTCGATCAGTCCCTCCTCCAGCGCGGCGGACAACGTCAGGATCTTGAAGGTGGAGCCGGGCTCATAGGTGTCGTTCAGCGCCTTGTTGCGCCATTGCTTCTGCTGGGCGCCTTTTTCGTCCAGCTCGCCCCGCGCCATCTGCTCCAGCAGCGTCTTGTCGGTGACGGTAGTAAAGTCGTTCAGGTCATAGTTGGGGAAGGAGGCCATGGCAAGGATTCCACCGTTGCGCACGTCCATAACGATACCGGTGGCACCGTTGGCGGGGGAGAAGGCGTCGCACATGTCCTTCATGCCCTTTTCCAGATAGTACTGCACGGTGGCCTCCAGCGTTACCTGCA
>USMI01000090.1 GCA_900555735.1 uncultured Eubacteriales bacterium | reverse complement strand
CGCCGGCTCCATCATGAACATGGAGTTCCTGTCCCTGAAGAAGGATATGACGGTGGCGGACGCCTTCAAGCGCATCCGCCGCATCGGCGGCGAGCTGGAGACCATCAACATCCTGTACGTCACCGACCCCACCCGCCGCCTGCTGGGCGTGCTGTCGGTCCGCGAGCTGCTGCTGGCGGACGAGGACGACCTGATCGAGGACATCATGGACCCCGATGTGGTGTGGGCCAAGACCACCGACGATAAGGAGGATGTGGCGCAGGCGCTGAGCAAGTACGACTTCCTTGCCATGCCCATCGTGGATCTGGAAAAGCGGCTGGTGGGTATCGTTACCGTTGACGACGCTATGGACGTCATCGAGGAAGAGACCACGGAGGACTTCGAGAAGATGGCGGCTATGCTGCCCTCCGACAAGCCCTATCTCCGCGCCGGTGTGTTCGACACATGGAAGGCCCGTATGCCGTGGCTGCTGATCCTGATGCTGTCGGCCACCTTTACCGGTATGATCCTGAACCACTATGAAAGCGCACTGGCGGCCTGTCTGGTGCTGAACTCCTATATCCCCATGCTGTCGGGCACCGGCGGCAACTCCGGTACGCAGGCGTCGGTGGCGGTGATCCGCGCCCTGAGTCTGGGCGAGGTGGATTTCTCCGACGTGCTGGCGGTGCTGTGGAAGGAGGTCCGGGTGGCCTTCCTGTGCGGCGCGGCGCTGGCGGCCGCCAACTTTGTGAAAATGCAGCTGGTGGACCGGCTGCTGCTGGGCAACGACGAGGTGACCATGACGGTGTGCCTTGTGGTGTGCCTGACGGTGATGTTCGTGGTGATCTTCGCCAAGTGCGTGGGCTGCTCGCTGCCGCTGCTGGCGGAGAAGATCGGCCTTGACCCGGCGGTGATGGCCAGCCCCTTCATCACCACCATCGTAGACGCCACCAGCCTGCTGATCTATTTCGCGCTGGCCTCTGCGTTTCTGGGCATATAGACGATCTGTCGGCCTGCGGTCGGGGGCGGCGCCCGCTCCTGACCGCAAAGCCGCTCCTGCGATGGCCGCGGCAGTCCCGCAATAGCGTATCCTGTCGAAAAAACGGCACATAACCGCCCTGTTTCAAGCGGTTTTTTCCGCAAAACCCCTTGCAATCCTACGATAAATATGGTAAGATACGACACGGTAGTATGTGTTGACTGAGAGTGGACGTTCCGTCCGCTCTTTTTGTTGAGCAAAATCCGTTTCTTAAAAATCGGAAATCGTT
Organism: uncultured Eubacteriales bacterium; assembly: GCA_900555735.1. Taxonomy (GTDB): domain Bacteria; phylum Bacillota; class Clostridia; order Oscillospirales; family Oscillospiraceae; genus Vescimonas. The sequence continues at coordinate 6,641 of USMI01000090.1, read as the reverse complement.
TGAAAAATGAAGCGAGGAACGCTATGAAAAAAGTCACCGACATCGTGTGGGAGCTGGCGGAGCCGGTCGTGAAGGAGAACGGCTGCGAGCTGTGGGACGTGGAATACGTCCGGGAAGCGGGCCAGTGGTATCTGCGGCTTTACCTTGACAAGGAGGGCGGCGTGGACATTCTGGACTGCGAGGCCGTCAGCCGTAAGGTCAGCAATCTGCTGGACGAGGTGGACCCCATCGAATCCAGCTATATGTTCGAAGTATCCTCCGCCGGTGCGGAGCGGCAGCTGAAGCGGCCCTCGGATTTTCAGCGCTTTCTGGGCCAGCCGGTGCTGGTCAAGACCTATAAGAACCGGGATGGCCGGAAGGAGTTCGCCGGTACGCTGGCGGGCTACGAGGACGGCGCGGTGCTGCTGGACATGGGCGGCGCGGAGCCGGTACGGTTCGAGAAGGCGGAAGTGGCGCTGGTTCGACTGCGGGTAGAGTTTTAAACAACAAGTTTCGTTTTAGATAGAAGGAGTTTAGGATCATGAAATGTGATGAGATTTTCGCAGCGCTGGCTATGCTGGAGAAGGAACGGGGCATCCCCCAGAACTTTATGATGGGCAAGATCATTCAGGCCCTGACCACCGCCTATAAGCGGGATCATGAGGGCGTGGAGAACGTGATCGTGGACGTGGACGAGGAGAAGCACGACCTGCGGATGTACGTCCAGAAGGAGATCGTGGAGGAGGTTATGGACCCCGCCAACGAGATCTCTCTGGAGGAGGCCCGCCATATCAGCGCCAAGAACGAGCTGGGCGGTGTGGTGAACTTCCCTGTGGAGAACGTGGAGTTCGGCCGTATCGCCGCCGGCAACGGCAAGCAGGTCATCATTCAGGGCCTGCGGGAGGCCGAGCACGGCATGATCTATGACGAGTGGGGCAGCAAGCAGCACGAGATCCTGACCGGCACCGTGGTGCGTATCGATCCCCGCAACGGCAACGTGATCCTGAAGATCGGCTCCGGCAACGAGAGCACCGAGGCTGTGCTGACCCAGAACGAGCAGGTGCCCGGCGAGACGCTGACCGAGGGTCAGATGGTGAAGGTGTATCTGGTGGAGGTCCGCCGCACCACCCGCGGCCCGCAGGTGCTGATCTCCCGCACCCATCCCGGCCTTGTGAAGCGCCTGTTTGAGCTGGAGGTCCCCGAGATCTACGACGGCACCGTGGAGATCCGCTCCATCGCCCGCGAGGCGGGCAACCGCACCAAAATGGCCGTCTGGTCCGAGGATGAGAACATCGATCCTATCGGCGCGTGCGTCGGCCCTCGCGGTCAGCGCGTCAACGCCATCGTGGAGGAGCTGCGGGGCGAGAAGATCGACATTATCAAGTACAGCGAGGATCCTGCCGAGTTCATCGCCGCTGCGCTGGCGCCCTCCGATGTGGTAGAGGTGCGTCTGGCGACCGAGGGCAAGGCCTGCCGCGTCATCGTGCCGGATGACCAGCTGAGTCTGGCCATCGGCAAGGAGGGCCAGAACGCCCGTCTGGCGGCCCGCCTGACCGGCTATAAGATTGACATCAAGCCCGCTTCTCACAGCGAGGAATAATTTCATCGAGGAGGTGGCCGGTATGGCGGTCAAACCCCGGAAGATCCCCCAGCGCCAGTGTGTCGGCTGCCGGGAGATGAAGGATAAAAAGGAACTGCTGCGGGTGGTCCGCACGCCGGAGGGCGGCATCCTGCTGGACGGCAGGGGAAAGGCCTCCGGACGGGGCGCGTATGTGTGTCCCGACATCGCGTGCCTGAAAAAGGCCCGCAAGTCCAAGGCGCTGGAGCGTGCGCTGGAGACGCCCATTCCCGAGGAGGTCTACGACGCGCTGGAGGCGCAGATGGAGGGCGGTGAGGCATGATGGATCAGGTATTGTCCATGCTGGGCCTTGCCAAAAAGGCGGGCCGCGTGGAGACCGGCGAGGAGCCGGTGGGCGCTGCCGCCCGTGCCAGAAAGGCGCGGGTGATCATGGTGGCGCGGGACGCCGGACCCTCCTCCCAGCGAAGGGCATTCTCCTTCGCCCAGACGGGCGCGTGCCTGTGCCTGACCGTTCCGGCGGACAAGGACGCCTTGGGCCGGTCACTGGGCCGCACCAGTGTGGCCATATGCGCCGTGACGGATATCGGCTTTGCCGGAGCCATCGTGAAGAAGCTGGCGGCCATTGACGGCGAGAAATACGGCGCGGCGGCGGCACAGCTGGACGTGAAGGCCCAGCGGGCCATGGAGCGCCGGGCCGAGCAGCTGCGGCATGAGAAGAACCTGCGGCAGGGCAAGCACCGTGTTCACAGCGACAAGCCGCCGGAACATCCGGCAGCATCACCGGAGGAACCGAAGCGCCGGACGAAACCGCCGGAGAGCGGAAAGCCGGGCCGGGGTGGCGGACGAGGCGACGGAACGCGGCGCAAGACCGCACGGCGTCCGGAAAACCGGTTTGCCGGTTCCCTTCCGGTAAAGCGCGGAAAGGGCAGCGTTCGGAAGAAGCAGCAGGAAAGTTGACAACACGCGGTGGGCCGCGGCGCACCGTTTACTATGATGGAGGTGGCTTTATTTGGGTAGCGTAGCAAACAAATACAGAGTGCATGAGGTGGCGAAGGACTTTGGTGTCGCCACGAAGGATATTACGGAGATCTTGACCAAGTATGCCGAGACCCCCAAGAACCATATGCAGGTGCTGGAGGATCGTGAGCTGAGTCTCATTTTTGAGTATCTGACCCAGCACAATCAGATCAGCAGCATCGCCACGATCTTTGCCGAGGGCGCCAAGACCGAGGAGAAGAAGCCGGAGCCGAAAAAGCAGCAGAATGCGCAGCCTCAGGGCCAGAAGCAGGGCGGCAATCAGCAGGCGAAGCCTGCCCAGCCCCAGAATGGCGGCAATAGCAATAACAACAGCAACAATAATAACAATAATAACCAGCCCCAGAAGCCCATGTCCCGCGTGCCCCAGAAGCAGGTGGTGGACACCCGCAAGGCCACCAATGTGAATCTGGACAAGTACGATGAGAAGCTGCAGGACATGGCTGACCGCAGCAGCAACCGCGGCGGCCGCCGGGACAAGGATCAGCTGCAGGGCAAGGAGAAGTTCCGCAACAACAAGCAGCGCCAGAACGGCCCCATGACCAACAAGCGCAAGCAGGAGGAGGCCGACCGCATGCGCAAGCTGCGGCTGGAGATCATCAAGAACACGCCTGTCACCGTGCAGATCCCCGATGAGATCAGCGTGGGCGAGCTGGCCAGCCGCATGAAGAAGACCGGCGCCGAGGTGGTCAAGTGCCTGATGAAGAACGGCGTTATGGCCTCTCTCAGCCAGATGATCGACTTTGACACCGCCGCCATCATTGCTGAGGAAATGGGCTGCAAGGTGGAGAAGGAGGTGGTCGTCACCATCGAGGAAAAGCTGATTGACGACCATCAGGATAAGGAAGAGGATCTGGTGCCCCGCGCTCCCGTTGTGGTGGTCATGGGTCACGTTGACCACGGTAAGACCAGCCTGCTGGACTATATCCGCAACGCCCATGTGGCCTCCGGCGAGGCCGGCGGCATCACCCAGCATATCGGCGCGTATCAGGTGGAGATCCACGGCAAGCCCATCACGTTTTTGGATACCCCCGGCCACGAGGCCTTTACCTCCATGCGCGCCCGCGGCGCTATGGTAACGGATATCGCCATTCTGGTGGTGGCCGCCGAGGACGGCATCATGCCCCAGACCATCGAGTCCATCAACCATGCCAAGGCCGCAGAGATCCCCATTATCGTGGCCATCAACAAGATGGATAAGCCGGAAGCCAACCCCGACCGCATCAAGCAGCAGCTGACCGAGTACGGTCTGGTGTGCGAGGAGTGGGGCGGCGACACCATTGTGTGCCCCATCTCCGCCAAGACCGGTATGGGTGTGGATAACCTGCTGGAGATGCTCACCCTGACCGCCGAGGTCAGCGAGCTGAAGGCCAACCCCAACCGTGCTGCACAGGGCACCGTCATCGAGGCCCGTCTGGATAAGGGCCGCGGCCCCGTGGCCACCCTGCTGGTCCAGAACGGCACCCTGCATCAGGGCGATATCATCATCGCCGGTACCTCCGTGGGCCGCGTCCGCGCCATGGTGGGCGACAAGGGTCAGCGCATGACTGAGGCCGGCCCCAGCGTCCCCGTGGAGATCACGGGCCTCAGCGAGGCGCCCTCCGCCGGTGCCACCTTCAACGCCGTTGCCGACGAAAAGCTGGCCCGCGAGCTGGTGGAGCAGCGCAAGGCCGAGGAGAAGGCCAAGGCCAATGCCCCTGTCACCAAGGTCTCTCTGGAGGATCTGTTCAGCCAGATTCAGGCCGGTGAGATGAAGAACCTAAACCTGATCGTCAAGGCCGACGTACAGGGCAGCGTGGAGGCGGTGAAGGCCTCTCTGGAAAAGCTGAGCAACGAGGAGGTTCGTGTCCGCGTGATCCACGGCGGCGTCGGCGCCATCAACGAGTCCGACGTGATGCTGGCCTCCACCTCGCAGGCCATCATCGTGGGCTTCAACGTCCGTCCCGACGCCGCCGCCCGCGACAGCGCCGCCCGCGCCAACGTGGATATGCGGATGTACCGCGTTATTTACGACGCCATCAACGAGATCGAGGCCGCCATGAAGGGCATGCTGGCCCCCAAGTACCGCGAGGTGGTGCTGGGCCATGCCGAGGTGCGCCAGACCTACAAGGTCTCCGGCGTGGGCACCGTGGCGGGCTGCTATGTGCAGGACGGCAAGCTGCAGCGTAAGGATTGTCAGGTGCGTCTGGTGCGTGACGGCATCGTCATCCATGAGGGCGTGCTGGCCTCCCTGCAGCGGTTCAAGGACTCCGTCAAGGAGGTCGTGTCCGGCTATGAGTGCGGCCTGAGCATCGAGAAGTACAACGACATCAAGGAAGGCGACATCGTGGAGGCCTTCACGATGGAGGAGATCCCCCAATGATAAACTGGCGAAAAGTCTGACGACTTTTCTGCCAAGGGGATTGCGGCCGACTGCGCGCACCCGTTGGGTGCACTTGCTGGCCGAGAAGAATTTTTCTGACGCACATGTCGTCAGAAAAATGATTTGATTATTTCGCGTCTGCGGACGCGAACTCTGCGAGGCTACTATATTATGAGGGGCGGGCAGTGCGCCCGCCCCTTTTCCATGAAAGGAGCGAAAGTATGGCATCCAACCGTATCGGACGCATCAACGAGGAGATCCAGCGGGAGCTGTCCGGCCTGCTGCGCACGGTGAAGGATCCCCGTGTGGCGGACGCCCTGCTGACCATTACCCATGTGGACACCACCAGCGACCTGCGCTATGCCCGCGTCTACATCAGCGCCATGGACCGCACTGACGAGAAGGATCTCATGCGGGGTCTGAAGTCCGCCAGCGGCTATCTGCGCCATGAGCTGGGCCAGAGGCTGCAGCTGCGCTATACGCCGGAGCTGCAATTCTTCGCCGATGATTCCATCGCCCACGGGGCACACATTCTGGACATGCTGCATCACGTCAAGCCCGCCAACCCCGCCAACGCGGACATCGTGCTGCCGGAGGATAAGTGATGGCCCGGCCTGTGTTGTCAGCCCGCGAGACCGCTGGGTATCTGGAGGCGCTGGACAACGTGCTGCTGCTGACCCATGTGCGGCCCGACGGCGACACCATCGGCAGCGCGGCGGCCCTGTGCTGCGCCCTGCGGGACTGCGGCCGCACGGCGTACCTGCTGCCCAATCCGGAGATCACCGCCACCTATGCGCCCTACGCCGCGCCTTACTGGGCGCCGGAGGGCTGGGAGGCGGAGCACATCGTCAGCGTGGACATCGCCGACGTGAGCCTGCTGCCGGAGAATGCCAAGCCCTATCAGGAGCGCATCGAGCTGGCCATCGACCACCATCCGTCGCAGGGCTTCTTTGCCCGCAATACCTGTCTGGAGGCGGACAGCGCCGCCTGCGGCGAGATCGTGTATGAGATTATTCAGCACCTGACCGCCCTGACGGCGGACATCGCGCTGCCGCTGTATGTGGCAGTCAGTACCGACTGCGGCGGCTTTCAGTACGGCAACACCACCGCCCGCACCCACCGCATCGCGGCGGCGCTGATGGACGTGGTGGACGTGGCAGCGGTGAACAAGGCACTGTTCCGCACCAAGAGCCGGGTGCGGCTGGCCATGGAGTCCCGCATGGTGGCGGACATGAAGCTTTTTGACCGCGAGCGGGTGGTCATTATGGAGATTCCATTGGCGCTGCGGCAGGAGATGCAGGCCACCGACGCGGACATCGAAGAACTGAGCGCCCTCCCGGCACTGGTGGAGGGCACCGACTGCGGCGTGACGCTGCGGGAGCTGACGGCGGAGAAGATCAAGGTCTCCGTCCGCACCGGACCCCGTGTGGACGCCTGCGCGCTGTGTCGTATTCTGGGCGGCGGCGGCCACCACGCCGCGGCAGGCGCCACGGTAGATGGTACATTGGACGAGGTACGCATGGCGGTGCTGGCCGCATACCGGAAGGTCACAGGAGCGTAAGAGGGCAGGGGTGTTTCGCACCCCGGCACAAAGAGATGTTTCGTGGCTCCGGCCACGAGGTACTTTTGCCCGTGGCGGCAAAAGTACCCAAAAACGCCACTTAAACCTGCGGTTTAAGAATCCGC
>USMI01000089.1 GCA_900555735.1 uncultured Eubacteriales bacterium | reverse complement strand
TGGAGGCGGTCTCTACGCTGTCGGTCAGGCGGGTGGCGATATCGGCGCGGACGATCAGGCGATCCACCACGATGTCAATCTGGTGCTTGAAGGTCTTGGAGAGCTTGATCTCCTCGTCCAGCTCGTGCATCTCGCCGTCGATGCGGGCGCGGACGTAGCCGCTGCGGCGGGCATCCTCCAGCACCTTGGTGTGCTCGCCCTTGCGGCCCCGCACCACCGGAGCCATCACCTGAATGCGGGTACCCTCGGGCAGTGCCATGATCTGGTCAATGATCTGGTCAATGGTCTGCTGGCGGATCTCCTTGCCGCACTTGGGGCAGTGGGGCACGCCGATCCGCGCCCATAAAAGGCGCATATAGTCGTAGATCTCCGTCACCGTGCCGACAGTGGAGCGGGGATTCTTGCTGGTGGTTTTCTGGTCGATGGAAATAGCGGGGGACAGGCCGTCGATATAGTCCACGTCGGGCTTGTCCATCTGGCCCAGAAACATCCGGGCATAGGATGACAGGCTCTCCACATAGCGGCGCTGGCCCTCGGCATAGATGGTGTCAAAGGCAAGGGAGCTTTTGCCGCTGCCGGAAAGGCCGGTCAGCACCACCAGCTTATCGCGGGGGATGGTCACGTCGATGTTTTTTAGATTATTCTCCCGCGCGCCTTTGATGAAAATTTCCTTTTGCATGGTATTCCTCGATTCTGCGTGATTTGTTGCAGATAAGTGTAGTAAAATCGCTTTTTAATGTCAATAAAGAATTAAAATATTTCGCTCTGCGGAGCGAGAGGGGATTTCGCGCTTGCGAGCGCGAGGTACTTTTGGCCGCTGTCCCAAAAGTACCCAAAAGGACAGCTTGAAACCTCAGGTTTCAAGACTTTCTGCACGCTGTTTTGCGTTGTAAATTTGTTACCCTTTGCCGCGCGGTCACGGAGAACGGCTGTCATCGCTGCGTATGACGAATTGACTTTCGTCTTGCGCCGCTGCCGCTCATGCGGTGCGACGGTAGAACCCGAAGCGTTGTTCGGCGTAGGCATCAGCGGCAGCGACGCTGGTGCGGAGACGATTCGATAACGAAACGAAGAAGAAAATCTCACGCAAACGCGTGGTACACATTCACAGTTTTGCGTATTGTATAGCGCGCCCGGAAGTGAAGGAACCGGAGGTTCCTTCTGGCGTTTTTGCCTACTTTTGCCGCTATTGGCAAAAGTAGGTCGCTCCGGAGAGCGAAATTCTCCTTACACCACCACATCCGCTGTTTTCGCCCGGAGGAGGGTCAGCAGGTCGTCGGGCTTTACCTGCACCTGATGGCCGATTTTGCCGGCGGAGACGGCGATCAGCTCCAGATCGTTGGCCGTCTCGTGGAACACGGTGGGGAACTGCTTCTTCATGCCCACCGGCGAGCAGCCGCCGTGAACGTAGCCTGTCAGGCCCAGCAGCTCCTTTTGGGGCAGCATGGCGATGGACTTCTCTCCCACCGCCTTGGCGGCCTTTTTCAAATCAAGATTTTCCGCCACGGGGATATCGAATACATAGTATGCCCCGCTGGCGCCCTTTGTCACCAGCGTCTTGAACACACCGGCGGCATCCAGCCCCGTCTCCGCCGCCACCGACACGCCGTCGATGGGGCCGTTGGGGTCGTAGGAAAAGGCGGTATAGGGGATCTTCTTCTGGTCCAGCGTCCGCATGACGTTGGTTTTTTCTTCCTTGTTCTTTGCCATAGGGACAGCCTCCTTGCGTTTATCGGTAAATAGAAATCAATGATAAAATGAGAATATGTACGGGGTAAAAGGCGTAAAAGCCATACTGCACCGCTTTGTTGGAAAAGCCCCGCTGGCCGTTATAGAGCCAGATGGGCACCAGCGCCCACAGCGACCAAAGCTCGATGGACAGCACGCCGCCCATGACAGCGATGGAGAAAAGGACGAGACCGAAAGCCTGGGCGATCATTTTTACCGCCGCTCCGCCGGGTGCGCGGTGGATACCGTAGAACATGGCCACCAGCAGCATGCCCCAGCCGCCGTAATCGGTGTTGACAAGCTCCAGCAGCCAGTAGGCCGCCACCATGACCGCGCCCGTCAGCACAAAGGACGATGCGGCCCGCTTTTTCAGCGCCCAGTCCATGAGCCAGCATACCAGCGCACCGGCCAGCAGCGTCCACAGCACGTTCTGGTCATAGGGGTTCCACACCCAGCCGCCGGTCATCAGGTTGAAGGGGATCTCGGACAGCAGGGCGAACACCAGCAGCCGCAAGGCATATTTCTTCCGGTCATGGGTGTACACGCAGCCCTCGGCGATCAGAAAGCAGAAGATGGGAAAGGCGATCCGCCCGATGCACCGCAGCCACATGACGCCGGGAAACAGCGTATGGCCCATGTGGTCGATGAACATGGTGCAGATGGCAATGAGCTTCAGGTGGAAGCCGTTGAGGACTCGGACTCTTTGCATGGTCTGTCTCCTTTCGCCAGCAGGATGACGCAGCCGAACACGCAGCTGACGCCCAGTACCGTCCAGATGGTCAGCGCTTCGTGGAACACGATAATACCCACCAGTGTCTCCACCACCGGCTCGATGTTGGTGATGATGGAGGCCTTGCCGCTCTCCACGCCCTCAAGACCCTTGGTGTAGAAGATATAGGGCAGCACTGTGGCCACGATCACCACACCGAACATGCCCAGCGGGCCTGTGGGCTGGTGAAGCAGCGCAGGCAGCGCGGAGAAGTCGGCAAAGAAGAGGGAACCGAGGCCCGCCACCAGAAACGTCCAGTAGATCATGGTATAGCTCTCGTAATGGGCAAGGCCGTAGTGGGCGAACACGGTATAGCTGGCATAGCACATGCCGGAGACCACGCCCAGCGCGATGCCGGTCCATGAGGCGGTCGTCTCGCCGCCCAGCATGCCGCTGACCATGACGCAGCCCAGCAGCGACATCACCAGCGCAACGATCTTCCGGCGGGTCAGGGGCGTTTTCCACAGCACGGCGCTGATGAGCACCACGAAGGAGGGCGCCAGATACAGCAGCACCGCCGCCACGGACAACGAGCACATGGTCTGGCACTGGAAGTACACCAGACTCAGCAGCAGAATACTGATAAGACCGGAGCACAGGAAAATGGGCAGATGCTTCAGCTTGATACGGAACACCTGCCGGTGGAACAGGCCGAACACCACCGTCAGAACCAGCAGCGTGCCGAAGTTGCGGATGAACACCCGATTGCCCAGAGATGCGCCCGCCTCGGTCAGCAGGCGGTTGGAAAACCCGATGAAGCCCCAGCACACAGCGCTGAGGATCACATAGATGTAGGAGAGGTACTTTTTCATAGGTTCGTTCGCGGTTCGTTTGGATTTTTGCACAGCAGCGACCAGATCAGGCCGGCGCTGCGGGAATAACGGTTCAGAGAGGGGAAATCCACGTCCGCGCCGCGGACAGGCGGTATCAGCAGGCTGTTGCCCACCACCGCCATGTTGATGATACTCTCATTGCGCGACAGCAGGTGCTGGGCATGGGTGCCGATATAGCGGGAAAGCGCGTCATTCATGGTGTCGCACACCACAAGATTGACACGGGAACGGGACGCGATCTCCCACTGAGGACCCTCCTGCTTTTCCGGATGGGCGCGGTTGGCGGACCGATTGGCCCGCTCACGCTGGGCCTTGCAGGTGGACGCGGAGAACTCCGGCTGATGCAGCAGTGCCACCCGCCACGAAAACGCTCCCTCGATCCGGCAGATCCGGGCGGTCTCGTCGCAGAGGTGCGTCCATTGAACGCCCGGCGCGGCCTCTATGGCGGCGCAGACTGTCTCATAGTCGAAGGCATGGGGAAGGGGGAAGGTGTAATACCGGGACGCCTCCTGACGCTGGCGCTTTTGCCGACGCTCAAGGCAGACCAGCACACCGGTAAAAACCGCGCAGATACCGGCGGTCACGGCGACTTCCCGCCAGTCCCCGCCTACGGCAAAGGCGATAGCCAGCATAAGGCTGAACAGGGACAGCAGCACCAGCAGCCCCTGCACCAGTCCGAAGCGTTTGGCCGCCCGGATATCCCGGCGGAATTCTTCCGGGCCGGGCATTATTTGCCACCTCGCAGTTCGATGATCTGGTCACGCAGCAGCGCGGCGTACTCGAATTCCAGCATTTTGCTGGCGGCCTTCATTTCCTTTTCCAGACGGGCGATGGTCTCGGCCCGCTCCCGGTCGCTGAGCTTCTTCTTGGATAGCTGGGACGCCTCCTCGGCGCTGTGGCTGATCTCCACCATCTCCCGCACGCTCTTGCGGATGGTGCGGGGCGTGATGCCATGGGCCTTGTTGAACTCGTCCTGCAATTTCCGGCGGCGCTCCGTCTCGTCCATGGCGGCCCGCATGGAGGGCGTCACCGTATCGGCGTAGAGGATCACCAGACCCTCGGCGTTCCGCGCGGCGCGGCCAATGGTCTGGATCAGGCTGGTCTCGCTGCGGAGGAAGCCCTCCTTGTCGGCGTCCAGTATGGCCACCAGACTGACCTCCGGCAGATCGAGGCCCTCACGCAGCAGGTTGATGCCCACCAGCACGTCGAACTCGCCCAATCGCAGGTCGCGGATGATCTCCATCCGCTCCAATGCCGCCACGTCGGAGTGCATGTACCGCACCCGGATGCCGTTCTGGCGGAAGTGGGCGGTCAGGTCCTCTGCCATCCGCTTGGTAAGGGTGGTCACCAGCACCCGCTCGTTCCGCTCCGCACGGGCACGGATCTCCGCGGACAGATCGTCGATCTGTCCCACCACAGGCCGCAGCTCAATGCGGGGATCCAGCAGGCCCGTGGGGCGGATCACCTGCTCCACCACCTGATCGGCATGCTGCCGCTCGTACTCGCCCGGTGTGGCGGAGACATAGATGGCCTGATGGAAGCGCTCCTCGAACTCCTCGAATTTCAGGGGCCGGTTATCGAAGGCGCAGGGCAGGCGGAAGCCGTAGCGTACCAGACTTTCCTTGCGGGCTCGGTCACCGTTGTACATAGCCCGCACCTGCGGCAGCGTCACATGGCTCTCGTCCACGAACAGCAAAAAATCGTCGGGGAAGAAGTCCAGCAACGTCATGGGCGGCGACCCGGCGGGCCGCTGGGAGATGATGCGGGAGTAGTTCTCGATGCCGGAGCAATAGCCCAGCTCGGTCATCATCTCCATGTCGTATTCCGTTCGCTGGCGCAGGCGCTGAGCCTCCACCAGCATGTTGTTCTCTTCAAAGAATTGCAGGCGCTCCGCCAGCTCCTTCTTGATCTGAGCCATGGCGGCGTCCATCTTATCCTTGGGGGTCACGTAGTGGCTGGCGGGGTAGATGGCCACATGGTTCAGGGTTTTCATGGCCGCGCCGGTGACGGGGTGGAACTCGGTGATGCGGTCGATCTCGTCGCCGAAGAACTCCACACGGATGGCGCGGTCCTTGTAGTAGGCGGGGTACAGCTCCACCGTGTCGCCCCGGACACGGAACACGTTCCGCTGGAAGGCCACGTCGTTGCGCTCGTACCGGTCCTCCACCAGACGGCGCAGCAGCTCGTCCCGATCCATGGTCATGCCGGTGCGCAGGGAGATCATCATGCGGGCGAAGTCGTCCGGCTCGCCCAGACCGTAGATGCAGCTGACCGACGACACCACGATCACGTCACGCCGCTCCAGCAGGGCGCAGGTGGCAGAAAGCCGCAGTCGGTCGATCTCCTCGTTGGTGGAGGCATCCTTCTCAATATAGGTGTCGGTGTGGGGGATATAGGCCTCCGGCTGGTAGTAGTCGTAGTAGGAGACGAAGTACTCCACGGCGTTTTCCGGGAAGAACTCCCGGAATTCCTCACACAGCTGGGCAGCCAGCGTCTTGTTGTGGGCCAGCACCAGCGTAGGGCGCTGCACCTGCTCGATGACCTTGGCCATGGTATAGGTCTTGCCGGAGCCGGTGACGCCCTTGAGCACCTGCTCCCGCAGGCCCAGATCCACGCCCTCGGCCAGCTTTTCGATGGCCTGAGGCTGGTCGCCGGCGGGAGAATATTCAGAATGGACTTTGAATTGAGGCATAGGGGTTCTCCTTTTTAGAGTGTTTCGAGCCCATCAGGCGCGAGGGGATGTTCCGCGCCCCGGCGCGGGTCACTTTTGGCCGCTGTCCCAAAAGTGACCAAAAGGACAGCTTAAACCTGCGGTTTAAGAATCCGCGCACGCTATGCTGCGTTGTATATTTGCAGCCTTTTACCGCGCGTTCGCGGGAGATATTGGATTTCGCTGCGCATGACGCATCGACTTCCTTCTTGCGCCGCTGCTGCTCACGCTCTCAACGGTAGAACCCAAAGCGTTGTTCGGCGTAGGCATCAGCGGCAGCGGCGCTGATGCAGGGACGATCCTTTTAACGAAACGAAAAAGAAAATTTTATGTGAACGTGTGGTATGCATTTACGATTTTGTACAACGCATAGCGCGCCCGGAGGTGAAGGAACCGGAGGTTCCTTCCGGTGTTTTTGCCTACTTTTGTCACTGTTGACAAAAGTAGGTCGCGCCGGAGCGCGAAACTCTCCTGATGCATAAGGCAAAAATTAAACCAAATACCCGCTTTGGTTCATGCTGACGTAATCCCCGTCCGCCACGATGATGTGATCCAGCAGCTGGATATCCATGGCCTTCAGAGCGTCCCGCACCCACAGCGTCACCGCCCGGTCATTCTCGGAGGGCAGCGCCACGCCGCTGGGATGGTTATGGGCCAGCACCACCACGCTGGCGTTGGACAGCAGGGCATTTTCCACCACCTGCCGCAGCGAGAAGGCCGCGCTGTCCGCGCCGCCCTGGGACAGCCGCTTGCAGCTGAGGAGCTTCCCCTTGGCGTCCAGACAGGCCTGATACAGCACCTCCTGCCGCTCCTGCTCCAGCAGCGCCAGAAAATACCGGCCGCATTTGTCCACGGTGTTCAGCACCCGCTCCCGGCCCGCGGGACGGGCCGCCCGCTTGCGGATGGCCTCCAGCATCGTCAGGTACAGCGCCGCGCCGTCGCCCACGCCCTCTACCTTCGCCAGCTCCTCCGCCGGTGCGCTCAGCACGTTTTGCAGCGAGCCGAATTTTTGCAGCAGCCGGTGGGCGATCTCGTTGGTGTCCCGCCGGGGAATGGCATAATACAGCGCCAGCTCCAGCACCTCGTGATCGGCGAAGCTGTCCAGCCCGTGTTGGCGGAACTGCTCCTTCTTCCGCGCCCGGTGTCCGTCGTGCAGGCCCATATCACGCCCTCCCTTCTGCCGATAATTTCGCATTTTATAGCAATAATACAGTATACCACACTGCGTTTTCCGCGACAAGGTATATTTGTAAAACATTTTTTCGATTTATACGAAAAAGGTGGCCGAAAGATGGCGGCGGCTCTTGACAAGGCCTTTATTTTGACATAGTATAGTATTGTTCACCGGTAGGTAAGGCTACCGCGAGGGATATGGGCTGCTGCCGCGAAATGGTGGAGACACCATGAGATGGTTTGAGCAGGTACTATCGAAACCAAGGTAGTATCTAACGTAGCTTCACCGCCCCGCGATGCTAAAGCTTGTAACGGTAGGGCCTGAAGCCGGCATATCGGAACGGCTTCCCGCTTGCACCGCAGCGCCTATCGCGCTGGGGTGTTTTTTGCTGCCCGGATATAGTGGACGATCCGCGGAAAGGAGGAACGTGGCATGATCGATTTGGAAAACAAAATGGACGAGCTGCTGGACGAGATCAAGGAGATGGTCCGCGAGAAACGATACGCCCAGCTGCGCGACATGTTCCTGCCCATGGAGAGCGCGGATATCGCTCAGATTCTTGAAGAGGCGGGCCCCGAGGTCATGCCCCTTCTGTACCGGCTGCTGCCCAAGGAGACGGCGGCGGAGGTGTTCGTGGAGCTGGAGAGCGAAAGTCAGGAAATGCTCATCAACGGCTTTTCCAACACCGAGCTGAAGGAAGTGCTGGACGAGCTGTATCTGGACGACGCCGTGGACATCGTGGAGGAGATGCCCGCCAGCGTGGTGATCCGTATTCTGGACAAGGCCACGCCGGAAATGCGCAAGTCCATCAATGAAATTCTGAAATATCCCGAGGACAGCGCCGGCTCCATCATGAACATGGAGTTCCTGTCCCTGAAGAAGGATATGACGGTG
>USMI01000088.1 GCA_900555735.1 uncultured Eubacteriales bacterium | reverse complement strand
TCCGGCTGCGGAAGGATATGCAGAACGAGCTGAAGCGTATCCAGCAGCAGATGGGTATTACGTTTATCTATGTGACCCACGATCAGGAGGAGGCACTGACCATGTCCGACACCGTGGTGGTGATGGACAAGGGCCGCATCCAGCAGATCGGAACGCCGGAAGATATATATAATGAGCCGAAAAACGCCTTTGTGGCGGACTTTATCGGCGAGAGCAACATCCTCAACGGCACCATGGTGCGGGACAACGTGGTGAAGATGTACGGCAAGGAGTTCCCCTGTGTGGACGGCGGCTTTGCCGAGAACGAGCCGGTGGACGTGGTCATCCGGCCCGAGGACATCGACATCGTGCCTGTGGAGCAGGGCCAGCTGGTGGGCACCGTCACCAACGTGACCTTCAAGGGGATGCAGTACGACATCATCGTGGACTTCCGGGGCTTCAAATGGCTGATCCAGACCACCGACCATTCGCCGATGGGCGCGCGGATCGGCGTGAAGATCGACCCGGAGGGCTTCCACATCATGAAGAAGAGCGAATACTCCGGTATGTTCGGCGACTACTCCTCCTATTCCGAGGAGTATGAGGAATTGGCGGACGCCAGCGCAGAGCTGGAAGAGGAGGAGAGCGAGGATGAAGAATAAGCTCTCCCGTTTCGCCGTGCCCTATGTGGTATGGATGGCCATTTTCGTGGTGGCCCCCATCATCATTATGGTGATCTACGCATTCTCCAACGGAGACGGCGGCGCCACGCTGGATAACTTCGTGCAGATGGGCGACTATGCGGCGGTGTTCGGCCGCTCCTTCAAGCTGGCGCTGATTGCCACGGCCATCTGCCTGCTGATCGGCTATCCCGTGTCCTATTTTCTCAGCCGCGAGCCGGCTTCCTTCCAGAAGACCGCCATGGTGCTCATTATGCTGCCCATGTGGATGAACTTCCTGCTGCGGACGTACTCGTGGATGACCATTCTGGAGAACAACGGCCTTCTGAACCAGCTGTTTCAGAAGATCGGCATTATCGCCCTGTATAACAGCATCACCGGCAGCAATATCGAGTATTTCTCCATGATGAATACGCAGGGCGCGGTAGTGCTGGGCATGGTGTATAACTATCTGCCCTTCATGATCCTGCCTATCTATTCTGTCATCGTGAAGCTGGATTATTCCCTGCTGGAGGCGGCCCGCGATCTGGGCGCCAACAGCGTCACCGTGTTCCGCAAGGTGATTTTGCCTCTGAGCCTGCCGGGCGTGCTGTCCGGCATCACCATGGTTTTCGTCCCCTCGGTGTCCACCTTCGCCATCAGCCGTATGCTGGGCGGCGGCACTGAGCTGCTGCTGGGCGACCTGATCGAGCGGCAGTTTCTGGGCGGCGCGTATAATCCCCAGCTGGGCGCGGCCATCTCCCTTGTGATGATGATTATTGTGGTCATCTGCATGCTGGTGATGAACCGCTTCGGCGAGGGCGAGGAACAGGCGGTGATGCTATGAGACAGAGAAGAGCCAACACCGCGGGCGACCGTCTTTTGATGATCCTGACGGGCCTTTTCCTGTACGCCCCCATCATCATCCTGATCGTTTTCTCATTCAACGCCGGAAACAGCTCCAGCGTGTGGAAGGGCTTCTCCCTCCACTGGTATCAGCAGCTGTTCCAGAACCGGCTCATTATGCACAGCGTGTATATCACGCTGCTGGTGTCCCTGCTGGCCACGGTCATCGCCACCATCGCGGGCACCTTTGCCGCCATCGGCTTTTACGGCATGCGCCGCAAGGCCCGGAATAGCCTCATGGCCGTCAACAACATCCCCATGATGAACGCCGATATCGTCACCGGCGTCAGCCTGTGCCTGCTGTTCGTGGTGTTCTTCAACGGCTGGGGTGCTTTCGCCGGATGGGTCAACAGCTGGCAGAGCGCCGTCGTGCTGCCGGAGCGGCTGACCATGGGCTTCGGCACGCTGCTGATCGCCCATATCTGCTTCAACATCCCCTATGTGATCCTGTCCGTGGGTCCCAAGCTGCGTCAGATGGACCGCAATCTGGTGGACGCGGCGCAGGATCTGGGCTGCACATGGATGCAGGCATTCTGGAAGGTCATCATTCCGGAGATCAAGCCCGGCATCGTGTCCGGCGCGCTGACGGCCTTCACCATGTCCATCGACGACTTTATCATCAGCTACTTCACCGCCGGCACCAGCGCCTCCACGCTGGCCATGACCATCTACGGCATGACCAAGAAGCGGGTCAGCCCGGAGATCAACGCCATCTCCACGCTGCTGTTCGTGACGGTAATCCTGCTGCTGGCCATCATCAACATCCGCGAGAATCACGCCCAGCACCATGTCCACCATCACCGTGAGGGCGCTGCGGCCAACGCGCCCGCCCCCAAGAGGAGCAATGGCCTGTGGAAGAAGATCGCGGCGGGCGGCCTTGCCTGCGTGCTGCTGGCGGTGCTGATCGTCACCGGCGCCGCCGCCCGGTCTGACCGCGTGGTGAACGTCTGCTCCTGGGGCGAGTACATCGACGAGGATCTCATCACCCAGTTTGAGGAGGAGACCGGCATCCGCGTCAATTATCAGACGGCGGAGAGCAACGAGGCCCTGTACTCCCTTATCAAGATGGGCGGCGCGGACTTCGACGTGATCGTGCCCTCCGACTATATGATCGGGCGGCTGATCGAGGAGGACATGCTGGCGGAGCTGGATTACAGCGCCATCCCAAACTATGACCTCATCGACGAGCAGTACAAGTCCCTCAGCTTCGACCCGGAGAACAAGTACACCGTTCCCTACACATGGGGCACTGTTGGCATCATCTACAACACCACCATGGTGGACGAGCCCATCACCAGCTGGGGCGCTATGTTCGACGAGAAGTACGCCGGACAGGTGCTGATGATCAACAACTCCCGCGACGCGCTGATGGCCGCCCTGTGCTATCTGGGCTACGACATCAACACCACCGACGAGAGCCAGTTGGAGGAGGCCTTCCAGCTGATCTACGACGCCAAGAACAAGGGCGTGTATCAGGCCTTCGTCATGGACGAGATCTTCGGCAAGATGGAGGGCGGCAACGCCGCCATCGCCATGTACTACGCCGGCGACTATCTGACCATGCTGGAGAATAACGAGGATCTGGCCTTTGTGGTGCCGGAGGAGGGTTCCAACTGGTTCGTGGACGCCATGTGCGTGCTGAAATCCAGCCAGCACACCGCCGAAGCCATGGAGTGGATCAACTTCATCGCCAGCACTGAATCCAATCTGGCCAACATGGACTACATCTGGTACGCTTCCCCCAACGCCGAGGCGCTGGCGGAGTACCCCGCCTACTATGAGGAGGAGTACGAGGAGCCGCTGGACGAGGAGATCTACAGCATTATGGCCGCACCCCCTGAGGTGCTGGACCGCTGTGAGTTGTACATCAACCTGCCTCAGGATACGCTGAAGTTCTATAACGACCTTTGGACACGTCTGGGAATTTAATGGAGGTTTTCAAATGATCGAAGTCGGCATGACCTATACGATGGAAAAGACCGTGACCCCCGATATGACCGCCAAGGCTGTGGGCTCCGGCGGGCTGGAGGTGTTCGGCACTCCCTTTATGATGGGCCTGATGGAGAACGCCGCCATGCAGTGCGTGCAGGGCGAGCTGCCGGAGGGCAAGGGCACCGTGGGCGTGGAGATCAGCTCCAGCCATCTGGCCCCCACCCCTGTTGGCATGAAGGTATCCGCCACCGCCGAGGTGACCGGTATCTCCGCCAACGGCAAGATGATCGCCTTCAAGGTGACGGCCTCCGACGAGGAGGGCCTGATCGGCGAGGGCACCCATACCCGCGCCGTCATCGACAACGCCCGCTTTCTGCAGAAGTGCAACGACAAGCTCTCACGGATCAAATAAGACACGTTCCGAAAAATCCCGCCCATCCGGGCGGGATTTTTGTTGCCCATACAGGCGGAATTTGGTATAATAAATCAGTTCAACACAGCGAGAAAGGAGAGAGTGTCGTATGCGTGTTCTGGCTATGACGGCCTTCTCCTTTGCTGCCGCGTTCCTGACGGCGGCGCTGATGGAGGAGACCGGCTGGTACCTCTATGCGGCGGCTGCCTTGCTGATGCTGGCGGTCATAGCATTCTTTCTGCGCAAACGCCGGAAGCTGTGGAGCCGCGTGGCCCTGCTGGCGATTTCCGCCGCGGCGGCGCTGGCGTATTTCACCGGCTATCAGGCGCTGGTGCAGCAGCCTGTGCTGGACAAGTGCGGGCAGGAGCTGCCCTTCACCGGTGTGGTCTGCGACTACGCCATAGAGACCGACTACGGCGCGCGGGTGACGGTGCATCTGGACGGCTCGCTGCTGCGGAAGGCCACCCTGTACGGCGACGCATCGCTGCTGGAGCTGCGGCCGGGCAATACGGTGTCCGGCACGGCCAAGTGGAACGACGCGGGCCATATCCGGGATACGCGGCTGACTACCTTTACCTCGCGGGGCGTCTTTGCCCTGCTGTATCAGAAGGGTGAGCTTTCCGTGGAGGAGGGCACGGCGGACAGCGCCCGGTGGTGGCCTGTCCGGATGAACCGGGCCTTTCGGGAGAGGATACGGGCCATCTGGCCGGATGAGCGGATCGCTGCCTTTGTGACTGCCGAGCTGACCGGCGATAAATACGATATCTCCGACGAGGATTATACCATCATGCGGGGCGCGGGACTGGCCCACCTGTTTGCGGTTTCGGGGCTGCACTGCGCCTTTCTGGTGACGCTGCTGGCCCTGCTGCTGCCCCGTCACAGGCGGCGGCTGTTCTGCGGCGTGACCATCGGGGTGCTGGTGTTCTATATGTGCATGGTGGGCATGACACCGTCAGTGGTGCGTGCCTGCGTCATGCAGGGCTTTCTGCTGCTGGCGCCGCTGTTCCGGCGGGACGGTGATCCCCTGACCAGTCTGGGCGCGGCGCTGCTGTTGATCCTGCTGCCCAACCCCTTTGCTGCCGCGTCCGTCAGCTTACAGCTGAGCTTTGCCGCTACTTTCGGTATCGTGCTGCTGTCGGGACGGCTGTATCACCTGCTTTTCGACTGGTATCAGGGCGATAATAAGCACATCCGGCGGGTGCTCTCCTTCGGCTGCGCCAATTTGGCGGTGTCGCTGAGCGCTATGATCTGCACCGTGCCGCTGGTGGCCTATTATTTCAACACGCTGTCGCTGGTGTCGCCGCTGGCCAGCCTTCTGGCGGTACCGCTGGCGGGCTACGCCTTCATGGCGTCCTTCGTCACGGTGCTGGCGGGCTTTGCGTGGCTTCCGCTGGCAAGAGTGCTGGGCTGGATATCCTACGGTCTGATCCGGCTGGTGCTGTGGATCGCCTACGTCCTGACCCGCTGGCGGTATCACGCGGTCTATTTCGACAATCTCTATCTGCGTATCTGGCTGGCGGCAGCCTATATGGGCTTCGGCCTGTGCGCGGCGGTGAAGCGCTGGCGCAAGCGGAAGTACCTGTTTGCCGCGGCGGCATGCGCGGCGCTGCTGGCACTGGCCATCTGGGGCAATACCCTCGTTTACCGCAGCGGCAACATGAACGTGACGGTGCTGGACGTGGGGCAGGGCGAGAGCGTGGCGCTGTACTCCGGCGGACAGGCGATGCTGGTGGACTGCGGCAGCTCCAACAGCTATGTGGACGCGGGCACTGTGGCGGCGGATGCACTGACTTCCATGGGCTTTTCCCATCTGAAGGCGGTGGCGGTCACCCATTTCCACGCCGATCACACCAACGGCCTCTACACGCTGCTGAGCCGTCTGAAGGTGGATACCCTGTACCTGCCGGACATGGAGGATGAATACGGCGTCCGGGAGCGGCTGCTGGAGCTGGCGGACCGGTACGGCATCACCGTGGAGTGGGTCCGGCGCACCACGCTGGTGGCGGTGGGTGATATTATGGTGACCCTCTATCCGCCGGTGGGCGAGGGAGACATCAACGAGCAGGGCCTGTCCGTGCTGGGCAGCGCCAATGATTTTGACGTGCTCATCACCGGCGACATGAAGGGCGACACGGAGCGGGCGCTGCTGAAAAAGTACCCAATTCCGGATATTGAGATACTGGTGGTGGGCCACCACGGTTCCAAGTACAGCTCGGACGAGGCGTTTCTGGAGGCGATAAAGCCGGAGATCGCCATTATCAGCGTGGGTGACAACAGCTACGGCCATCCCGCGCCGGAGACCGTCCAGCGGCTGGAGCGCGTGGGCGCGGCGGTACGCTGTACCAATGCCGAGGGCAGCATCACCATTCACGAAGGAGAGGAACATGGCGGAGAATAAAGGTTTTACCCAGCTGAAGGCCGATCTGAAGGCGGAGCAGCTGCAAAATGTGTATATCTTCCACGGCGAGGAGACGTATCTCCGCAGCCGCTATCTGCAGCAGGTGCGCCAGCTGCTGATCCCGGCGGGCTTCGAGGAGTTCAACGACCACCACCTCAACGGCAAGGGCCTGACGGTGCAGGCGCTGACCGAGACGGTGGAGGCCATGCCTATGATGGCCCAGCACACGCTGGTGACGGTGGAGGACATGGATCTCTTCAAGCTTGATGAGGGCCAGCGCAATGCCCTGATCGCGCTGCTGGAGGACTTTCCGGAGTACTGCACGCTGATTTTTATTTACGACACGCTGGAGTATAAGCGGGACGGCAAGATGAAAAAGCTGTGCGCCGCGCTGGACAAGCATGTCTGCGTGGTGGAGTTCGCCCAGCAGGAGCGGACGCAGCTGGTCAACTGGCTGCGCCGCCGGTTCACGGCGCTGGGCCACGACATCGACCCCACCACCGCCGACCATCTGCTGTTCACCTGCGGCACGCTGATGACGGAGCTGGTGCCGGAGATCGAAAAGATCGCCGCCTACGCCAAGCAGGAGCGCGTCACCATTGCCGATATCAACGCCGTGGCCGACCCCATACTGGATGCCCGCGTGTTCGACATGACCAACTGCATCACCGCCGGGAAGTATGATGACGCGGCGCGGGTGCTGTCCGATCTGCTGCGGATGCAGACGGAGCCTATCGTCATTCTGGCGGCGGTGGGGAAGGAGCTGCGGCGGCTGTATACCGCCCGCATGGCGCTGGATACGGGGAAGGACCGCTTCTGGCTGAAGCAGCTGTGGGGCATGAGCAGCGACTATCCCGCCAAGCTGCTGATGCAGGCTGCCAGAAAGGTGGATCATGAGTGGTGCAGCACCGCCGTGAAGCGCTGCCAGAAGCTGGATCGCCGCATGAAGAGCGAGCGGGGCATGGACAGCGAGGCGGAGCTGAAGCTGTTTCTGATGGAATTGGCAGGTGAACGGTGAAGCCCCGCATCCGTGAGGTCATCATCGTGGAGGGCCGCTATGACAAAAACGCTCTGTCTCAGGTGGTGGACGCGGTGATCCTGACCACCGAGGGCTTCGGCGTGTTCCGTGATAAGGAGAAGCTGGCATATTTCCGCCGTCTGGCGGAAAAGCGCGGCGTGATACTGCTGACTGACCCCGACGGCGCGGGCTTTGTCATCCGCAATCATCTCAAGGGGGCGCTGCCGCCGGAGCAGGTGAAGCAGGCGTATGTCCCCGACGTGATGGGCAAGGAACGCCGCAAGCGCAAGGGCGGCAAGGAGGGAAAGCTGGGCGTGGAGGGCATGTCCCCCGACGTGCTGCTGCAAGCCCTGCGCAGCTGCGGCGCCACCTTCGAGGGGGAGGAGCGCATGAAGCAGAGTGCGGGCATCACCCGCGCCGACCTGATGGACAAGGGTCTCATCGGCCCCGGCAGCGCGGCGCGCCGTGCCGGGCTGATACGGGCGCTGCAATTGCCGGAGCATCTGACCACCACGGGGCTGCTGGACGCTCTGAACCTGCTTTTGAGCCGTGAGGAGTTCGACGCGCTGTAAAAATGCGCGGATGGCGCGGCAAAACTATTGCAATCCCGGCAGGGAGCGAGTATAATACTATTCTGGTTTTTACCACAAAATAATACGACCTACAAGGAGTGTGAGACAATGACCGAGGAAAGAAAGACCAATACCCCTGAGACCGAGGAGGTAGCGGAGAGCAAAAACTTTATTCTGAACTTTATCGACGAGGACATCGCAGAGGGTGGTCAGTTCCAGGGAATGACCGTCCACACCC
>USMI01000087.1 GCA_900555735.1 uncultured Eubacteriales bacterium | reverse complement strand
GCGGGAGGCGATCTCCGGCACCACGCCGCCATAGAGGGCGTGCATATCCGCTTGGGACAATATGGCGTCGGACAGCAGCGTCCGCCCGTCCCGGACCACGGCTACCGCCGTCTCGTCGCAGGAGGACTCGAAAGCTAATATGTTCATTGCGCCGCCTCCTCCGTGTAGTATTTCGTCAGGATCAGGGCATCCTCCTTGGGTAGGTCGTAATAATTGCGGCGGCGGCCCACCTCGCGGAAGCCGAAGCCCTGATACAGCGCGATAGCCGCGGTGTTGGAGGGCCGCACCTCCAGCGTCAGGAACGCCAACTGATTGCCGCGGGCAAAGTTGTCGAATACCTGCAAAAGCTGGGCCGCCACGCCCTGCCGGCGACGGGAGGGGTCCACCGCTACATTGGTGATATAGCCCTCGTCGGCGGCTACCAGCAATCCCGCGTAGCCGATAACTTTCTCCGTCTCCGGCTCCAACGCCACCAAAAAGGCCGCGCACTGGTTGTCCAGCTCCTCGGCCAACATCTGCCGGGACCAAGGGCGGGAGAAGCAGGCCAACTCCAGCGCCGCCACGTCGTTCAAATGCTCCGCCGCCATGGGTACGATCTTGATGTGTTTCATAGCTTTATCCCTTCGCCTCCAGCCAGTTTTTTCCGCAGTGGGTGTCCACCGTCAGGGGAACGGACAGCGCTGCGGCGTGTTCCATCTCCTCCGTGAGGATGCGCTTCACCTGCGCCTGCTCCTCCGCCGGGCACTCGGCGATCAGCTCGTCGTGGACCTGCATCAGCAGCCGGGCACGCAGGCCCTCCCGCTTCAGCCGGTCATGCACACGCACCATCGCCAGCTTCATGATATCGGCGGCGCTACCCTGCACCGGCATATTCAGCGCCACCCGCTTGCCGAATTCCCGCAGGTTGAAATTGCTGCTCTTCAGCTCCGGCAGGGGGCGGCGGCGGTGCATCATGGTCTGCACGTAGCCGTCCTGCTCCGCCTGTGCCACCACGTCGGTCATATACTGCCGCAGGGTGCTGTACGTCTCGAAATAGCGGTCCATGTACGCCTTGGCCTCTGCCACGGTGACGCCGATGTCCTGGGCCAGTGCAAAGGCGGAAATGCCGTACACAATGCCGAAATTCACCGCCTTGGCCCGGCGGCGCAGCTCCGGCGTCACATCCTCCTCCGGCACGTGGAAGACCTTGGCGGCGGTGGCAGTGTGGAAGTCCGCACCGGACAGGAATGACGCCTGCATGACCTTATCTCCGGACATATGCGCCAGTAGGCGCAGCTCGATCTGGGAGTAGTCCGCATCCACCAGCACACAGCCCTCCGCCGCCGTGAACATCCGCCGCAGCTGGCTGCCCAGCTCGGTGCGTGTGGGGATATTCTGCAAATTTGGCTCCGTGGAGCTGAGCCGCCCGGTGGCGGTGACGGTCATTTGGAAGCTGGTGCGTATCCGGCCGTCCATATCGATGACCTTCATCAGCCCGTCCACATAGGTACTCTTCAGCTTGGTGTACTGGCGGAAGCACAGTACGTCGTCCACGATGGGATAGGCGTGACGCAGCTTTTCCAGCACATCGGCGTTGGTGGACCAGCCGGTCTTCGTCTTTTTGCCGTGGGGCAGCTGCAATTTCTCGAACAGGATATACCCCAGCTGCTTGGGGGAGTTGATATTGAAAGTCTCTCCGGCGGCGTCATAGATGGCCTGCTCCACGCGGTCCGTGGTCTTCTGCAGAGCTGCGCCGAAATCCGCCAGGGCGTCCCGGTCCACCAGGAAACCAGCTGTCTCCATATCCGCCAGCACCCGGCACAGAGGCAACTCCACACTATAGTACAATTCCTCCATCTCCAGCTCCCGCAGCTTGGGCGCGAGCGTCCCGTGCAGGGCGGACACGGCGGCGGTGTAGCTGATAAGCGCCGTCTGGGCGGCGATGTTCTCCCCAGCCAGGGGATTGAAGGCATCCGCCGTCAGATGGTCGGGCTGGGGCAGCTGCTCGTTATAGTAGGTGACAAACAGCCGCTGCAGATCGTAGCTGCCGGCGGTGGCGTCTACCAGATAGGCGGCCAGCGCCGTGTCGAAGATGAAACCATCGGCGGGCAGTCCCTGGGCCAGCAGGGCGCGCATCATGTCCTTGACATTGTGGCCAACCTTCCGGATATCCGGCGCAAACAGGGCGGACAGCAGCGCCCGCCAATCACCGGCATATCGGTTGACATAAATTTCAACCATCAGAGAGCTGTCTGCCCCGGTCTCGCATTCCACCGCCAGCGCCGCCAGATCCGGTGTACCGTATACGGTCACGTATGCCGCCTTGCGCCACCGGGCCAGGCACGCCTCGGCACGCTCGGCCGTCTCCAGTATTTCCGCTTCCGCGGTATATGTGGGCAGCTCCTCTGCCACGCAGGCCGGGGAGAGCTGGTATTTATCGATGAGCTTCTGGAATTCCAGCTTCAAAAACAGGTCATACAGCTCCGGCTTGAAGGGCTGGCGCAGGTTGTCCTCCGGATCAAAATCCAGCGGCGCATTTGTGTCAATGGTGGCCAGCCAGTAGCTGCGGCGGGCGGATTCCTCGCCCTCGGCCAGCTTCCGCAGGGCGGCGGGCTTGGCCTCTACCGCCGGCATGGCGGCGTACAGTGCGTCGATGCTGCCGTAGCGCTGCACCAGCGCCGTGGCGGTCTTTTCGCCGATGCCCGGCACGCCGGGGATGTTGTCGCTGCTGTCGCCCATCAGGGCCTTCAGGTCGATCATATGGATGGGGTCGAAGCCGTACTGCTCCCGGAACAGGGCGGGGGTCATATCGGTGGTGGAGGTCTGCCCCATGCGGGAGGTCACCAGCTTCACCCGCGTGCGGTCGGTGATGAGTTGCAGGCTGTCCCGGTCGCCGGTGACGATGACGCACTCCCAGCCCCGCTTTTCGCACCGGCGGGAGATGGTGCCCAGCAGGTCGTCGGCCTCGTAGCCCACCATCTCATAGCAGGGGATGGACATGGCGCACAGCACCTGTTTCATCACCGGCATCTGCTGGGCAAGCTCGTCGGGCATGCCCTTACGGGTGGCCTTATAGTTGGCGTCCGCTTCGTGGCGGAAGGTAGGCTCCCGCCGGTCAAAGGCCACGCACAGTGCCTCCGGCTGCTCCTCATCGATGAACCGCTGGAGCATGTTCAGAAAGCCAAAAATGGCGTTGGTATACAGCCCGTCCCGTGTGGTCAGGGGCTTCACGCCGTAAAAGGCGCGGTTGATGATGCTGTTGCCGTCAAGAACCATCAGTTTCATGGTCGATCTCCTTGTGGGGTCAAATTTCACATAATGTTGTATTATAGTCCATTTCCCGGAAAAACACAACCTCCGTACTTGACAGTTTTCGCTTTTGTGATAGTATGATATGGATTTACACCTATTTAACACGGGAGACACTATGGACAAGCTTGCCAGACAAGTGAATATCCATCATGCCGTGATGCAGGGCAGCTATTTCGCCGGATTCTCTGCCATCTGGGGCTTCGGGCCGGTGCTGCTGCTGTACTGGGGCCTGAGCAACAGCGCACTGGGCGTGGTCACGTCGCTGGCGCTGCTGCTGCCGCTGCTGATCCAGCCGGTGCTGGCGTCGTTGTCGGACGCCGATCCCCGGTGGACCAGCCGCCGTCTGGCGCTGGGCCTTTCACTGCTGACGCTGGCGGCGGCGCTGGCCATCATGCTGCTGCCGGAGCAGAAAACGGTGCTGCTGGTCAGCTATGCCGTCATCGGCGTGACGCTGGTGTGTACGTCGCCGTTTTTCAACAGCATGGTGATGGCCTATCACCTGCGGGGCGTCAATGTGAACTACGGTCTTGGCCGGGGCACCGGTTCCGCTACCTACGCCATCGTGGCGCTGGTGATGGGCTTTGTGCTGGAACGGCACTCGCCCACGGTGATCCTGCCGGTGCTGCTGGCGGCGCTGGCGATTCAGATCGTGTCCATCTGGAGCTTCCGCTACCCGCTGCCGGAGCTGCCCCGAACGGAGGAGACCGCGTCGCCGCAGGTGCTGAGCCTGCCGAAGCTGCTGCGGAAATACCCGGCGTTCACGGTGCTGCTGGTGGGCTGCGCGCTGTTACAGGGCGGCCACAACGCCTGCAACACCTACATGATCCACATTGCCGACAAGGTGGGCGCGGGCGAGGGCCTGATGGGCGTCATTCTGGCGGTTTCGGCCTTTATGGAGCTGCCCGCCATGGCGCTGTTTCCCCGGATGCACCGGCGCTTGAGCCTGCGGACGCTGTTCCGCATCTGCGCCGCCACCTTTGTGCTGAAGGACCTGCTGTTCTGGGTGGCCCGATCGCCGGTGCTGCTGCATGTGGCGGCGGTGATACAGTTCTTTGAGTTCGGCATTTTCCTGCCGGCCTGCGTCTACTATGTGGCGGAGCGGCTGGACAGCGCCAATCAGGCCAAGGGTCAGGGCCTGATCCATGTGTGTTCCAACGGCCTTGGCCCGGCGGTGATGACCGCCATCGGCGGCCGACTGATCGACAGCGCGGGCATCAATACCATGCTGATGGTTACCACAGCGGCGGGCTTTGCGGGTTTTCTGGTGGTGCTGGCCGCCACCTCGCGGTATCTGGATAAAGGAGATCAAGGGAAATGATCGGTTCATTTTTAATGGTAGGACAGCAGGTGCTGATCCTGTTTGCTCTGATGGCGGTGGGCTTCGTACTGGGCAAGGCGAAGCTGATGGATGACCGCGGCAGCCTTGCCATGACGAATCTGGTGATGTACGCGGTGTCGCCCGCCATGATGGTGGTGGCCTTCCAGCGGGAGAAGAACGCGGCGGATCTGCATAACTTTCTGGTGTGCCTGCTGTTGGCGGTGGCGGTCCATGCCGTCAGTATCCTGCTGGCAAAGATATGCCTGCGGGGGAAGGACGCCACCTGCGGCATCCTGCAATTCGGTACGGTGTTTTCCAACTGCGGCTTTATGGGCTATCCGCTGATGCTGGCGCTGCTGGGCAGCATCGGCGTGTTCTACGGCTCGGCCTATGTGGTGGTGTTCACGGTGCTCAGCTGGACGGCGGGCATCTATATGATTACCCACGACGCCGGTAATCTGCAGGTGAAGCATATCCTGCTGAATCCCGGCGTGCTCAGCGTGGTGGTGGCCATGGTGCTGTATCTGCTGGCGGTGCGTCTGCCGGAGATCGTCATGACGCCGCTGAACTATCTGGCCAACATGAATACGCCCCTGCCTACCATCGTGGTGGGCTATCAGCTGAGCCACGCCAATTTCAGCACCGCCTTCAGCGACCGTCGCTCGTGGCTGGCGCTGGCGCTGCGTCTGGCGGTGGTGCCGCTGGTGACCATCGGGCTTTGCTGGGTCTTCCGGGTGGACAGCGCCGTGGCGCTGGTGACGGTGATCGCAGCCAGTACACCGCCCGCCGCGCTTTTGAGCATGTTTGCCCAGAAATTCGGCGGCGATACGAAGCTGGCCTCCAGCGTGGTATCGGTGTTTACTGCCCTTTCCGTGCTGACCATCCCGCCGGTGGTGGGCTTGGCGCAGTATCTGATGGGATAAAAAATTCTACATAAAATAGAAATTTTTTATGACGGCAAAGCTGCTTGGAAATTCAATTATGTAAACAAAAACGGGTGTGCTGAAAATGCGCAAACCAGATTTGCGGGTTTTCCAGAAAGAGGGAAAACCCGCAAATACCGTTGAAAACACTTGCTGTGCATAAGTGTGGAAAAAGGTGTGGAAAGTGTGGATAACTCCCTGTAGAAATTATGCTGTTGTAAATTATGTAAACTTGCTGTAAAGGAGTAGAGCCTGTCGAAAAACGTTGAAAAAGTACAGCGAATGGGAGATATAAGGGAGAGTTGCCATATTTTGCACCGTTGGTGATTTTGCCGAAGCTGGAAGAAGCAAGAAGAAGAAATTTGAGATTTGCCGGAAAAAATGCAGGAACCGGGAAATGATTACATTGTGTATTTCCCGACGAAAGAACCGCCCGAAGCCGCAAAATAGGAGTTGACGCGGCGCGGGAACTATGGTAAAATATATCTCGGCTTTTGAGAGCCGGACTGTATTGTGATGCTTGTGTGGCTCAGCTGGCAGAGCAGCTCACTCGTAATGAGCAGGTCGCTGATGCTATATAAGGCGGCTATTGCATTCCGACCCACAGGTGTGGTAAACTAACAAACAGAGTACGGCGAGGAGCCGATTCTCATAGCGATGCTTGTGTGGCTCAGCTGGCAGAGCAGCTCACTCGTAATGAGCAGGTCGCCGGTTCGAATCCGGCCACAAGCTCCAGACTCCTCGCGGATGACGCGAGGAGTTTTTCTATGTACAAGAGCGACGACAAACGATATACACTTCCCATGAAGAACGCAGAGGCCTCCGTCCGCATGGAGGGATACCAGGTGACGCCTCAGATGCGGGAGCAGTGCCAGCGGGTGCTGCGTGGCGAGGTGACCACGGCGGAGTTGCTGCGGCGTTTTGCAAAACCAGCCGAGAGGTGACGATGATATGGCGTACAGCATCGATCCCATTCAGGACAACTGTTATCCCGGCACAACGCTGCTGGTGAACAAGCTGCATATCCATGACGAGGCCGCGCTGCAAGAGGCGGAGGCTCTCGCCACCTATGTCAACGCCTCCAAGCTGGAACAATGCCCGCTGGAAGGCGTTTTTGATTTTGCCCACTATAAGGCGATCCATCAATTTCTTTTCTCTGACCTGTACGATTGGGCGGGGCAGATCCGCACGGTGAACCTCAGCAAGAAAGGGACAGACTTCTGTCCCGCCGAAATGATTGAATCGCAGGCCAAGCTGATTTTTGACCGGCTAAAGGAGCAGAATTACTTCAAGGGCTTGCCCCATGACGCATTCGTGGAGGAGATTACCGATTTTTACTGCACCACCAACTACCTGCATCCCTTCCGCGAGGGCAACGGACGCACCCAGCGGGCGTTTCTGACGCAGCTTATCCGCAGCGCGGGACA
Source organism: uncultured Eubacteriales bacterium (assembly GCA_900555735.1). GTDB lineage: Bacteria > Bacillota > Clostridia > Oscillospirales > Oscillospiraceae > Vescimonas. Next base: position 1,299 of record USMI01000087.1, on the reverse strand, counting down.
TGACCTCAACTGGTCGGAGGTGGATGGCGACCTGCTAATGATCGCCACCATCCAAGCCGCGCAGGGCGTGACAGATCTGCTGCGTCAGGTACTTGGCGAGGCGATCAAGTGAGTATAGCAAAAGAGCCGGCGCAGGGAGTTCCCTGCGCCGGCTCTCTTTTACGATGAGGATATACAAGCTATCGCATGGCGTTATGGCAGCCGTGGTTCAGCGTGCTGGCATGGCGATGCCCTCCCAATCGGACACATCGCACTGGCCGTGTCCGTTGGTACCTATCGCTGTCACGGTGCCGTCTGGATGTAATCCGAACGAGCAAAAGCCTCCGGCGGCAATCGCCGTAATGTTATCCCAGCCGGAAATATCGAGTTGTCCTTCCTCGTTGCTGCCGGCGGTGACAAAAGTCCCGTCCTTTTTCGTGCCTACCATGTGACCAAAGCCTGCGGAGATCGCTGCAATATCAGACCAGTGGTCAACGTCAGTCTGTCCCTTGTAATTTTCACCGGCTGTTACGAGAGTGCCGTCTGATCTCAAGCCAAAGGTATTGGTATCTCCGGTTGCGATAGCGACAATATCTGTCCAGCCGTCGACATCGAGTTGTCCGTACTCGTTACTGCCGACAGCGACCACTGTGCCATCGGCGCGCAGGCCGACGGTGTGAAGTGTGCCCGCGCTGATAGCGATGATATCCTTCCAATCCTCGACCGCACATTGCCACGTGTCGCCCGTGGTCACGACAGTGCCATCGGCGCAAATGCCAAAGGTGTGCCAGGTTCCCGCGTAAATGCTCACAATATCATGCCATTCGCTGACATCGCACTGGCCTTTGCTGTTATCACCTGCCGCCACTACGGTGCCGTCGCTTTTAAGACCTACGGTGTGCAACTCTCCCGTCGATACGGCCACGATATCATTCCATTTATCAACATCGCATTGCCCATACTCATTATTGCCTGCGGCGGCAACAGTACCGTCTGCCCGCAATCCGACTGCATGGACTGAGCTGATACTAATAATATCATCAATCGAGCGATTCTCGTCCCATAACTCGATGCTGCGTGTTTCGGCGTCCTTGTAGTTTCCCAATTGCGCAAAGCATATGTACATCAACTGGGTACCAATGGACGAGGGCAATGTCCTCTATAATGATAAGAAGTTTGCTACCCTGCTTTATCAATGGCATTGCGACGCCTTCACGGAATACAGTAAAGTCTCCGATGCAGGGGCTTTTGTAAAAAACAATATCTAATGTCCACTGAACAAGTGCCCAATTTTTGTTCTGAGCCAGAATCTCCAGAAGA
>USMI01000086.1 GCA_900555735.1 uncultured Eubacteriales bacterium | reverse complement strand
GCGCGCCCCAGAAGTCGCTGTTCATCCGCTTAATTCCGTTCTCCGTCATGGAGCGGATCACGTCCAGCTGCTGCAAAATAATTTTATCCTTCTGATCCATTATGGCTTCCTCCTTAATGGGAGAGTTTTACATGGGCCATGGCCCGGAAGAGGAGCGCCGAGACGAAACCTGTCAGCGTTCCCGTCGCCAGCGAGATCGCCAGCAGAAACGGCAGATAGCCCAGCACCATGGTATTGCCCAGCGTAATGACCGCCGCCGCCATCTGGCCCACGTTGTGGGCCGCCGCGCCGCCGACGGACACGCCGTAAATGCTGAGACGGCGGCAGCGCTTCAGGCCGATCATCACCAGCATGGCGGTAAGGCCGCCCAGCAGGGAGAACAGCAGCGCCGACACATTCCCGGCAAACAGGCTGCCCAGACCGCACCGGGCCAGCAGGATCACCAGCGCCGGAACCGCCCCCAGCTCATACAACGCGAACACCGTGACGATGTTGGCAAGGCCCAGCTTTACGCCCGGCAGCGGCACCACCAGCGACACGGGAAACAGATTCTCCAGCGTGCTCAGGCCCAGCGCCAGCGCCGTCAGCACGGCGCACAGGGCGAGATTTTTCGTCGTCCATTTCATAGCCGTCACCCCACGATCACGTCCGGCGCGTCCGCGGAAGCCGCACCCTCCAGATGGATGACCACCTGCGCAGGCAGACAGACGATGGACTGTCCCGCGCGGCGGATCGTGCCGGTGTGGACGCAGTCCTGCGTAGGACAATCGCTGTCGGAAACGTATACGCCGTCTCCGCTGATCCGCACCGTCAGGTGATATGTGCCGTCGTCCAGCTCCACCGTCAGATCCTTGTCAAGGCCGGGTGTCAGCTCTACGCGGCGCATCTCCTGCCCGTGCTGGGTGATAACGGCGGTGAGCCGTCCGGCCTGCGTCTTGGGCAGGTAGAACCACAGCGCCACGGCCACCGCCAGCAGCGCCACCACAGCCGCTATCATGGCGTCATAGCGGTTGAATTTCAGCTCAGGCCGCGAGGAGTTGGTAGTCATAGCCGCTTCCCTCCGTTTGATCGAAGCAGTCCGCCAGACCGGCGGTATACAGCACCCGTCCGTCCACCGTCACCAGCACCATGTCAAAGGTGCCCTGCTGCCGCCAGAAGTCCACGGCGGCGGCCTCGCCCATGACGTACAGGGCGGTGGAATAGGCGTCGGCCATGGTGCCGGTGCCGCCGCTATCGCGGCGGGTCACGATGGAGACACTTAAAAGTCCGTTATCCACCGGATAGCCGGTGGTGGGGTCGATGATATGCTGATACACCGTGCCGTCAGGCGCGGTAAAGTTGCGCTGATAGCCGCCGGAGGTCACCACAAAGGCGTCCGTCAGGCGCAGGGTACAGGCGTAATCCTCTGTATTCCGGGGATCCTGAATGGCCACGTTCCAAGGCTTGCCCTCGGCGGTGACGCCATGGACATACACGTTGCCGCCAAGACTGACAAAGCCGCCGGAGATGCCGCTTTCGGCAAACAGCTCCGCCGTCTCATCGGAGGCATAGCCCTTGCCGATGCCGCCCAGATCGATGGCACACCCCTCGTCCAGCGCGGCGGTGGCGCCGCTGAGCCGGACATGCTCGCTGCCCACCAGCGGCAGCAGCGCGTCGATCTCCTCCTGCAAGGGAACGCGGGGACTGTCGGTGGTGATGCCCCACAGCTGTACCAGCGGCGCGATGGTCACATCAAAAGCGCCGTTCGTCTCGGCACTGTATTGCAGCGCCGACTTCAGCAGCGCTGCCGTGTCGCCGCTGAGCACAGCGGTGCCGCCGGCGTTCAGTCGGGCCACGTCGCTGGTGTCGATGGTGCGGCTGAGCCGCTGCTCCAGCGTGTTGATCTCGTTGGCAGTCTGCTGCAGCACATCAAACGCGCCGTCGCCTACTGCCACAAGGGACATGTAGGTGTCCATGGCAAAGATATCCAGTGTCTCGGTCTTGGGCGTACCACAGGCCGTCAGCGAAAGCGCCGTCAGGCAGGCCAGCAGCAGGCAGGTCAGCTTCTTCATAGCTCACGCCGCCCTTCCAGCGCCCGCATCAGCGTGGCGTCATCGGCAAATTCCAGATGGCCGCCCACGGGGATGCCGTAGGCAAGGCGGGTGACCTTCACGCCGAAGGGCTTCAGAAGCCGGGCGATGTACAGGGCCGTGGCCTCGCCCTCGGTGTCGGGGTTGGTGGCCATAATGACCTCCTGAATACCGCCCCCGGCCACGCGATCCAGCAGAGACTTGATTTGCAGATCGTCCGGTCCCACATGATTCATGGGGGACAGCACGCCGTGGAGCACATGGTAGCGGCCATTGAACTCCCGGCTCCGCTCGATTGCCAGCACGTCGCGGGGATCGGCCACCACGCAGATGACCGTCTCATTCCGGCGGGGATCGGCGCAGATAGGACAAAGGCCGCCCGCCGTCAGGTTGCGGCACACGGGGCACAGCGTCACGCTGCGCTTGGCGTCCACGATGGCGTGGGCAAAGGCCTCCGCCTCCTCCATGGGCAGGTTCAGCACATGGAAGGCCAGACGCTGGGCGGATTTGCCACCGATGCCCGGCAGGCGGGCAAACTGCTCCACCAGCTTTTCAAGGGGCGCGGGAAAGTATTCCATGGGTCTTAACCTCTCAGTTCTTTGATACGCTGGGGGATATCCTCCGCCTTATACACGGCGCTGCCGGCCACCAGCACGTTGGCCCCGGCATGGATGCACTGATGGCAGGTAGCGGCGTCCACGCCGCCGTCCACCTCCAGCTCGCACGCGGGGTTCATGGCGTCGATATAACCCCGGATGGTCTGCACCTTGGGCATCATGTCGGCCATGAACTTCTGGCCGCCGAAGCCCGGCTCCACCGTCATCACCAGAATGATGTCGCACTCGTTGATGAAGGGCAGAACGGCGCTGGCAGGGGTCTTGGGCTTCACCACCACGCCGGCCTTCTTACCCTTGGCATGGATGCGGCGCAGAGCCTCGTGGATGTTCTCCTCGGTGTCCGCCTCCACATGGCAGGTGACGATATCGCCGCCAGCGTCACAGAACTGCTCCACATATCGCACCGGCCGGTCGATCATCAGGTGAACGTCCAGCGGCAGCGTGGTGGTGGGACGGATGGACTTCACCACCGGGATACCGATGGAGATATTGGGCACGAACAGGCCGTCCATCACGTCCACATGGACGTAATCGGCGGTGCTGATCCGTTCGATATCACGCTGGAGGTTGGCGAAATCCGCCGACAGAATAGAGGGTGCGATCTTGATCATGGTGGCGCTCCTTTCACCGCACCGGTTCCGGCGATGCGGCATATGATACAGTAAGCGGCGCAGCGCCGACGTTCTCCCGCGCGGCGCGCTTTCGTCCTGTGCGGCGCTGAGGGGCCGCTTTTCAGATAGGGGGCCGGTGGGATCACATCCTGCCGGCCTCCATTGTGCTTTTAACTGATTTATTATACCAATTTCCCCGTTGGATTGCAACAAAGAGTTCCCGTGCAATCCGTCAATATGAATAAAGATTTGACCAATTTGTTAATTTTTCCGATGTGGCCTTTACCTTTCCCGCATTTTCCGGTAAAATAATTCATCGTGATCGTATACTCTCTAGGAAATCGAGGCGGAGTTATGAGTTTCTTCCAACGTCTGCGCAACGGGCTGAGCCGGTTCATGTATGGCCGCAACGGCGCTGACCAGCTGGGCCTGTGCATCATCTGGACGGCCATTTTGCTGGATATCATCGGCATGCTGACGAAAAAGATCCCCCTGCTGTCCAGCATCATCGGTGCCGTTACCACGGTGATGGTGCTGTGGGCATTGTTCCGGGTGTTCTCCCGGAATCTGGAAAAGCGTCGGGCGGAGAACGCCGTCTTTCTGCAAAAGGTCTGGTGGCCTCTCAAGCGGAAGTTCAGCAGCGGCAAGCAGCAGCGGATGGACAAGGAGCACAAATACTTCACCTGTCCCAACTGCAAGACCGTGTGCCGCGTGCCGGTGGGCAAGGGCAAGATCGTCATTACCTGCCCCAAGTGCAGGCATGAGATCCGCGGACGCAGTTGAAAAAGCATCAGCAAGGAGCCTTCCGGCCAAGCCGGAGGGCTCCTTTTTTGCCATAACAGCCGGAAAACCCCGCCATACGGCGGGGTTTTCCGGCTGACAATATGTTGAGAGCACATTATCAAAACGCAAAGCAGAGAGCAGAAGAAAGCTTGATTATTTGGCGGCCAGCAGATCCTCGCCCATGAAGTACTTCTTCAGAGGCTTATACAGCACCGCGAAGATCACAAGGCAGATGACCATGTCGATACCCACATAGCTGCCGTTGTAGGCGGCAGAGTACAGATAGGGATTCAGCCAAGTGGTGTTGAAGAGCACGGTCGGCTCATAGATGCGGTAAATGGTAATACCGCTGATGAAGTGGACGATGAAGCGCAGCACGCAGCCCACCACCGTACCGGTGAAAATACCGCTCTTCTTGTGGGCAAAGAGACCCGCAAAGCCCAGCACACCATAGGCCAGAATGTAGTCCAGCAGCATGCTGGTCCAGCCCCAGGCATAGGCGCCGTCAAAGATCAGCTGCAAAAGGCCGTAGGCAAAAGAAGCCAGCAGACCTTCCTTCCAGCCCCAGCGCACACAGTAGAACAGCAGGGGCAGCATGCCGATGCCGATGCTGCCGCCCTGAGGCAGCTCAAACAGCTTGATAAAGCTGAGGGCCGTACCGGCCGCCACCATGATCGCGCCCTCGCACAGGGCACGAAGCTTCATGTGATTCATTGTTGTAACCTCCTAAGAAAACATACTCTGTCCGGAGGCGGCTTTTTAAAGAAACACCGCATTGCGGCGATGCAATGCGGTGAAAGAAACCATTCACTATGACCACATTCCTACGCCGGCATTATCCGGATCAGGTTCGAGGGATCACAGCGGCGATACGCTGTATCTCAGCCGGCTTGCACCAGCACCCCTTGTATTGTAGGGCAATCATAGCATAACGGTCGGATTTTGTCAAGATGCGTCGGCAGGAAAATTTACCACTTTTTTACACCTGCTCCAGAGCGCCGGAGGCCTCCAGCGCGGCGAAGCGGTCCAGCGCGATATACCCGGCGGCAAAGATCACATACAGACCCGCCAACGCCAGCAGCGGCTTGAGAGCATTGGCCCAGCCCGGCTCGCTGTACAGCACTGTACCGTCGTCGGTGACCAGCTGCGCCGCCAGCATTTCATGTCGCAGGGTATACACCGTGCCATCGGCGGCGGTGAAGCTGTGGCGTTGGGACTTCAGCTGCTGATAGACCGCTTTTCCCTCGTCGGTCTTACTGTCAATGACGTTCCCCTGCAGGTCCAGCGTGGTCACCACCTTGCCGGTGGACAGCACCAGCTGCCCGTCCCGCAGGGTGAATAGGAAGCTTTTGTTCACATCGGGCTTTATGGCCGCCACATTCCGGCCGGCCTCATATACCTCGATCTTGCCGCCCCGCCCCAGATACAGCCGCCCCGCGTCATCGGCGGCAACGCCGCTGTAGGACAGGGACATGGCGCCGGTGGTCATGGCGACGATGGCCAGCACAAAGATCAGCGCGGCGGGAATGGCCAGCGCCCGCATCAGCTTGCGGTATTTCGGTTCCAGTATTTTCATAACTCCACCTCGCTTACATCCACATGGCAAACAGCCGCAGCAGCGTACCCAACGCCTTATGATACCACGGACGGCCCTTCCAGCGGGCCATGGTCATACGCTGGCCCTCAGCCATGATGCGGGCCATATCCTCCGCCAAGGGCTGTGATAGCTCGGTGCCGTACAGCAGCGTACCGCACTCGAAATGCAGCTGGAAGCTGCGGTAATCCATGTTCACCGAGCCGACAAAGGCCACCTCGCCGTCGGCCAGCACCGTCTTGCCGTGCAGCAGTCCCGGTGTGAAGGTATAGATCTCCACCCCGTGGCGCATCAGCTCACCCCAATAGCTTTCCGCCACCAGATAGGCGAACTTGTGGTCGGGGATGCCGGGCATCAGCAGCCGCGTTTTCACGCCGCAGTCTGCCGCCAGACACAGCGAGCGCATCATCGGCTCGTCGATGGCCAGATACGGCGTGGTGATGGTCAATGTCTCCCGCGCACCGGCGATCAGCTGCAAAAAGGCATCCTCGGCGGTGTTGATGGGGTTGTTGTCCGGGCCGTCCACAAAGGGCTGGACAAAGCCCTTCCCTTCCGCGGAGACCCGGGGCCGGTAAAAGTCATAGTCGTGGTCCAGTGTGCCGCCCATGCGCTCCCACAGGTGGATGAACTCGCGGGTCAGTCCCCACGCGCCATCGCCCGTCAGGCGCACACCGCAATCCTTCCAATAGCCAAAGCGCTCCATCAGGTTGGCATACTCGTCCGCCAGATTGGCGCCGCCGGTATAGGCCACCTCGCCGTCGATACAGGCGATCTTCCGGTGGTCGCGGTAATTGAAATACAGCCGGTTCACATATTGATGCACCGGATTGAAGATCATGACCTCCACGCCGATATCCTTCAGCGCCGTCAGCTCCTCGCTGCCAAAGCGCATCATGCTGCCGAAATCGTCAAAAAGAAACCTGATCTCCACGCCCTCCAGCCGCTTGCGGCGGAAGATGGTCAGCATCCGGTCAAAGATATCGCCCCGGGCCACGATGTAATACTCCAGAAAGATGAACCGCTTCGCCTGCTCCATATGGGCCAGCAGGTCGTTGAGATATACCTCTCCCGTCTCCAGATACAACGCCCCGGTGCCGCCATACAGCGGGAAGCCGCGGCGATCCATATAGCAGGCCAGACGGCTCCACTCCGGCTCGCGTTGGCGCAGGGCTGCCATGGCGACGGCACACTGCTCCGTCTGGGCGGCGCTCTCCGCCGGAACCGGTATCTTTTTCAGCGACAGACGCTTGGCGCTGCTCTCGCCGTTCCACAGCCAGTAGAGGATCAGGCCCGCCACCGGGACGGCCAGGATCAGCAGTATCCAGCCGATCTTATAGCTGCTGCTGCCCGGACGGGTATAGACCCGCACGGCGCTGAACAGCGCCACGACCTCCAGCAGGGTATAGGCCACGGCCATCCGCTGCTGCAAAAGCTTGGACAGGCCGATCACCAGCGCGATCTGTGCCAGCAGCAATATGGCCACCAGCGCAAGCCGCAGACCCGCGCCGATCCGGCGTTCTGTTTTCTGTTGTATCTGGGGCTTCTTCATACGACTCCTTTCGGGGTGGGGTTGGGGGAACAAGAAAATTGCGTAGGGGCGACCCTTGCGGTCGCCCGCATGGTTACACGACCAAAACGCCGTTCCGGGCGACCGTAAAGGTCGCCCCTACAGACGGTTTATTGATACTTGCTCAGTTCCGGTTCTTCCGCAGCAGCTCCTGCTGGATGTCCCACAGCTTCTGGCTGAGATCCACATAGTAGGTCTGAGGGTTGTCGAAACGCTTGATCTCGTCCCACAGGGTATTCACCTGCTGCTTGCAGTAGGTCTGGATGTCCTTCAGCGCCGGAGACTGATAGACCTTCTTACCGTTCAGGAACACCGGCACCAGCAGCTCGCGGGCCTCGAAATTGCAGACGTTCTTGGTCTTCCATGTGGCGTAGGGATCAAACAGCATCAGCGGCTCGTTCTCGTCCACCACCTCGTCATGAACGGTCATGTAATCGGCGATGGCCTTTCCATTGTCTCTGTTATACAGACGGTATACCTTCTTGAAGTGGGGAATGGTGATCTTCTCCACGTTTTCGCTGCACTTGATTTTGGGGATGATCTCGCCCTTCTCGTTCTCCACGGCGGTCAGCTTATACACGCCGCCGAACACCGGCTCGCTCTTGGCGGTGATCATCCGCTCACCCACGCCGAACATGTCGATCTGGGCCCCCTGCAAAAACAGGTTCTGGATCAACCGCTCGTCCAGCGAGTTGGACACGCTGATCTGGCACTCCGGCCAACCGGCCTCATCCAGCATCTTGCGGGCCTTTTGGCTGAGATAGGCCATATCGCCGCTGTCCAGACGGATGCCGCACTTGCTGATGCCCATGGGCCGCAGCACCTCGTTGAAGGCGCGGATGGCGTTGGGCACGCCGGATTTCAGGGTGTTGTAGGTATCCACCAGCAGCGTGGCGTTGGTGGGATACGTCTCGCAATAGGTCTTGAAGGCCTCGTACTCGGTGTCGAACATCTGCACCCACGCATGGGCCATGGTGCCGCCGGCGGGCACGCCGTACAGCTGGTCGGAGATGGTGCAGGCCGTACCGGCGCAGC
>USMI01000085.1 GCA_900555735.1 uncultured Eubacteriales bacterium | reverse complement strand
TGCCGTTGGGCAGCACGATGGCGCCGCGGACCTGCTGGTCAGCGTGACGGGAGTCAACACCCAGCTTGACGTGCAGCTCGACGGTCTCGTCGAACTTGGCGCTGGCGGTCTTGCAGATCAGCTCCAGACCCTCTTTGGGATCATACAGGGCGGCCTTGTCGATCTGCTTGGCGATCTCTTTATATTTCTTACCTCTAAACATCGTTACACCCTCCTTACTCGCCGACGACAACGCCCATGGAGCGCGCGGTACCGGCGATCATGCTCATAGCGGCTTCCAGAGAAGCAGCGTTCAGATCGCGCATCTTCATTTCGGCGATCTTCTGGATGGAAGCCTTGGAGATGGTGGCGACCTTTTCCTTGTTGGGCACGCCGGAACCGGACTCGATGTTGCATTCCTTCTTGATGAGGACAGCAGCGGGGGGAGTCTTGGTGATGAAAGAGAAAGAACGGTCGGCATAGACAGTGATGACCACGGGGATGATCAGGCCCATGTCGTTCTTGGTGCGCTCGTTAAATTCCTTGGTAAAAGCGGCAATGTTGATGCCGTGCTGACCCAGAGCGGGGCCAACAGGGGGTGCGGGAGTTGCTTTGCCTGCAGGGATCTGCAGCTTCACATAACCAACGACTTTCTGTGCCATTTTAAGGCACCTCCTTTAATAAAATGTGGTAGCGGCTTACCGGGTGTAAGAACCGCTCTTGGCGAGACGCGTATGTCTTGGCGTCTCTCCCACTTGCACAGAGACTGCTGTGCGTCAGGACAGGACCTCCACCTGATCGAGCTCCAGCTCCACCGGTGTCTCTCTGCCGAACATGGAGACCACCACCCGGACCTTGTTCTTCTCGGGCTCGATCTCCTCCACGATACCGGTAAAGCTAGCCAGCGGGCCGTCCGTGATCTTCACGGTCTCGCCCACGTTGTACTTCACCACGATCTCGTGCTTCTCCAGCGACATCTGGCGCACTTCCTCGTCTGTCAGAGGAATGGCCTTGTTGGCCTCGCCCACGAAGCCGGTAACGCCGCGGATGTTGCGGATGATATGCCACGTTTCATCGGTCAGCACCATCTTAATGAGCACGTAACCGGGGAACACCTTGCGTTCCACTTCCTTCATGACGCCCGATTCGGTCACTTCCGTCACGGTCTCCATGGGGATCTCCATGCGCAGGACCATGTCCTCGCAGTGGCGATTGGTCACGGACTTCTCGATGGCGGCCTTCACCGCGTTTTCGTAGCCGGAATAGGTATGGATCACATACCACTTCGCATTGTCAGCCATAGCCCGCTCCTTACGCGAACAGACCGATCAAAGCTTTGACCGCCTGAAGGGCGACCGCATCGAAGATCCAGATGAACGCGCCGACGATCACGGAGCACAGCAGCACCGTGCCGGTGTTCTTCATGGTCTCCTTGCCAGAGGGCCATACGACCTTATGCAGCTCGCTTTTCATTTCGCGGAACCAACGGCCGCGATCCTTGACTTTCTTTTCTTCAGCCATCGTAATTTCTCCTTCCGATTACTTCGTCTCGGTGTGGACGGTGTGCTTTCTGCAGAAGGGGCAATACTTGTTCAGCTCAAGCTTGTCAGGGGTATTCTTCTTGTTCTTCATCGTGTTGTAGTTTCTCTGCTTGCACTCGTTGCATCTGAGAGTGATTTTCACGCGCATGTAACGGCACCTCCTTATTAGATTAGGTATTCCCTTGTGGGGTACCCGTTTGCCTCCCTGATATCGCGGCCGCTCTTTCTCCGCGCCCAAAGCGAAAAAGCGCGCAAAAAGAAAGCACCCACTCACAGGTATTGTCCACTATAGCACACTTTTCCGAGAAGGTCAAGGCGTTTTTGCAGGATTTTTTCAGGAATTTTCGTGGTTTTTGCGCCTTTCGACACTCCGTTTCTTTTCCCTGTTGCGAAATCACAAAAAACGCGGTATGATAGATGAAAATGATTCCCCCATCAGGAGGTTTTCCCTATGAAGATCATGGCTATCGACTACGGCGACGCCCATACCGGCGTGGCCATTTCCGACGCCACCGCCACGCTGGCGGGGTACTCCACCGTCATCGACAGCCGCAAGGCGGATGTGGTGACAGCAGAGATCTGCCGTCTGGTGCAGGAGCACGGCGTGACGGAGCTGGTGCTGGGCTATCCCAAGAACATGGACGGCACCCTCGGCCCCCGTGCGGAGAAGTGCGCCGCCTATGCCGACACCCTGCGGGAGGCCACAGGGCTGAGCGTCACGCTGTGGGACGAGCGGCGCAGCACCGTGGAGGCTCACGCCATCCTATTTAATAATGGTAAGAACGGCAAACAGCGGAAGAAAACCGTAGACGCGGTGGCGGCTTCGCTGATGCTGGAGGGCTATCTGACCCGGAAACGATTGGAGAATCAGGCATGAGGGTACTGGTGATCGGCGGCGGAGCCGCCGGGATGATGGCGGCGCTGACGGCGGCGGAGAACGGCCACGCCGTGACGCTGCTGGAGCGGCAGGGGCGTGTGGGCCGCAAGCTGATGGCCACTGGCAACGGCCGGTGCAATCTCACCAACCACCATGTCTCCCCCGAGCACTATCACGGCGGCGAGGGATTTTGCGATCATGCTCTGGCCGCCTTCGACGTGGGAAATACGCTGCTGTACTTCGCCGGACTGGGGCTGCTCACCACAGCAGAGGACAGCGGACGGGTGTATCCCTTCAGCAATATGGCGGGCAGCGTACTGGATGTGCTGCGTTTCGCGCTGGAAAACCGTAGAGTCGACCTGCATACCGCCTGTCCGGTGACAGGCATCCGGAAAAAGGGCGAGCTCTTTTTCGTCCGCACGGAAAGCGGCGAGGAATTTACCGCTGACCGGGTCATTCTGGCGGCTGGCGGCGCGGCTGGCGGCAAGGTGGGCGGCGTTATGGACGGCTATCAGTTGGCTAGGAGTCTGGGCCACCACCGCACGGCGCTGTATCCCTCGCTGGTGCAGATCAAGACCGATCCCACCTATCCCCGCGCCCTGAAGGGCGTGAAGGCAGAGGCGGCGGTGACCATCCTCCGGGGCGGTCAGACTCTGGCGCAGAACCGGGGAGAGGTGCTGTTCACCGAGTACGGTGTCAGCGGCCCGGTGATCTTCGATATCTCCCGCACTGCCGCCACAGGCGGCGACGGCCTAACGGTGACGCTGGATCTTCTGCCGGACTGGGAGCCGCGGGAGGTGTCGGACTGGCTGCGGCAGCGCCGTGACAGCGCCGGTGAACGGGAGGCGGGCACGCTGCTGACTGGGGCGCTCCACAGCCGTCTTGGGCAGATGGTATGCAAGGCGGCAGGCTTCACCAACCAGAGAGCGGCCGACCTCAGCGACGGCGACCTGCGGCGGATCGCGGCGCAGGTAAAGGGCTTTACCCTGCCCATTACCGGCGTGTGCGGCTTCGATCAGGCGCAGGTGACGGCAGGCGGCCTGCGGTGCGACGAGTTTGACCCCCGTACTATGGAAAGCCGCCTTGTGCCGGGGTTCTACGCCTGCGGCGAGGTGCTGGACATCGACGGCGACTGCGGCGGCTACAATCTGCAATGGGCATGGAGCAGCGGACGGGTGGCCGGACAGGTCAAGACGCTTTGAGCGTATCATGCGGCGGTGTGTGGTCACCCCGCCGCATGTCAATGTTCTCCTTCCATTTTCGTGATTTTACAAAAAATTCACACTTCCCTATTGACAATTCTGACAAAGATGGTAGAATGTAGCCTAGCTAATATCCCAAACAACTTCATACCTTATCAAGAGTGGCGGAGGGAACGGCCCAATGAAGCCACGGCAACCTGTTTTTCAAGGTGCCAAATCCGACGTGAATCGAAAGATGAGGAAAGAGCAAGAAAGTTCAGCACTCTGTCGGTTCAGGCAGGGCGCTTTTTTGTTGCACATTTCCGAGAATTGAAAGGAGATTAAGATTATGGCAAAGCATCTGTTTACTTCCGAATCCGTTACCGAGGGACATCCCGATAAGATCTGCGACCAGATCAGCGACGCCGTTCTGGACGCCATTTTTGAGAAGGATCCCAACGGCCGTGTGGCCTGCGAGACCACCGCTTCCACCGGTTTGATCCACATTATGGGCGAGATCACCACCTCCTGCTATGTGGACATCCCCAAGATCGCCCGCGAAGTGATCCGCGACATCGGCTACGATAACGCCACCTACGGCTTTGACTGCAATACCTGCGCCGTCATCACCAACATCGACGAGCAGTCCGGCGACATCGCGCTGGGCGTGGACAAGTCTCTGGAGTCCAAGGAATCCGGCCACGATGAGCTGGACAACGGCGCCGGCGATCAGGGCATGATGTTCGGCTACGCCTGCGACGAGACCCCCGAGCTGATGCCGTTGGCCATCTCTCTGGCCCACAAGATGGCCAAGCGCCTGACCGACGTGCGCAAGCAGGGTCTGCTGACCTATCTGCGCCCCGACGGCAAGACGCAGGTCACCGTGGAATATGATGACAACGGCAAGCCCTCCCGCGTGGACACCGTGGTGGTCTCCACCCAGCACGCCGCCGAGGTCTCTCTGGAGCAGATCCGCAAGGATATCATCGAGCTGGTCATCAAGCCCACCGTTCCCGCCCAGCTGCTGGACGAGAACACCAAGTTCTATGTGAACCCCACCGGCCGCTTCGTCATCGGCGGTCCTCAGGGCGACAGCGGCCTGACCGGCCGTAAGATCATCGTGGACACCTACGGCGGCAGCGCCCCTCACGGCGGCGGCGCTTTCTCCGGCAAGGACCCCACTAAGGTGGACCGCTCCGCCGCTTACGCCGCCCGCTGGGTAGCCAAGAATGTGGTGGCCGCCGGTTTGGCCAGCAAGTGCCAGATCCAGCTGGCCTACGCCATCGGCGTGGCCCGTCCCGTTAGCGTGATGGTGGACACCTTCGGCACCGGCGTGGTGGCCGACGATCAGCTGGAAGCCGCTGTGGAGAAGGTGTTCGACCTGCGTCCCACCGCCATCATCCGCGACCTCGACCTGCGCAAGCCCATCTATCGCCAGCTGGCCGCCTATGGCCACATGGGCCGCGAGGATCTGGGCGTAGCATGGGAAAAGACCGATCGCGTCGAGGCCCTGAAGGCCGCGCTGGGCAAGTAATTCCCAAAATTTAACAAGTTAGCAAAATACAACTTGCAATTGTCAACTCCCTGTGCTATACTTTACTGTAATAAAAACTAGGAGTGATGACATGCATTTGCAGGAATCCGGCGAGATGTATCTGGAGACCATTCTGGTGCTGACCAGCCAGTCGCCTCACGTCCGCGCCATCGACGTGGGCGAGTACATGGGCTATTCCAAGCCCAGCGTCAGCCGTGCCATGGGCCTTCTGAAAAGCGGCGGTTATATCAAGGTGGACGAGAATGGCTTCATCACGCTGCTGGAGCCGGGCCGCGAGGTGGCCGAAATGATCTACGAGCGCCACACGCTGCTGACGCAGTATCTGACCAAGCTTGGCGTATCGCCGGAGGTGGCCGCTGAGGATGCCTGCAAGCTGGAGCATGTGATCAGTGACGAATCTTTTCAGGCCATCAAGCGCCACGCCCATCTAGGCATGGAAAAGTGAAAAAAATGTCCCGACCTTGTCGGGACATTTTTTGTTGGAGCGCATTATGCAGCGAATCCTTTTTAGATGATGCCGCCTTTGGCGGTATCCCGAAGTTTTTCACTTTTCGATCTTCACTCTTCTCTGAAAAAGGACTGCATCAGCAGTCCCTTTTTATTTCACCTCTACTCGCGACCCCGGGCGGTACTCCTCCGCCAGTACCCGGATGGTGATACCTCCGGCGGAAAGCTCCGTGAGCCGCGCCTGCAGGGCTTCCGCCTTTTCCGCAGGCAGCGAGATGGACAGCACCACGTCCGCGCCGTAGGCCACATCATCGATGACGCCGCCCTGACCCTCGATCTCCAGCTTCACCCGCTCAAAAAGCGGATAAGTGCAGGGCACCTCCACCTTAGCCCACTCGCCCATGACCGCCACGCCAGAGGCGATCAGCGCGTCCTTGGCCCCCTTGGAATAGGCCCGGGTCAGGCCGCCCGCGCCCAGCAGGATGCCGCCGAAGTACCGGGTCACCACGCAGCACACGTTGGTGACCTCCTCCCGCTCCAGCACCTTCAGCATAGGCTGTCCGGCAGTGCCCTGGGGCTCGCCGTCGTCGCTGTACCGGGCGGTGGCGGGGCCGATGCGGTAGCACCAGCAGTTGTGGCGGGCGTCGTAGTACTTGGCCTTCATGTCCTTGATGTACTGCTGGGCCTGCTCCTCCGTCTCCACCGGCCAGATGTGGCTGATGAAGCGGGAGCGCTTCTCCACGAACTCGCTGTCCGCCGCCTGAAACGGCACACGAAATGTCTCAGCCACGGCGCACCTCCTTCTCCCAGTCCTCTCGAGTCACAGCGTAGTAACAGGTGACCCGCTCCTGCCCGTCAGGCCACAGAATGGGGGGCCCGTCGCAGACATAGGTGAACCCGCATTTCTCGATGACGCGGTGGGACTTGTCATTCCCCGGGGAATGGCCGCACCAGACACGCGCCGCGCCCCGCTCCATAAAGCACCAGTGCAGCAGCTCCCGCACCGCCTCGGGGATGAGCCCCTGCCCCCAGAAGGGCCGTCCGATCCAGTAGCCGATCTCCGGCTCGCCCTTCCCATCCGGCGCATCAGTGGGAAATATGCCCACGGAACCAATGGCCTCCGGCCGCTCCCGCAGCAGCACCGCCAGTGTGTCCGGCTGGGACAGCACCGTTCGGATGATCTGGCGGCTCTCCTCCACGGACTCGTGGGGCTTCCACCCAGCCGCGGGACCCACCTGCCCGTCGCAGGCATAGCGGTACAGGCTCTCCGCGTCCGTCTCCCGCCAGGGCCGCAGCACCAGCCGTTCCGTCGTCCGCGTCATTCCCAGTCCTCCTTGGGCTCTACCCAGCCCTCGATATAGTCCTTCAGCTGGCCCAGCAGACGGGGATTGCACACGGCCACCACGTCCACCGTGGCGCCGTACTCCACGCTCTCCACCTTGGCCTCCCGGTACAGGCTGTCCAGCGCGCCAGCCTTGTCATAGGGCAGGTGCAGCGTCACCCGCTTGGTGCCCTTGTCCAGCTTTTTGTCGATCAGCGCCAGCAGGTCAGGGATGCCCTCTCCCGTCTTAGCAGAGATGGCCACGGCGTCCTCCTCCTTGGCCCGTTCACCGGGGAAGCTGAGGTCGGACTTGTTGTATACCCGGATGCAGGGGATGGTGTCCGCTCCCAGCTCGCGGATCAGGCGATCCACGGTGTCAGCCTGCTGCCGCCACTGGAGATTGGAGGCGTCGATGACGTGCAGCAGCAGGTCGGCGTACTCCAGCTCCTCCAGCGTGGCCTTGAAGGCCTCCACCAGCTGGTGGGGCAGCTTGCGGATAAAGCCCACCGTGTCGGAGATCACCACGTCCAGCGTATCGCTGACCGTCAGCAGACGGGTGGTGGTGTCCAGCGTGTCGAACAGCCGGTTGTTGGCGGGGATATCCGCGCCGGTGATGGCGTTCAGCAGCGTGGACTTGCCCGCATTGGTGTAGCCCACGATGGCCACCACAGGAATTTCGTTCTTGCTGCGGCGCTGGCGCTGGGTGGCGCGCACCCGGCGCACCTCCTCCAGCTCGTCCTTCAGCTTGTCGATCTTCCGGCGGATGTGGCGGCGGTCGGTCTCCAGTTGGGTCTCGCCGGGGCCCTTGGTGCCGATGGGAGAGCCGCCGGTACCGCCCTGCCGCTCCAGATGGCTCCACATGCCGATCAGCCGGGGCAGCAGGTACTGGTATTGTGCCAGCTCCACCTGCAAGCAGCCCTCCTTCGTCCGCGCCCGCTGGGCAAAGATGTCCAAGATCAGACCGCTGCGGTCGATGACCTGCACGCCCAGCAGCTCCGTCAGTACGCGAATTTGCGACGGCGACAGATCGTTATCGAAGATCACCATGGTGGCCTTTTCGTTGTCCACCATACGCTTGACCTCCTCCACCTTGCCCTCGCCGATGAAGCTGTGAGGGTCGGGCTTCTCCCGGCTTTGCAGGATGATGCCCGCCGTGTCGCCGCCCGCCGTGTCCACCAGCTCCGAGAGCTCCATCAGGCTCTCCTCGTCGGCGCTGTCCTCGCCCAGCACCGGCGAGCGCAGACCCACCAGCACGGCGTGGTCACGGGATTCCTTGTTGTTTTCCAGTGTTTTCCGTTCCATAGTACCCTCGGTCAAAAGAATTTTCCCCTATTATATACGTTTTCCCGGCGCTTGTAAACAAAAAAAGACCTGCATCCGAGGGGCGGGGGTCATAAGAAAGTAATATCGTATTTTCTCAGGAACGGCGTGGCTTCGGTC
>USMI01000084.1 GCA_900555735.1 uncultured Eubacteriales bacterium | reverse complement strand
TGATGAAGTTGCGCTCCTCCGGCTCCGCCTCGTCAAAGCGCAGCGTGCCGGGGGACAGCAGCGGCTTATACTGAGGCTCCCGCAGGTAAAGGCCCCGCTGGTAGATATACTCCTGCACCACCGGGTCGATCAGGTGGGAGATATCCCGGTTCATGTCGATGTTTTCCCGGATACGGGTGGAGCTGATGTCCTCCAGCTGGGAGGGCAGCTGCAGCTGCACCACCTTGCCGGTGATCATGCCCACGTCGGCGTCCATATCCTTCTCCTCCCCGTGGAGGGCGGAGACACGGCGGAACACGATGTGGTTCATGCTGTGGACGGAATCGGGGCTGGGGGCCGCCTTGTAGGAGGACGCCCCGTGGATCACGTCGGAGCCCACGATGAGATACAGCTCCCGTCCGGCGAACATGTCCTTCAGACGCCGCAGATCGCCGGGATTGGCGATGTTGACGGGGATGTTATAGGGGAACAGGTGGACGTGGAACTCATCCGCCACCGACATGGAGGCGATCCTCCGGCGGATCAGGCTGGGCTGGGTCTTTTTCGACCACGAGAATTCGTCCACCGCCAGAAATACCTCATAGCCCATGTCCCGGATGGTGCAGGCCAGTGCCTTGTGGGACAGGGTGAAGGGATCGAAGGTGCCGGGGAAGAAGGCCACCTTCTGCCGCTGGGTGAACCGGAAGGGGCCGTTGTCGGTCTCGTACCGGACGATAAACTGATAGATGCGGTACAGTGCCGCCGAGCAGTACAGGTCGTTCACTCCGCCGCCCTGATTTTCCCGGATCAGGAACAGCAGCTTGTGGGCGCACAGGGTGAACAGCCACGCCTTCCGCTCGTCGGGAAACCGGATGGAGGAGAACAGCGTGTCGCCCATGACGTACATGGCCTCCTGCTGCACCGCCTCCCGGTAGGAGGCCATGCCCTTCAGCAGCAGCCCCGCCAGACGGCAGCGGCGGCGGTCCCACACGCTTTCCTCCTCTGGAAAGCGCCGGGGATACAGCCGGTAGTTCTCCAGCGCGAAGCCCACCGTGTCCAGCGCCGAGGCCACCACGCTGTCGGCGGAATGGCTCAAAAGCTCCGCCAGATAGTCGATGACCTCATCCAGCTCCGCCGGCGGCAGCCACAGCATAAAGGAACCCAGATACTGGGGGATATACTTGGAAAATTCATAATGGCCCGCTTCCAGCGCCTTGGCCAGCTCCACGGCCACCTCGTTGCGCTCCTCGCTGGTGAGCCGGGGCGCGATGCCCAGCAACGCGCGGCCCGCCCGCTCACGTACCACCACCGCTTCGCTGACGCGGATGATGTTGGCGAAATGGGCGGCGATCTGCATGGCGCTCCCGCCGCCGCAGGCGGCATACCGGGCCAGCAGCTCCACGTTGACCACCTTGATCATCCACGGCGTGGCGGTTTTCAGGTTGTCCAGCAGGATGTCCGACAGCTCCTCCGGCTTCAGAGCCTTTACCGCGTCCTCCGCCGCCATGCCCTGCACCCGCGCGTACTGATACCGCAGGGAGGGCAGCGGGAAGGTGATGTTCTCCGCCCGCAGCCGCGTCAGCCGGTCGTTGAGAAGCGGCTCCTCCGTCAGCGTCTGCCGCGCCCGCAGGAAGAATTGCAGCGCCGCCGCCTGCACGGAGGGATCGGTGCTGCGGCATTGGGCCAGCGCGAAATCCGTTACCTGCTGAAGCTGTGCCTGCGTCAGCAGCTTCAGCGGCAGATAGCTCAGCGTATCCGTCAGGGCCAGCGCCGCGCCCTCGTCCTCCGCTCTGGCGGACTGATAGTGGGCCAGCAGCACGGCAAGGAACCGCTCCGCCTCCTGCGGCGCGCAGTTCTCCAGCGTGGCGGACACCACCAGCTTGGCGGTGAAGCGGATGTGGCTGGTCTGCTGGGGCGTCAGCTTATGGTCGGGATAGAACAGCAGGTTCAGGTATTGCGCCCACAGGGCGAACTGGGTCTGCTCCACCGCCGCCTGCGGCGCGGAGGAGGGCAGCTCTTTCTTGTAGCGCAGGCTGAATTTGGCCATCACCTGTCCCATCAGCGCCGCCGCCTGACGGCGGATGTCGCCCTCGGGGTGCAGCAGCAGCTCATAGAGGAAGTATACCGTCTGGATCTTCTGGTTGGCGGACAGGTAGGTGAAGTAGTCCTCCAGAATACACAGATAGGTACGCACCTTGGCCCAGTCCTTCTCGCTGCGGGCCTTTTCCAGCAGGTCGGAGAACAGACCCTCGTGGCTCAAGCGGCGCATCATGCTCAGGTTGTGCTCCACCGCCATCAGGCAGAAGGCCCGATAGTACTGCTCCGGCGTCATCAGCGCCGCGTCCGGCTGCTGCTCCGGTGCCGTGTCATGTCCCCGCAGCGTCACGTCCACGCCGCAGAAGCGCATATATTCCTCAAAGTCCCGCAGCTTGCGGTACACATACTCATACCGGCGCTTTTTGGCGCCGTCCACGTTGTCCAGCTTGCTGAGGATCACATCAAAGGCATCCTTCAGGGAGTACAGCGCCGCCGTCTCCCGGCCGTCCGCCTCCCGCCGCTGCTTGGAGCGGAAGTCGGCATAGATCAGCAGCATGGATTCCACCGACAGGTTGGCCAGCTCCAGATCCCATGTGGAGTGGTTGCCCGCCACCTGCCCCACCTGAGGAAGGCCGGAGCGGGTCAGCCACTCGTCGGTATAGTAATAGTGGAGATACGGCACCCGCTCTCCCGGCAGGCAGCCGAATTTGCCGATATCGTGGCCTGCCGCCGCCGCGGAGGTCAGCCCCAGATCCACCGTCACGCCGCTGCGGCGCAGGGCGCGGCCCGCCGTCATGGCCACATGGTGTACCATGGCGATGTGCTGCAGGGTGCTGAAGGGGGTCAGCTCGCTGCTCAGACGCAGCAGCTCATAGACGAAGTCCTGCCGCCACACCTGCAAAAATCGCTGGTAGTACGGGCTGTCCGCCGCCTCTGCCTCGGTGCAGAAGGCGAAGTCCATGGTCATGTCGAAGGGCAGGCTCCGCTCCTCCGCCAGCAGCTGCTGCAGGGCCAGCAGGGCGCACAGGGCAAAATCCTCCTGCTGCTCCGTGGCCTCCCTGCGGTGCTGGGGATACAGCCGGGAAATGGCGTTGTTGAGCACATAGCCGCTCCAGCCGCCCTCCGGCGCGGGAATATCCTCCATGGCGGCCGCCGCCGTCTCGATCACGGCGCGGCAGGAAAGGCGCTGCCGCACCGGCAGAAAGCCCTCGATGAAGCGCTCCCTTGCCCAGCGCTCCGCCATGTCCGGATCGTGCAGCCGTTTCCGGAACGCCGCGTCCCGGAAGGCGTCGCTCCAATGCTGACGGAAAATGGCTTTATGGGTCATATATGTTCCTCCTTTCCGCCTGTTTTGGCGGTGGAATGGTGTTTTTTATAATATAGCAACCTTACCTTGCCCTGTCAAACGGGATTCCTATAAATATTGATTTTTAATGGAGGTATTTCGTGGCTTCGGTGCGAGGAAGGTCTCCGACGGGCTACTTTTCCCAGCAGCTGGAAAAGTAGCCAAAAGAGCCGGAAGAAACCAATGGTTTCTTCACTTCCTTGCGCGCTATGCATTATGCGGAATTGCAGATGTGTACCGCACGTTCGCGTAAGACTTCCTTTTTCGTTTTGTTATCGAATCGTCTCAGCACCAGCGCCGCTGCCGC
Source organism: uncultured Eubacteriales bacterium (assembly GCA_900555735.1). Classification (GTDB taxonomy): domain Bacteria; phylum Bacillota; class Clostridia; order Oscillospirales; family Oscillospiraceae; genus Vescimonas. The sequence continues at coordinate 4,697 of USMI01000084.1, read as the reverse complement.
TGATCTCTTCGCAGAAAAACACTGTTGGTTCTACCGTTGAAAACGTGAGCGGCAGCGGCGCAGAACAAAAGTCGATTCGTCGGGGCGTTAAGAAAACATGCCGGTGGCATGTTTTTAGCCTCCGATCTCGGCGGCTATGCCGCCGTAGCATACATCTTGATTTACACCGCAATACTTGAACTGTTGCGATAGCTTACAGAGCATAGCGTGGGCGGATTCTTAAACCGCAGGTTTAAGCTGTCCTTTTGGGTACTTTTGGGACAGCGGCCAAAAGTACCTCGCGCCGGGGCGCGAAAATATCTTTTTTTCACCCCTCCATGTTCTCCCTGACGAAATTTAAAAACCGTCTCGCGGCGGGGGACATGATCTCCGGCGGCGGTGTGGCGATGCCCACCTCCACATACTGGGGCGGATCCAGCGGACGGAATACCACATTGCCGTTCAGCGTCCCGGCGATCAGGGCATTCACCAGCGCGATGCCCAGCCCCGCCTCTACCATGTCCATGGCGGCAGGCGCCGGGTTCGTGGTGGCTGTCAACTGCCTGACCAACGGCCGTCCTGCGCGGACGGAGCTGAAGGCAGCCACAGCTGTTGCCAAGTAACAAGCTTTTCTCTCCCCCATCCAGCCGTCAGGGGCAAGGCCCGCGCCTTGCCCCAGCGGCGCGTTTTGCAGGGGGAGTGTGGATAAACGGGAGGGATACCAAATGAGCAAGAGAGCTGCCGAGTGGCTGCTGGCCGCCGTGATCTTTGCCAGAAGCACGTCGCTGCTGTTCGCCAAGGTGGGACTGGAGAGCATGAGCCCGCTGAACCTGCTGGCGGTGCGGTTCGGACTGGCCTTTGTGGTGCTGTGCGTCATCTTCTGGAAGAAGCTGCGCACCGTCACGAAAACCGACCTGCTGCACGGCATGATTCTCGGTGCGGTCTTTTTCGCCGTCATGACCTGCGAGACCTTCGCCCTGACCATGACCACCGCCTCCAACGTGTCGTTTCTGGTGAACACGGCCATTGTGATCGTGCCGCTGTTTGAGGCGGTGCTGCACCGGAAGGCTCCGGATCACCGGACGCTGCTGTGCGCGGCGGTAACGCTGGCTGGCGTGGGCTTCCTGACGCTGAAGGACGGCATCGCCGGGTTCGGGCTGGGCGAGGCCCTGTGCCTGCTGGAGGCCTGCCTGTACGCCTGCGGCATCATCCTGACCGGCAAATTCTCCCGCACCGGAGACCCCATTGTGCTGGGCATGTTCCAGATCGGATTTCTGGGGCTGTTTGCCGCCATCGCCTCGCCGCTGGCGGGAACGCCCCGTCTGCCCCAGAACGGCACGGAGTGGGGCGTGATACTGGCGCTGGCGCTGGTGTGCTCCTGCTTCGGCTTCACCTTCCAGCCGGTGGCCCAGAGGTACACCACCGCCGACCGGGCCGCCCAGCTGTGCGCCATCAATCCTCTATCCACCGCGGTACTGAGCGCCATCTTTCTGCAGGAGCGCATGGGTGTGCAAGGTATCATCGGTGCGGCGCTGATCCTGCTGGGTATCGTGCTGCACAACTACCATAAAACGAAACGGGACGCCGTAGCCGGCATGGCGGAGCGGCTGTCCTGATGACAAAAAAGCCTGCGGCACAGCGTGCCGCAGGCTTTTTGCTTATTGATTGCGGGGATAGGGTTTCTTTTCGTCGGTAATACCTGCCAGATAGTCCATGCTGGTATCCAATGCCAGTGCCACGCGGCGGCATTGCTCAAAGCTGAGGTAGCGTTCGCCCCGCTCGATCTTGGAGTAGGCGCTCTGGTCTATTCCGGTCAGCATCTGCATTTTGATTTGGGTAAAGCCCCGTTCTTTCCGCAAGTCGCGCAATCTGCTCATTCATATCACCATTTGATATTATGGCAAATTGTCCTATTGAAATTAGGATTAAATTGTCCTATAATTTCACGGGAGGAGGTGGCGAAATGTCAGAGGAAAACACCTATAAGGAAATGTACCTTACGATGATGCGAGCCACAGAGAAAGCCATGCAGCTCCTGATCGACGCACAGCGGAAATGCGAGGAGCGTTATCTGCAAATGGAGGAGTCCGGCAACAACGAGTGATTTCGGAAAATCAACAGAAAGGGATCCCTGCAGCACAATGTGCCGCAGGGATCCCTTTTTACATGATCTTATTCCGGCTTGTCCTCGTCGGGCTTGTCCTCCGGGGCCTCCGGCTTTTCGTCTCCGCCGTCCTCAGCGGGCTTTTTGTCAAAGTCCGGCATGGGGATGGGCTGGGACACGATGTTGATATGCTTGGCGGGAGCCTCGATGGTCTCCGGAACGCTGGGACGGAACAGCTTCTGATCCGTTTCTCTGGTAGCGCCGTAGTTGTCCACCGTCTCGGGGTCGCGGCCTTCGATAATGGCCATCATCTCCTGACCGGTGATGGTCTCCTTCTTCAGCAGGTAGGCGGCGATCTTGTCCAGCAGCTCCCGGTTCTCCATCAGCAGCTCCTTGGCCTCCTTGTGGCACTGGCGGATGATCTTGATGGTCTCGCGGTCAGCGGCGGCATAGGTCTCCTGCGCGCAGGTCATGGAGTAGCTGCCGTCCAGATACTGGCTCTGGACGCTGCCCAGTGCCATCATATCGAACTCGTCGCACATGCCGAACCGGGCCACCAGATTCCGTGCCATCTCCGTGGCCCGCTCGATGTCGTTGGCAGCGCCGGAGGTCATGGTATTGCACACGATCTCCTCGCTGGAGCGGCCCGCCAGCAGCGTGCGGATCTCCGCCAGAATGTCGTCCCGGGACATGAGGAACTTCTCCTCCTCCGGCAGATGCAGCGTATAGCCCAGCGCGCCCTGCGTGTGGGGCACAATGGTGATCTTGGAGACCGGCTGGGCGTTCTTCTGCTTGGCCGCCACCAGCGCGTGGCCCACCTCGTGATAGGCGATGATGCGCTTTTCCTCCTCGGTGATGACGGTGCCCTTCTTCTCGCTGCCGGCGATGACCAGCTCGAAGGAGGCCAGCAGGTCGTTTTGATTCACGGCCTTGCGTCCCTTGCGGACAGCCCGCAGGGCGGCCTCGTTCACCAGATTGGCCAAATCCGCGCCTACGCAGCCTGCGGTGGCCTGCGCGATCTTCTCCAGATCCACATCCTCCGCCAGATGGATGTTGCGGGTATGGACCTGCAGCGTGGCCAGACGGCCCGCCAGATTGGGACGGTCTACGGTGATGCGCCGGTCGAAGCGGCCGGGACGCAGCAGCGCCTTGTCCAGCACCTCGGGCCGGTTGGTCGCGCCCAGCACGATCACGCCCTTGCTGGGGTCGAAGCCGTCCAGCTCCGCCAGCAGCTGATTCAGCGTCTGCTCGCGCTCGTCGTTGCCGCCGAATTTGCTGGCGTCGCGGGACTTGCCGATGGTATCGATCTCGTCGATGAAGATGATGCAGGGCGCCACCTTGGCGGCCTCCTTGAACAGGTCGCGGACACGGCTGGCGCCCACGCCCACGAACATCTCCACAAAGTCGGAGCCGGAGATGGAGAAGAACGGCACGCCCGCCTCACCGGCTACGGCCTTGGCCAGCAGGGTCTTACCGGTACCGGGAGAGCCCACCAGCAGCGCGCCCTTGGGCAGCTTGGCGCCGATGGCAGTGTATTTGCCGGGGTTATGCAGGAAGTCGATGATCTCTGCCAGCGATTCCTTGGCCTCGTCCTGGCCGGCCACATCCTTGAAGGTGACGCCGGTGGATTTCTCCATATAGACCTTGGCGTTGGCCTTGCCCACGCTGCCGATCCCGCCGAAGCCACCGCCGCCGGACTTGCTGAGGAAGCGCATCAGCAGCATGAACAGCGCCACCATGATGACGGTGGGCAGGATGTAGCTGACCATAAACACCAGCACCGGGCTCATCTCGGCCTCATAATAGCCGGAGTAGTCCACGTTGTGCTCCTCCAGCAGCGGCAGCAGCTGGTCGTTGGAGAGATACGCCGTATACAGCGTCAGCTTGCTGTCCTTGGACTGGGTATAGGTCTTGGGCTGCTCCTTGCTGCCCTCCTTGACCTCCTCCGTATAGGTATAGCCTTCTACGGGCGTGATGTAAATGGCCTGATCCTTGAACTGGATCTCCTTGACCTGATCCTTTTCCACCATCTCCACCATCTGGCTGTACTTGATCTCATGGCTGGTGGCCTTGTTGGCGGTGTTGCCGGAGTAGGCGCTGATGTAGTTCATCGCCACTGTCAGCACCACGGCCCACATCACCAGCGTCAGGATGCCCCGCATCCGGTTGCTGTTCTTGTTGTTTTTGTTGTTGCGGTTGTTATCTGCCATAAAGCCCTCCTTAAATAAAGAGCGGATCACTCCTAAGTATAAACGCCAGTATATCATAAATCGATGCCGGTCACAAGCGGCACATAGTCGGATTTTCTGTAAAATTTCTATGAATCCTCCTTTATCTTGACGAAGATGTATGGTATAATCGTTTTTGTATGTATATCAAACCATGGAAAGGGATCATTTTCCGATGAAAGAACAAGCTGCTGCCGAGAAGCGCCGCCCCATGCCGGAGGCGGAGGCCGACGGCATTATCGAGGGCCGCAACGCGGTCATTGAGGCCCTCCGTTCCGGAACGGCCATCGACAAGATCTATCTGGCCAAGGGCGAGACCGACAAGACGCTGGGCCACATCGCCTCCAAGGCCCGTGACGCGGGCATCGTGGTGGTGGAGGCCGACC
>USMI01000083.1 GCA_900555735.1 uncultured Eubacteriales bacterium | reverse complement strand
CCTCCAGCTCCAGCTGGGCCTTGCCGCCGCCGAACAGCTCCAGAAACGTCTCCTGAAAGCTCTCGTTCAGCAGCTTGAACTGCTGGGCAAAGATGACCGTCATCTGCTTGGTCAGCTCCTCGATGACGCCCAGCAGCTCCTCACGGGCCTTCTCCACATCGGTGCGCTGCTCGGACAGATAGGTGTAGCGGGTGTTGACCCGCTCGTATTCTTCGATGGCACCGATATTGGGTGTTCCCAGCCCCTTGATCTCCCGCGTCAGCTCCGCGATGCGGCGGGTGGCCTTGGGGACGCTCTCCAGCTCGATGCGCTGCTCCAGTGCGGCGCTGTGGCTCAGCTCATAGCGCTCCCACAGCTTGTCCAGCAGGGCCTTTTCCTCCATGGCGTTGCCCTGCAGCTTCTGCTCCATGCGGGAAAGCTCCTGCGTGGTGGCAATGACCGCGTCGTTGCAGCTGCGGCTCTCCCGGTTCTTGGCGTCCCGCTGGCCCTCCAATTGCAGCTTCTGCTCTGACAGGGCAGTCAGCTGCGTCCGCAGGGCGTCGCCCCGGGCATGCAGCTGATCCAGCTGCGCCTGATGGGCGGCAATGTCGCCCTGCGCCTTTTCGTTGGCGGCAGCAAACTGATCCATCAGCGCCTGACGCTGCTCCCGATCGGTGACCATGTCCAGCCGCAGGCGTTTCAGGTCGACGATACTGCGTTCGCCAGCGCCGCGCTCGGCAGCCAGCGCCGCCTGCGCCGCCTTCTTTTCGGCGATCTGGTCCGACAGGGCGTTGGTCTTTTCCATCAGGTCGCTCTGGCCGGTCTGACTCTCCTCCGCCTGCCGGTGGAGGGCGGCGGCCTTTTCTTCCTTCTCCGCCACGTCCGCCTCCACGGCGGCGCAGCGCGCTTCATCGTCTCTGGTACGCTGGGCAAAGGTGTTCAGCTCGGCCTGCAAGTCCTCGCAGCTCTGCTCCAGCGTGGTCAGCAGGATATCGTAATGCTCCTGCTTGCCCTGATACTGCAGCACCAGATCCTCGGCCTTGCGCTGCTGGGCGGAGGCCACCTCCAGCTCGTACTGCGCCTTTTGCAGCTCACGCTGGGTATCCTCGGCCTTCTGCTTGGCGGCGGACAGCTTATCCTGCATGCCGCCCATCTTTCCGCTGAGCTTTTCCAGCTCGTTGGCGCGGCTCAGCACACCGGCGCTGCGGCTGACGCTGCCGCCGGTCATGGAGCCGCCCCGGTTCATCACCTGTCCATCCAGCGTGACGATGCGGAAGGCGCTGCGGAATTTGCGGGCCATGGCGATGCCGCTGTCCAAATCCTCCACCACCACGGTGCGGCCCAACAGGCTCTTGAAAATGCCGTCGTATTGCTTATCATAGGAGATCAGGTCGGCGGCAATGCCCACAAAGCCGTATTCGCCGCTGACGTTCTCCCGCAGGGTCTCGCTGCGAACGGCGGTCATAGGCAGGAACGTGGCCCGGCCGCCGTCCCGCTGCTTCAAATAGCCGATAGCGGACTTGCCGTCCTCCTCCCGCTCTACCACGATGTTCTGCATGCCGGCGCCCAGCGCCACCTCCAGCGCCACCGTGTACTGCTCCTCAGTCTTCATCAGGCTGGCCACCGGGCCGCGGATGCCCCGCAGGGCCTTCTTCTCCGCCGCCTGCATCACCAGCTTCACCGCCTTGGAGAAGCCCTCATACTCCTTCTCCATCTCCGTCAGCAGACGGATGCGGTTTTCCAGCGCCGCCACGTCCATGGTCAGCTGCAATTTCTCCGCCTCGGCATCGGCGGCACGCTTCTTGCGGCCCTCCATCTTCAGGCCGTGACCCTGAATGATGTTGCTGACAGCCTGAGCTTCCTCTTTGGCTTCGTTGAGGAGCTTCCGGTTTTCCTTGGATTCCCGGCCGCTCTGCTCCAGCTTCTCCTGTGCGGCGGTAAGCTCCTGCTCCGTATGCGCCCGGCGCTCCGCGATCTGGCTCAGGCCGGACCGCAATGCGGACAGCTCCGCCTTGCCGTCGGCGGCGGCGGACAGCAGCAGCGCCTCCTCCGCCCGCAGAGACTCTGCCGTGCGGGCCGCTCCCGCCGCGGTGTCGCTCAACTCACGGGCCTGCGTCAGCAGGGCTTCCAGCTCCCGCTCCAACGCGGCGCTCTCGGCGTCGATCTGATCGATGCGCTCCAGCTGGGCGTCCACCTGAGATTGCAGGCTGCCCGCCCGGTTCTCCGTATCCTCCATCTCACGGCGGATACGGGCAATGCTCTCATTGTTGTGCTCCACGGAGGTGCGCAGCACGGCGATGGCGCTGTCATGCTCGCCGGAGGCGGATTCCAGCTGGCTCACCTGTCCCCGCAGCGCTTCCGCCTGCAGATCGTTCTGCCGCACCTGCTCGCTCAGCTCCTCGGCAGCGGCATAGGCGGCTTCCAGCTCTGCCTCGGCCCGCTCCTTGTCGGCACGGGCCGTCTCTACATCGGTCTGCAGCTTGAACTTGGCGGTTTTCAGATTTTGCAGCTGCTCCAGCCACACGCTGATCTCCAGCACCCGCAGCTCGTCCCGCAGCACCAGATATTTCTTGGCCACCTCCGCCTGCTGGCGCAGCGGCTCCACCTGCAGCTCCAGCTCCGCGATCTTGTCATTGATGCGCACCAGATTCTCCTGCGTGCGCTCCAGCTTCCGCTCGGCCTCCTCCTTGCGGTGGCGGTACTTGCTGATGCCTGCCGCCTCCTCGAACACCTCGCGGCGCTCGCCGGACTTGACGGACAATATCTCATCGATCTTGCCCTGCCCGATGATGGAATAGCCCTCGCGGCCCATGCCGGTGTCCATGAACAGCTCGTTCACGTCCTTCAGGCGCACCGACTGCTTGTTGATGTAATATTCCGATTCACCGCTGCGGTAATAGCGGCGGGTAACGGCTACCTCCGCCTCGTCACGGGGAAAGATATGTTCCGTGTTGTCGATGACCAGCGTCACCTGCGCAAAGCCCATCTGGCTGCGCTTCTCCGTGCCGCCGAAGATCACGTCCTCCATCTTCGCGCCCCGCAGCTGGCGGGAGTTCTGCTCGCCCATGACCCAGCGGATGGCGTCGGAGATATTGGACTTACCGGAGCCGTTGGGGCCCACGATGGCGGTGATATCCTCTCCGAAATTCAGGACCGTCTTATCGGGAAACGATTTGAAGCCCTGAATTTCAAGCGCTTTTAAGTACAAATAGTCCACCTCATTTTACATTGGCATACTTTAACTAGGATAGTGTATCAGAAAAGTGTGTATTTTTCAAGTTAAAGTTGATGGGGCGGTGTTTGTGAAATATCCCGCAAACGTATGTAGGGGCGGACGACTCTGTCCGCCCCGAAAATGCAGCGTTACACAATAGGGCGGACAGAGTCGTCCGCCCCTACAACGGTCTATCTCACCACGCCCTGCGCTTTTTACCCCGCTCTCCCCTTCTCCACCATCTTGTACAGCGCGTCCAGCGCGTCGCCCAGCGAGCCGATGCGGTCAATAATGCCCAGCGCCACCGCCTCCTGCCCGTAGATGACGCTGCCAACGTCGTTGGCCATATCACCCACCGACAGCATCAGCTCCCGGAACTTTTCGGCGCTGATGCGGGAATTGCGGGCCACAAAGTCAATGATCCGCTCCTGAATCCGCTCAAAGTACCGGTAGGTGGCCGGGGCGGCGATGACCTGCCCCGACATGCGGACGGGGTGAATGGTCATGGACGCGCTGGGCACGATGAAGGTGGCCTTGCCGCACACCGCCAGCGGCACGCCGATGGAGTGTCCGCCGCCCAGCACCAGCGTGGCGGTAGGCTTGGTCATGCCCGCTACCAGCTCCGCGATGCCAAGGCCCGCCTCGATATCGCCGCCCACCGTGTTCAGCAGCAGCAAAAGGCCGTCCACATCGTCCTTCTCCTCCACCGAGGTCAGCAGCGGCAGAACGTGCTCATATTTGGTAGTCTTCACGTTGGGCGGCAGGGTGGTGTGGCCCTCCACCTGTCCGATGATGGTGAGACAGTGGATGGTGCCCCGCTTGTTTTTCACCACCGTGGAGCCCATTTCGATGATCTGCTGCTGGGGCGTGTCCCGGTTTTCCGATTCGCTGCTCTGGCAGCTGTTGGCATAGTCGCTCATAGGTGCGCTCCCTCCTTTTTGCCCTAGTGTTTGCCGCAAAAAGGCAAACTATACCACCGGAAATGGCCGCCATTTCTGCCATGACTTGACATTTGGCCGTGTTTTCTATACAATACACAAGTCAATTTCAATGGATTTTGAACCGGAAACGGCGAAATCTCCTGAAAATAAGGAGGAAATCAAATGAAAAAACTGCTGGCATTCCTGCTGGCCCTGACGCTGGTGCTGTCTATGACGGCCTGCGGTCAGGACACGGCAACCAATGACGAGGAGCAGAGCGTCATCGAACTGACGCTGTGGACATATCCCGTAGGCGACTGGGGCGACAAGGCGGCGGTGGAAAACCTGCTGACCCAGTTCAACAGCGTGTACCCCGACATCCATGTGACGGTACAGTGTCTGGATGAGGCCACCGGCGACGACAAGCTCAGCACCGCCGTGGACGGCGGCGTGGCCCCCGACATTCTGCTGGCCCAGCCGGACCGACTGGTGAAGGGCTGGGGCGCGGAGGGCATGATGGCCGACCTGTCCGAGCTGTGGGACGACGGCGACAAGGCGGAGGTCAACGCCGCCTGCCGGAGCGCCTGCTTCACCTCTGACGGCAAGTGCTACGCCTACCCCTTCGCCATGAACGTCCAGTGCATGGCCATCAACTACGACGCTTTCGTAACGGCGGGCGCCGACCAGTACATTGATCTAGAGACCCGCTCATGGACCACCGAGCAGTTCACGCAGGCCGTCAAGGCGCTGTACAGCAAGTACGGCGAGACAGTGGCCGCCGTGTACTGCTCCGGCCAGAACGGCGACGAAGGCACCCGCGCGCTGGTGACCAACCTGTACGGCGGCGAATTCACCAATGCCGCCCACACCGCCTATACCGTGAATTCCGAACCCATCCAGCAGGCGCTGACCCTGCTGCGTGACACCAAGGGCATCGAGTTTGACGACGCCATTAACGGCGAGGAGGAGGCCACGCTGTTCTATCATGAGTCGCTGAAAATGTCCTTCTGCTGGAGCCTTGCCCAGCAGACCGCCGAAACCGTGGACGAGCCCACGGAGGAAGGCGCAGAGCCTGTCGTTCACGAGGCAGGCAAGACCATCAACGGCCAGACCATCGAGTTCATGTCCTTCCCCTCCGAAACCAGCGAGAGCCGTCTGGAGGGCGACATCTGGTGCTTCGGTGCCTTCGATAACGGCGATCAGGAGAAGCTGGAGGCTGCCAAGCTGCTGATCCGCTACTTTGCCGACGGTCAGGGTACTTCCGCCGCCGTGAAGGCTGCCGGCTGCTTCCCCGTCCGCTCCGCCGCCGACGGTGCGAGCCTGTCCGGCATCTGGAGCGGCAGCGACGTGATGCAGGAGTACGGCAAGCTGACTGAGCAGCTGGGCAATTACTATCAGCTGACGCCCGGCTGGGCCACCGCCCGCACCGAGTGGTGGAACCTGCTGCAGCGCATTGAAAACGGCGGCGACGTGGTGATCGAGACCGACACCTTCGCGGACAACGCCAACGCCGCGGCCAAGGAGTAATTTCACATGAAAAATGGCAGGTCATGAGACCTGCCATTTTTTGGAATCTCTGCCGCTTGCCTTGCGGTCTGGTTTGTGATATACTTCCATTACCATTGAAACGGAGGACGCTATGGCAAACTTTACGAAGCAGGCGATCAAGGCCTCTTTTCTGAAGCTGCTGAACCAACAGCCCCTGAATAAGATCAGCGTGCGGGACATTGTGGAGGACTGCGGCATCAACCGCAACTCCTTCTACTACCATTTTCACGACATTCCCTCCCTGCTGGGCGAGATCATCACCGAGCAGACGGAGCAGCTGATCCAGGCTTACCCCTCCATCTCGTCGCTGGACGAGTGCTTCCACATGGCGTTTCAGTTCGCCCTGGAGAATAAGCGGGCGGTGATGCACATCTACCACTCGGTGAACCGGGACGTGTTCACCCAGAGCATGCTGCGGCTGTGCGACTATGCGGTGTCTGCCTATATTTCCACCGCCTTTCCCGGCGATCTCATGAGTGAGAGCGACCGGCAGATCGTGATCCGGTTCATGAAATGCCAGCTGTTCGGCATGTGCATCGACTGGATCGACCGGGGCATGACCGACGCCGCCTATGACGACCTGCACCGGATGCTGGAGCTGAGCCGGGACGTGCCGGAGCTAATCATCCGCCGCAGCCGGGAGAGCAAGTGAATTTAGGCAAACCGCCCCGTTTGCCTAAAAAGCAGGCAATTGCAGCCCGCTGTCCAAGATTTGGACAGCGGGCTTTTTTCTGTCCATTTTCCCTTTTCCCGGGAAATGCTATACTCCGCTATGTTGAAAAACATCCGTGAAGGGGGTAAGAAAATGCGTTCTGTCACACCTATGAAAGCGGCCAAGACCGGCTACATCGTCATGTCCGCCCTGTTCTGCCTGCTGGGCATCGCGCTGCTGTTCACGCCGGACGCCTCAGCACTGTGGATTGGGCGGCTGCTGGGCATCGGCATGATCGTATTCGGCGCGGTGAAGCTGGTGGGCTATTTCTCCCGTGACCTGTTCCGGCTGGCCTTCCAGTATGATCTGGCCTTCGGCCTGCTGCTGATGGTGCTGGGCGTGGTGACCCTCAGCCATCCCGGCGACGCCATGAACTTCCTGTGCGTCATGTTCGGCATCCCGGTGCTGGCCGACGGCCTGTTCAAGATCCAGATCGCGCTGGATTCCCGCCGGTTCGGCATCCGCCGCTGGTGGCTGGTGCTGGCGCTGGCGGCGCTGACCTGTATCATCGGCGTGGTGCTGGTGTTCCGGCCTGCCGCCGGTGTCCGGGCGCTGACGGCCCTGATGGGCCTGTCGCTGCTGTGCGACGGCGTGCTGAACCTGACGGTCGCCCTGTGCACCGTGAAGATCGTGAACCACCAGCGGCCCGACGTGATCGAGACCGACGACTTTGAAATCAGAAAGGACGAGTAAGACCCATGCGTTTTGCAAAAGCGATCGTCAAAAACCGCGTGCTGATCCTGGTCATTGCGCTGGCGCTGATGATCCCCTCGGTGTTCGGTATGCTGAACACCCGCATCAATTACGATATGCTCAACTATCTTCCAGACGACATGGACACCGTGATCGGACAGAACACCCTGAAGGACGACTTCGGCAAGGGCGCCTTCTCCTTCATCATCGTGGAGGATATGCCTGCCAAAGACGTGGCCGCCCTGAAGGAAAAGATCGAGGCCGTGGAGCATGTGGACACCGTACTGTGGTACGACTCGCTGGCCGACCTGTCGGTGCCCATGGAGATGCTGCCCGACAAGCTGTACGACGCCTTCAACAACGGGAACGCCACCATGATGGCGGTGTTCTTCGACTCGGCCACCAGCGAGGATGTGACCATGGACGCCATCCGGAACATCCGCGCCATCGCCGGAAAGCAGTGCTTCGTCTCCGGCATGTCGGCGCTGGTCACCGATCTGAAGGATCTGTGCGAACAGGAGGAGCCCATCTATGTGGCGCTGGCGGTGGCCTGTGCCTGCGCCGCCATGATGCTGCTGCTGGATGGCTGGCTGGTGCCCTTCGTATTCCTGGCCAGCATCGGCATGTGCATCGTGTTCAATCTGGGCAGCAACTACTTCTTCGGTGAGATCTCCTACATCACCAAGGCCCTGTCCGCCGTGCTGCAATTGGCCGTCACCATGGACTACTCCATTTTTCTGTGGCACAGCTACAACGAGCAGCTGAAGCGTACCGCCGACCATAAGGCCGCCATGGCCGTGGCCATCCACGAGACCTTTGCCTCGGTCATCGGCAGCTCCATCACCACCATCGCGGGCTTCATCGCCCTGTGCTTCATGAGTTTCACCCTGGGCCGCGACCTGGGCATTGTGATGGCCAAGGGCGTGCTGCTGGGCGTGATCGGCTGCGTCACCATCCTGCCCAGCATGATACTGCTGCTGGATAAGCCCCTGCAAAAGACACGGCACAAGTCCCTGATCCCCGACATGAGCGGCTTTGCCAAGGGCGTGTGCAGGCACTTTCCCGTGTTCCTCATCATCTTCGCCCTGCTGATCGCCCCGGCCTACTACGGCTATGACAAGACCAACGACGAAGTCTATTACGACATGGGCCAGTGTCTGCCGGAGGACATCGACTATGTGATCGCCAACTCCAAGCTGGCGGAGGATTTCGACATTTCCTCCACCCACATGCTGCTGGTGGACGCCGGTCTTCCCACACGGGACGTGCGGGATATGATCGACGAGATGGAGCAGGTGGACGGCG
>USMI01000082.1 GCA_900555735.1 uncultured Eubacteriales bacterium | reverse complement strand
TCTTCATCCTGTTCTTCTACTGCGCGCTGGGCGGCTACTGCATCAAGTACACCGTTCTGAACGTGGGCGACCTGTTCAACGCCGGCTTCGGTTCTGCCGGCCGCACCGGTGCTGAGATCTTTACCGACTTTATGGCCGCCCCCACTGAGGCCATCATCTACGGCCTGATTTTCGTGGCCCTGACTATGATCATCGTTATGGGCGGTATCGGCGGCGGTATCGAGAAGGTCTGCTCCGTTGGTATGCCTGCTCTGTTCATCGCTCTGCTGATCTGCATCATCCGTTCCTGCACCCTGCCTAACGCCGTAGACGGCCTGAAGTACATGTTCATCCCCGGTTGGGCTGTTGCCAATGGAGTTATTGACAAAGCACCAAACTTCTTTGAAGTTCTTTCCACAGCCGGTGGTCAGATGTTCTTCTCCCTGTCTCTGGGCATGGGCGCCATGATCACCTACGGCTCCTATCTGGATAAGAAGGAGAATCTGGAAAAGAACGCCATCCTCATCATCGTCATGGATACGCTGGTGGCTCTGATGGCCGGTCTGTGCGTTATCCCCGGCCGTTTCGCTCTGGACCCCGAGGGCGCTCTGGGCGGCCCGTCCCTGCTGTTCATCACCATGCAGAACGTGTTCCACAAGATGAGCGCTGTGGGTCCCATCTTCGGCATCCTGTTCTATCTGCTGGTGGTCTTCGCGGCGATTTCCTCCTCCATCTCTCTGCTGGAGGTCATCGTGGCTCACTTCGTCGACAAGGCTCGTATTGAGGGCAAGGGCGACAAGCGTAAGGCTTACACCCTGATCGCTGCCGCTGCCGTTGGTCTGGGCTGCATTCTGGTCTGCGCTGACTGTCTGGGTGGTGCAGGTATCCATCCCGCAGCGCTGCTGGGCATCGAAAATCCCAAGACATGGGCAGCCGACTGGCTGGACTTCTGGGATATGCTGTCTGAAGGTATCATGATGCCTCTGGGCGCACTGCTGATGTCCCTGATGATCGGCTGGGAGATCGGCCCCGAGGTGGTCAAGGAAGAGGCCGAACAGCAAGGTCAGAAGTTTGGCGCCTACGGCTTCTTCAAGGTCTGCGTCAAGGTCATCACCCCGCTGTGCATGCTGCTGATCCTATACGGTCAGGTCATGTCTTTCTTCGGCTAAGGCGAAGACTGTATATTGATACAGAATTAAATGCATAACAAAGACCGGAGCCCGCCGCTCCGGTCTTTGTTGCTGTATGACAGAAAAGGAAGATCCGCAAGATTTTGCGCCAGCTTTTTTATCCCATCAATTCGATGGCGTGGTGCAGGTTCAGGATCTCCACCTTGGGCTGGCTGGCGGCGTATTCGCCGTCCAGCGACCAGGGAATGATATCGTCGGTGGTCAGTGTCACGTGCTCCACGTGGCGGAAGATCACACCCGGCGCGTCGTATTCCATCCGGGTCAGCGAGGCGATCAGTCCGCTCAACTCCACGGCGTTTTTCGGCATCCGCAGCAGCAGCAGCTCAAACTTGCCGTCGTCCATCTGCACATGGTTGGGATCCAGCTTCATCAACCCGCCAAGAGAGGTGGAGTTGCATACTGCGCCGAATATATATTCACCCTCGAACACCTCGCCGTCGGCCTCGATGCGGCAGCGGTAGGGCCGCAGGGAGTCCAGATCGTTCATGCCCTCGAAGATGTAGGCCAGATGGCCCAGCGCGTTTTTCGCCGCCTGGGTGGCGGAGTAGGAGGCCCGGGTGAAGGCGCCGAAGGAGGCCACATAGGCGAAGTACCGGCCATTGTGCTGTCCCAGATCCAGCAGCCGGGGCTGCTCGCAGGCGGCGATGGCGTTGGCCGCCGCCATGGGCTGGGCGGGGATATGCAGGCTGGCGGCAAAATCGTTGGTGCTGCCGTGGGGGATATAGCCCACAGGAGGCCGCTCCGGCAGCGTCATCAGGCCGCACAGCGTCTCGTTCAATGTGCCGTCGCCACCGGCGCAGACCACCAGATCGAATTCGCCGCCCAACTCCGCTGCGGCGCGCTTGGCGTCGCCGGGGCCCTCGGTGGTAAACAGCTTGATAAGATACCCCGCCTGCGACAGCCGGGCCACCACGTCGAACATGGGCGCCATGGAGCGGGTGCGGCCCGCACGGGGATTGACGATAAACAGCAGCTTTTTCATGGGAACCTCCTGCAAAAGATCGTCCTCCTATTATGCCACAGTCGTTCAGAAAATGCAATTCCCTGTTGAAAGCCCTTGCAAAACTGCGAAAAAATGAGTATGATAAACATAATGATCTGCACGGAAGGTGGCGGCGATATGAAGGGAAAGGGCTATTGGCGGTGGGGCCTGACGGCATTTCTGACGGTGTGCGCCATTCTGGTGTTTTACGACGCCTTTTATCAGGGCGGCACATTGCAGCAGATATTGGGCAAGCTGGCTCAGGTGCTGGCGCCTGTATTTTACGGCCTTGCCATGGCCTATCTGCTGACGCCGCTGGTCAAGTGGTTCGAGCGGGGCATCCTGTGGTGTGTGAGCAAGCTGCGGAAGAAGCTGCCGGACAAGCCGCTGAAGCACGGCAAGGGCCTGCTGCGGGCCGGGGCCATCCTGCTGACGTGGGCCGTGGTGCTGGCGCTGACCTATTGGCTGATGAGCGTGCTGATCCCCCAGCTGGTCGAGAGCGTCACCATGCTGATCAAGAACGCCCGCTACTATTATTATAAAGTGTACCGCTGGGCGGACACCTGGCTGAAGGAGCATCCGGAGATCGGCAGCTGGGCCAACGACGTGCTGAGCGACTATTACAACAACGCCGTCACCAACCTGACCGACACCATTCTGCCCAAGGCGCAGGAGCTGGCGGCAACGCTGACCGGCGGCATCTGGGTGGGTATCCGCAGCGTGATCGGCTTCGCCATGGATCTTATCGTGGGCATCATCATCTCCGTATACCTGCTGGCCATGAAGGAGAAGAGTCTGGCCCGCTGCTGCAAGATGATCTACGCCACCATGAAGCAGGAGACGGCAGAGCTGGTGCTGACGGGGCTGCACAACACCAATCAGGTGTTTTCCGGCTTTGTCCGGGGCAAGCTGCTGGACTCGCTGATCATCGGTATCCTGTGCTTCATCGGCTGCTCCATCCTGAAAATGCCCTATACCCCGCTGGTCAGCGTGGTGGTGGGCGTCACCAACATCATCCCCTTCTTCGGACCGTTTCTGGGAGCCATCCCCAGCGCGTTCCTGATCCTGCTGGTCAGTCCGCTGAAGTGCCTGTACTTCATCATTTTTATCATCCTTTTGCAGCAGCTGGACGGCAATGTCATCGGCCCGAAGATCCTGGGCGACAGCACCGGCATCTCCAGCTTCTGGGTCATCGTGGCCATCTTGGTGGGCGGCGGCTTCTTCGGTGTGCCGGGCATGTTTTTCGGCGTGCCGGTATTTGCCTGCCTGCGGATGCTGGTGAAATGGCTGATGGATCGCCGCCTGACGCGGCGTGGCATGCCCACCGAGGCCAGCGCCTATGTGGAGCGGAAGGAGGCCCTGCGGCAATCCCGCGCCGCCGGTAATGCGGAGGAAGAGGACGCGGAGAACAAATCGGAATAACAACAGTCTCTCAGGCGGCCGTTTCGGCCGCCTCTTTGGCTTCCCGCCCTGCCCTCCCGCCCTGTTCACAAATTTATGCTTGTCATACGGGGAAAAGTGTGGTACACTGCCCCTTGAGCCTGCATTTTACGGGACTCGTACCATATTGACAACTGAATACGGAAACCATTATTTCTGTCCCCGCGGAAGGACGCGGGGAGAAAAGGAGAAGAACATGAAGAAACTGGTATCTCTTTTCCTGTCGCTGGTAATGGTCGGCGCTGTACTCTGCGGATGCGGAGGCGGCAGCGGACAGGGCGACGAAGGAAGTAACGGCTTGCAAAACGAGCGGAAAGCCAACAACGAGATCGTTGTGGCCATCGCTCAGGACCTGGAAGACAGTCTTGACCCCCACGCGGCAGCGGCGGCAGGAACCAGAGAGGTCTTATTCAACATCTATGAGGGACTGGTGAAGATCAGCCCCGATGGCGAATTGATCCCCGCTGTGGCAGAACGCTACGTTATCTCGGAGGACGGACTTGTCTACACCTTCACATTGCGTGAGGGCGTGAAGTTCCATAATGGCGAGAGCGTGACTGCGGCGGATGTGGTCTATTCCATGAACCGCTGCGCTGACAACTCGGGGGACTCCGCCCTGGTGTCGGCGTTTTCTGCTATTCAGGACCTGAAAGCCGTGGACGAAAAGACGGTGACCTTCCGGCTGGAGCAGCCCGATCTGGAGCTGATCAACTTCCTGTCGGCGGCCATCATTCCCGAGGGCAGCGACCCTCAGGCGGGCTTTATCCCCGGCACCGGCCCCTTCAAGCTGGTATCCCGTTCTCCACAGGAGAACATCGTGCTGGAGCGCTTTGACGACTATTGGGGCACCCCCGCCGGCGTCAGCAAGGTGACCTATCAGATCTATGAGGATCCCACCGCGCTGATGATGGCGCTGAAGGGCGGCAGCGTGGATCTGTGCGCCCATCTGACCAGCGCCCAGACCGCCCAGCTGGGCGACGATTTCACCGTGCTGGAGGGCACCATGAATCTGGTGCAGGCGGTGTATCTCAACAACGCCAAGGCCCCCTTCGACAACGAGAAGGTGCGGCAGGCCATGAGCTATGCCATCAACCGGCAGGAGATTATGGACATCATGGCCGACGGCCACGGCACTCCCGTGGGCAGCAGCATCTATCCCAAGCTGGGCAAGTACTTCATGCCGGAGCTGGTGGATTACTACTCCTACGATCCCGCCAAGGGCAAGGAGCTGCTGGCGGAGGCCGGTTATCCCGACGGCTTTGATATGACCATCGCCGTGTCCTCCAACTATCAGCCCCATATGGACACCGCCGAGGTGGTGGTGCAGCAGCTGGCCGCCATCGGCATCCGCGCCACGGTGCAGCCGGTGGACGCCACCACATGGTATAACGACGTGTATGTGGGACGCCAGTTCGATGCCACCATCACGGGTCTGGACGCCAAAAACACCACCGCCCGCGCCATGCTGGAGCGCTTTGTCTCCGACAACGGCAAGAACTTTATCAACTATAATAACCCCGCCTATGACGAGCTGTACGCCAAGGCCCGCGCCTGCACCGACGATGCCGAGCAGACCGCCGTCTATCAGCAGATGGAGACCATGCTGACCGAGACCGCCGCCAACCTGTATCTGCAGGATATGGCCGATCTGGTGGCCGTCCGCAGCGACCTGACGGGGTACACGTTCTATCCCATCTACGCGCAGGATCTGAGCACAGTGGCGTATAGCGAATAACATTTGATCTGTCATTCCGAGCCAGTGCGCACACTGGCGTGGGAATCCGTTCCTTGTAAAAAAGTATACAGATTGCCGCGTCGCTGCGCTCCTCGCAATGACAATTTCCCCTTCCCAACACAACCAACAAGAAAGAGATGATGACCATGAAGAACATCGTGAAGAAGATCGGAATGATGCTTTTGACCATGGTCATCGTCTCTTTCTTCGCGTTTCTGGCCTTCCAGATCATCCCCGGCGACCCCACCACCAAGCTGCTGGGCAGCGACGCCACCGCCGAGGCGGTGGCCGCCATGCGTGCGGAGCTGGGGCTGGACCGCCCGTTCTTCACCCGCTATTTTGAGTGGGTGCTCCACGCGGTGCAGGGGGATTTCGGCACCTCCTACATCTACTCCATGCCGGTATCGCAGCTGCTGAACGGCAAGCTGGGCGTTACCGCCCTGCTGACGGCCATCGCCTTTGTGATGATTGTGGTGGTGTCGCTGCCGGTGGGGCTGTTTGCCGCCTCCCATCAGGGCGGGCGGCTGGATCGTGCCCTGACGATGTTCGGGCAGGTGGTGATGGCGGTGCCGCCGTTCTTCACCGGTATTCTGCTGACGCTGCTGTGCGGCCTTGTGCTGCACTGGTTCAACCCCGGCACGTTTGCCGCGCCGTCGCAGGGCTTCTGGCGCAGCGTGGGGTATCTGATCTATCCCGCCATCGCCATCGCCCTGCCCCGCATCGCCATGACGGTGAAGATGCTGAAAAGCTCCATCGCCGGTGAGCTGGAGAAGGACTACGTCCGCACGGCATACAGCCGGGGCAACTCGCCCCGTGCCGCCCTGTACCGCCATGTGCTGCGCAATGCCGTGGTGCCTACGGTAGCGTTCCTCGCCATGACGGTAGCGGATATCGTGGCAGGCAGCGTGATCATCGAGCAGGTCTTTGCCATCTCCGGTCTGGGCCGTTTGCTGCTGAGCTCCATCTCCAACCGGGACTTCCCGGTGGTGCAGGCTATCGTGGTGATACTGGCGCTGTGGGTGGTGCTGGTGAACTGTCTGGCGGATATCATCAACCAGCAGCTGGATCCCCGGCTGCGGCTGCAATAAGGAGGGGACGAGGATGCTGCGAAACAGAAAAAGCGTCTCCTTCCGCATCGGCGTTGTGATCGCCGCCGTGATGGCGGTGATGGCGCTGGTGGGCTATGTGTGGACGCCCTGCGACCCCACGGCTATCGCGGGAAGCGAAAAATTTCTGGCGCCGTCTCTGCGGCACCTGTTCGGCACCGACAACTTCGGGAGGGACATCTTCAGCCGCGTGATGGTTGGCGTGGGCACCACGTTCTTCATCTCGCTGTGCACCGTGTGCATCGGCGGCGTGGTGGGTACGCTGATCGGCGCGTTCACCGGCTACTTCGGCGGCGTGGTGGACGAGGTGCTCATGCGCATCAACGACGCGCTGACCGCCTTTCCCAATATCCTGCTGGCGCTGGTGTTCATCGCCATGCTGGGCTTCGGTAAGTACAATGTGATTTTGGCGCTGGGCGTGGCCTTCATTCCCAGCTTTGCCCGCGTGGTGCGTGCGGAGTTCGCGCGGCAGCGGGCCATGAGTTATGTCAAATCCGCCCGGTTGATGGGAGCCTCCCATCTGCGGATCATGTTCCGGCACATCCTGCCCAATACACGGGGTGTGGTGCTGCCGGCGCTGGTCATCGGGTTTAACAACGCTGTGCTGGCGGAAGCCAGCATGAGCTATCTGGGCATCGGCGTAGCGCCGCCCGACGTGTCGCTGGGCTATATGCTGTCCGAGTCCCAGAACTATATGATAAAGGCCCCGTGGTACATGCTGTGTACCGGCCTTGTGATCGTGCTGCTGATCCTCGGTGTCAGCATGATGGGCGAGGGCCTGCGGAAGGGAGGCGCGTGACCATGCTGGAGATCAAGGACCTCCACGTCCGCTTTCACGACGCCGACCATGAGGCCGTCCGGGGTATCGAACTGACGGTGGCCGACGGCGAGATCATGGGTCTGGTAGGCGAGAGCGGCAGCGGCAAGACCGTTACCGCCATGGTGGTATCCGGCCTGATGCCCCGCCGGAAGGCGGACGTATCGGGACAGGTGCTGCTGGACGGCAAGGATCTGCTGGCGCTGGACGCGGCCCAGATGCGCAGGCGGCAGGGCTGCGCCATTTCGGTGGTATTTCAGGAGCCTATGAGCGCCATGAACCCCGTCATGCGCATCGGCCCGCAGGTGGAGGAAGCCCTTCGCGTTCATACCAAGCTCTCGCCTCAGGAGCGGCGGGAGCGGGCCTTGCAGGCGCTGCGGGACGTGGATCTTCCTGACGCCGAGGCAGTCTATGACAAGTACCCCCACCAGATGTCCGGCGGTATGCTCCAGCGGGCCATGATCGCGGCGGCTATTATCTCCCGGCCCAAGCTGCTGCTGGCGGACGAGCCTACCACCGCGCTGGACGTGACCATTCAGGCCCAGATTCTGGAGCTGCTGCGGCGGCTGAACCGGGAAATGGGCATGTCCATCCTGTTCATCTCCCACAACCTGAACGTGGTGCGCAAGCTGTGCACCCGCGTGGCGGTGATGGAGAAGGGCCTGATCGTGGAGACCGGCGACACGCAGAAGGTGTTCTACGACCCGCAGGCCCCATACACACAGCGGCTCATCGCCGCCATCCCCACGAGGAAGAAGCTATGCTAGAGACCGTATTGGAAGTCAATGACCTGAACGTGTGGTACCGCAGCGGCACAGGACTGCGCAAGCAGCGCCATCAGGTGCTCCACGACGTCAGCTTTACCCTGTACCGGGGCGAGATACTGGGGCTGGTCGGGGAGAGCGGCAGCGGCAAATCCACGCTGGCCCGGGCGGTGCTGGGCATGGAGAGCGATATCACCGGCACGGTGATCCACCACACCAAGCGGCCCCAGATGGTCTTTCAGGACCCGGCGGGCAGCCTGAACCCCTCCTTCACCGTGGCCCAGACGCTGGCGGAGCCGCTGCACATCTACGGCAAGTACGACAAAGCCGGTATCGAGAGCCGCGTCCGGGACACCATGGCACTGGTGGGGCTGGACGAGGAGTACTATGGCCGCTATCCCCATGAGCTGTCCGGCGGACAGAAGCAGCGGGTGTGCATCGGCGCGGCGCTGATCCAGA
>USMI01000081.1 GCA_900555735.1 uncultured Eubacteriales bacterium | reverse complement strand
TCTTCTGGAGATTCTGGCTCAGAACAAAAATTGGGCACTTGTTCAGTGGACACTAATTACTATCATGAAAATGCCGCGCTTGAGCTGCTTCTGGGTATCCTGCTTTTTGTTGGAACAATCCTTGTGCTGAAGTATTGCTCCTACGAGGTCAGTACGGTCCAGGAGTTTGCCGCCGTATACGGCGTAAGGCCGTCCGGCGTATGCAAGCTGTTCTTCGGGTTCGCGTTATAAAAAAGGTGCCTGCCGGATGCGGCAGGCACCTTTTTTATCTTGTCTTGAGCCATTCCATCACCTGAAGCAGCGAGTCGAACACCCCTGTGGCCGTTCGCAGCGTCTCATCGCCGGGCTGGGCCACATCCGGCACGCAGGCCACCGGGATCCCCGCCGCCACGGCGGCACGCACACCGGCGTCGCTGTCCTCCAGCACCAGCGAATCCTCCGCTGCCACGCCGGTCTTTTCCAGAGCCTTCAGAAAGATATCCGGCGCGGGCTTGCCGTTCTTCACCTCCGGGCCGAAGGTAAAGAAGTCAAAATAACCGGTAACGCCGTTTTGCGTCAGGATCGTTCTGGCCCGTTCCTCGATGCTGGAGCTTGCCAGCGAGATCAGGCAGCCCTGTTCCTTCAAATAGTCCAGCAGCTCCCGTGCGCCGGTTTTCAGCGGGATGCCCCGGCGGACGTATTCGGCCTCCCATTCCTCGTATTGGCGGATGCCCTCCTCCACCGTGATGGGCAGGGTGTACTCCTCGACGAAGTCCGTCATATTCCGCAGGATCGTCCGGCCACTGTACTTCTCGGCATAATGTGCCAGTGTAAAATCGTGGCCGTAATACCGCAGGATATCCCGGTCAACGTGATAGGCGACGGTCTCGCTGTCGATCAGCAGGCCGTCCAGATCATAAATCGCAGAACGCAGCATGGTTACCTCTTCTTTTTACAACATGTATCGCAGCTGCCGCAGCCGCCGCGGCAGCAATCGGACTTTCCCTGCTTCCGGTAGACCCGGATCGCGGCGGCCACAGCGGCGGCCAGCGCCAACAGAACCAATATTGTGGCCAGATTCATTAGGCCCCCCCCGCCAACAGCAGCACCGTCCGCGTCAGGCAGGCGCAGACCCACGCGATGCCGCACTGCATCGCCACCATGCCCAGCGCCCATCTGCCGCCCAGCTCACGGCGCACCGAGGCGATGGCCGCTACGCAGGGCGTATACAGCAGGCAGAACACCAGCAGCGGCACGGCAGTCCCTACCGTCAGCAGCGAGGTGATACCGTCCCCCACCAGCACCATCAGGGTGGAGACCACGCTCTCCTTGGCAATGAAGCCGGTGATCAGCGCCGTTGAGATGCGCCAGTCGCCAAAGCCCAGCGGCTTAAAGACGGGCGCGATATAGCTGGCCACCAGCGCCAGAATACTGTTCTGGGAATCCTGCACGATCTGAAACCGCAGGTCAAAGGTCTGCAAGAACCAGATAACGATGGTGGCCAGAAAGATCACCGTAAAGGCCCGCTGCAAAAAGTCCTTGGCCTTATCCCACAGCAGCTGCCCCACATTCTTCATACCCGGCATGCGGTAATTTGGCAGCTCCATGACAAAAGGTACCGCCTCGCCCCGGAACAGGGTATTTTTGAAGATCAATGCCACCAGAATACCGATGGCGATGCCCAGAAAGTAAAGCCCCACCATCACAAGGCCGCCCCGTCCGGGGAAAAAGGCGGCGGTAAAGAAGCCATAAATGGGCAGCTTGGCCGAGCAGCTCATAAAAGGCGTCAGCAGAATGGTCATCTTCCGGTCACGCTCTGACGGCAAGGTACGGCTGGCCATGACGCCGGGCACCGTACAGCCGAAGCCGATCAGCATAGGGACAATGCTGCGGCCCGACAGGCCGATCTTCCGCAGCAGCTTATCCATGACGAAGGCCACGCGGGCCATGTAGCCGGTGTCCTCCAGAAGGGACAGGAAGAAAAACAGCGTCACGATGATCGGCAGGAAGCTCAGCACGCTGCCTACACCGGTAAACACGCCGTCCACCACCAGCGAGCGCACCGCCTCGTTCACTTCCCATGATACCAACGCATTGTCGACCACCTCTGTCAGCCACGCGATACCGCTCGCCAGCAGTCCTTGCAGCCACGCGCCGATGACGTTGAAGGTCAGGAAGAACACCAGCCCCATAATGCCGATAAAGGCCGGGATGGCGGTGTATTTCCCCGTCAGAAAACGGTCGATCCTCTGGCTGCGGAGATGCTCTCGGCTCTCGTGGGGCTTCACCACCGTGGCGTCCACCAGCTCCTGAATAAAGGAAAACCGCATATCAGCGATGGCGGCAGAGCGGTCAAGTCCCCGCTCCGTCTCCATTTGCAGGATGATATGTCCCAGCATCTCCCGCTCGTTCTGATCCAGCGCCAGCGCCTCCAGCACACGCGGGTCGCCCTCCACCAGCTTGGTAGCGGCAAAGCGGATAGGGATGCCCGCCGCCTCGGCATGGTCGGCGATCAGATGCATGATAGCATGGAGACATCGATGCACCGCGCCGCCATGGTCGTTCATACCGCAGAAATCGGTGCGTCCCGGCTTCTCCTGATACTTGGCCACATGCACCGCGTGCCGCACCAGCTCATCCACGCCCTCGTTTCTGGCGGCGGAGATGGGCACCACCGGGATGCCCAGCATGGCCTCCATCTCGTTGATGCGGATGGAGCCGCCGTTTCCCCGCACCTCATCCATCATGTTCAGGGCCAACACCATGGGCACATCCAGCTCCAGAAGCTGCATGGTCAGATAGAGATTCCGTTCGATATTGGTGGCGTCCACGATGTTGATGATGCCGGTGGGCTTTTCATTGATGATGAATTGCCGGGTGACGATCTCCTCGCTGGTATAGGGCGACATGGAATAAATACCCGGCAGATCAGTGATCTCGGTATTGGGGTAATCCCGGATGGCGCCGCTCTTGCGGTCTACCGTCACGCCGGGGAAATTGCCAACATGCTGATTGGAGCCGGTCAGCTGGTTGAACAGCGTAGTCTTGCCGCAGTTCTGGTTGCCTGCCAGCGCAAAGGTCAGCGTGGTCTCCTCCGGCAGAGGATGCTCATTTTCCTTGACATGAAACCTGCCGCCCTCACCCAGACCGGGATGCTCACAGTCAAGGCAGCTCGCCGCCGTGGCGGACGTCCGTCGGATAGCGTCTACCGGTGTGATCTCGATCTTCCCGGCGTCCGTCAGCCGAAGCGTCAGCTCATAGCCGTGTATCCGCAGCTCCATGGGGTCGCCCATGGGCGCGAATTTTACCAGCGTCACCTCCGCGCCGGGGATCAGGCCCATGTCCAGAAAATGCTGGCGCAGGGCGCCCTCTCCGCCCACTGCCGTGATCCGGGCCGACTGGCCGATCTCCAGCTTGTCCAACATCATTTTTCTCTCTTGCATTACCTCCATATATGTATCCTTCCCTTATGGATTCGTCCCTTCTCTCAGTGTAAGTGTATCGTAATAAGGAGGTATCGTCAAGACGTTTTTCATGGCAAAACGGGCGGAAAATCCTCTTCTTTCCGCCCGCTCTGATCTTGCACTTATTCCTGTGTCAGCCGCGCCAGCAGCGCACGGCAGCCATCCTCGATATCCCGCCACGCCGTGTCGAAGTCCCCCGTATACCACGGGTCAGCCACATCGCCGGGATGAGCAGTACCCTCCAGTATCAGGTGCATCTTTCCCTCCGGATCGCCGCCGCAGATACGGCGCATGTTCCGCAGGTTGGCCTCCTCCATGCCGATCAGCAGGTCATAATAGCCGTAATCCTCCGCACACAGCTGGCGGGCCACCTTGCCCTTGCAGCCGATGCCGTGCTGGGCCAGCTTCTGACGGGCAGGCGGATACACAGGATTGCCGATCTCCTCCCGGCTGGTGGCGGCGGAGGCAATCTCGAACCGGTCGACCAGACCGGCCTTTTTCACCATGTCCTTCATGATGAACTCTGCCATGGGACTGCGGCAGATATTGCCAAGGCACACAAACAGTATTCTTGTCATGGGCCAGCTCCTCTCGCTTTCCAGCTCGTAGTGGTGGGTATTGCGCTTATACATATAGCGATAATCTTTCTTCATGATGTTGCGGATGAACGGCACCAGCAGCACGGAGTCGGCAGCGACCCACGCAAAGGGATCAGCCGCGCACAGGGCATAGAACGCCAGCGCCCCGGCCTCGGCGTTGACCGGACCTCCGGCGAAAAGCGGCGGCAGCAGCAGACACACCGTGACACGGGCCACCAGCTCCGCCGCGCCCGCGCCCAGCACGAACTGCGACTTCCCGATACCCTGCACGCAGTTGCGTACCATGAAGATAAAGCCCAGAAACAGGTACATGCTGAAATCCACATACAGGAAGGTATTGCCGTAGCGGACGGTCTCCTCCGTCACCTTGTCGGCGCTGAGGAACACATGGAGGTAGAAGCCGTCCCGCATTACCAGCAGTCCGGCAGCCACGGCGACCGCCGCGATCAGTGCCGTCATGACCAGTGCCTGAAGGGTACCCTTCTTGATGCGCTCCGGCTTGCCTGCGCCAAGATTCTGTGCGGTGAAGCTGGTCATGGCCGCGCCCAGTCCGTTCATGGGGGTAGCCGCCAGATTGGACAGCTTGTTAGCCGCGCCGAAGCCGTTCTGTGCGGCGCTGGAGACCATTTGGCCGCCCAGTGTATCAAACTGCACCACAACGCTCTGCATCACAATGATGCCGATGGCCAGCACGGAAAACTGTAAGCCCAACGGGACACCCTGCGTCACATGGCGGCGCACATCCCACCATGTGATGCGCCAGTCCTCCCGACGAAGCCGGATGTCTGGATAGTGGGCGAAGGCATAGATAAAGCAGGCCACGGTGCTGATCAGCTGCGCCGTCACGGTGGCAATGGCCGCGCCTGCCACACCCCACCGAAACACGATGATGAACAACAGATCCAATCCCACGTTCAGCACTGTGGAAAACAGCAGGAACAGCAGAGGTGTCACCGAATCACCCATGCTGCGCAGGAACGAGCAGATGAAGTTATAGAACAGCTGCGCGCCGATACCGGCGAAAATGATGGCGCAGTAGGTAAACGCCGCGCGATAGACCTCGCCGTTGTCCGGCGTTACGTTGATCCACGCCAGCATGGGATTCAGCAGCGACAGAGCCAGAGCCGTCAGCAGCACCGTCAGCACCGCGGACAGGATGATCTGCGTGGCCAGCGAGCGGCGAACACCCGCCTGATCGCGGCAGCCTACGCTGCATGAGGTAACCACGCAGAAGCCTGCGCTGACGCCGAAGGCAAACTGCAAAAAGATAAACACCAGCGACGTGGTATCATTGACACCGGCCACCTCCTGCGCCGTCAGTGTCTGGCCCACGATGGCCGCGTCACTGATGGAATACACCTGCTGCAAAAGGTAGGATAATATAATGGGCAGTGAAAAGATAAGGATCGTTTTCCAGCATGTCCCCTGTGTCAGATCCATGGGCTGGAAAAGCGACTTGATGGTATGACTCTTCCGTTCCATAAAAAGTCTCGACTTTTCCTCTTTGATTTTGCTGAACGATTATAAGCTGTATGTGGGGCAAAGTCAATGGCCGCTTATGTTAAAAAGCAACAAATTCGCACAAGTTGTTTTGTGCATTTTACTTACAATGAGAGCCATGGCGCTGCCATGGCTCTCATACGCTTACTCTTTTACCACCACGCAGTGGGTGATGCCATAATACCAGAAGCAGTCCAGCACCTGTCGGTCGATCCGCTCGCCGCATACGGCCAGCGGAATAGCCGGCGGACAGCTGATGGCTGCCGCAGCGGAGACGCGGTTCAGGCATTGCGCGATTGGAAGCGTCTCGCTCTCCGACAGAATGGCCTGACGGGGCGTCAGCACCGGCACAGGGCGCGGTGCGGACGGCGGCACGGCGGTGACAGGCGCCTTTCGCGGCAGGCCGCAAAGCACCATCTCCAGCCGGTTCAATTCATCAGTGTCGTTATAGGGCGTCAGCATCAGCACCACATGATCCGGGTCGTAAAACTCCGGGTACATTCCGTGGCGCTCCAGTATCCCGGCGATCTCCGTTCCGGTGTAGCCGAAGGACTTGGGACAGAGTGTCAGCTTCAGAGGTTCCTCCCCGGCCAGCCCATAGCCATGGGCCGCCAGACGGGCCTTCAGCCCGTCTACAACAGGCAGGAATTCCGCCAGCTGCCGGGAAAAGGCTTCCATCCGGTCATTAGCGGCGTCCAGCGACTGTAAAATGAGATAGGACGGGCTGCTGGAGCCGAACAGTGCCATGGATGCCTTGGCCTGACGGGCCAGCAGCGCCGGTGCGGTGCGGGAAATATGCAGATATGCGCCGCCGGTGATAACGCCCAGCGTCTTGTGGGCGGAATCGCAGCACATATCCGCACCCAGATCCATGGGATGGCGGGGCTGAGGCAGGAATTTCAGATACGCGCCGTGGGCGTTGTCCACCAGCAGCAGCACATTGGCACGATGGCAAACCTCGGCAATGCCCTGAATATCCTGCATATTTCCCAGATAATCCGGACTGGTAAGGTATACCGCCGTAATGGACGGCTGCTCTGCCAGCGCCTGTGTCACCTGCTGCGCCGTCACCGGACAGCTGACATAGCCGCTGTCTGTCTCCGGATAGAGCCACCGGACGTCGATATCCAGCAGGGCGGCGGCATTGACGAAAGCCTTATGGGCATTGCGGGCCGCCAGAATACGGGGTCTCTTCCCTTTTGACGCGGCGTACAGCGCCGTCAGGTGCAGCATGGTCTGGATACACAGGGTGGAACCGCCGGTGGAATACACCGTATGCGCGCCGAACAGGGCGCCGGCCTGCGCCTCGCTCTCGGCGATGATGCCGTCGGCGGTAAACAGCTCGTCAGCGCCGTCGATCTCCGTGATATCCCATGGCTCGAAGCCCAGAAGGGGCTTCCCCTTGTGGCCCGGCATGTGGAGCCGGACGGCATCGCTGTTCCGGTAGCGGCGGACGAAATCGCAGATGGGGGTACTCATTGAGCGCCGCCCAGCTCGCGGGCCACCGCCACCATGATGGCGCACTCCATGCGCTTGCGGAACAGCTCGCAGCCCGCCTTGTACACGCCGCGGACGGAACCGGTGGCGTGATAGGCGTTGGCGGCACAGCCTCCGGAGCAGTACAGACGCGCCCAGCAGTCGCGGCACTCCTCGCGGGCGTAGACGTTACAGGAGGCGAATTCGTCCTGAATGGCGTGGTTGTCCACCCCGTGCCAGATATCGCCCAGCTTGAATTTCTCGTCGCCCACGAACTGGTGGCAGGGATACAGGTCGCCCCACGGGGTAACGGCCATATACTCCGTGCCGGAGCCGCAGCCGGAAATGCGCTTATAGATGCAGGGGCCGCCCTTCAGGTCGATCATGTAGTGGTAGAAGGTAAAGGGCTTTCCTTCCCTGTCACGCTCCAGCATCAGCTCCGCCAGCTTCTCGTACTGCTCCATGACCACGGCTCTGTCCGCCTCGGTCAGAGCGGAGGGATCGTCGGCGGCGGCCACCACAGGCTCCATGCTCAGTTCGGAGAAGCCCAGATCCAGCATGGTCTTGATATCCTCCAGAAAGTCCGGGTTGGCGTGGGTGAAGGTGCCCCGCATATAGTAGTTCTTCCCGTCGCGGGCAGCCACCAGCTTCTGGAACTTGGGAACGATCTTCTCCCAGCTGCCGTTTCCGGCATAGTCCACGCGATAGCGGTCGTGAACCTCCTTGCGGCCGTCCAGACTCAGCACCACGTTGCTCATCTCACGGTTGGCAAAGTCGATGACGTCATCGTCGATCAGCACGCCGTTGGTGGTCAGTGTAAAGCGGAAATGCTTGTTATGCTGCTTCTCAATGAAGCGGGCGTAGGCTACCAGCTGCTTCACCACGTCGAAGTTCATCAGCGGCTCGCCGCCGAAGAAGTCTACCTCCAGATTGTGGCGGGAGCCGGAATTTTCAATCAGGAAATCCAGTGCCCGCTTGCCCACCTCATAGCTCATCAGGGCGCGGTCGCCGTGGTACTTGCCCTGACTGGCGAAGCAGTAGGAGCAGTTGAGGTTGCAGGTATGGGCAATGTGCAGGCACAGCGCCTTGATGACGCCGGAGGTGCGCGCCTTCAGCTCGCCCGCCATAGGCTGGAAGGTATCCTCGGTGAACAGCTTGCCAGCCGCCTTCAGCTGCGCGATCTGGTCATAGCACTCGCCCACCTCCTCCGCCGTGACGCCCTCGGCGGCGTGGTACTTTTCGGTCAGCTCACGGATGATAGTGTCGCGGCTCTCGGTCTCGAACATGGCAATGATGTCATAGGCCAGCTCGTCCACTGCGTGGACAGAACCGGAGCAGATATCCAGCACGATGTTATATCCGCCCAGTTTGTATTGATGGATCATATATCGAAATTCCCTTCACGGTAGTATGGGTCACGCTAAAAATGCCGCCCGAAAGGGGCGGCATCATAGTTTCAAGTACCCGTTTACTTGGTCTCCTTGTTTTCGCAGGCCTGATTGGCAATACCGCAGCTGGTCTTGCAGGCAGACTGGCAGGAAGTCTGGCACTCGCCGCAGCCG
>USMI01000080.1 GCA_900555735.1 uncultured Eubacteriales bacterium | reverse complement strand
CGGTCTTCCCGCCGGGGAAATCGTACCACGGGACCTGCGCCGTCTGCCCGGCGGAAAGCTCCTCCATGCACCGGCGCAGGAAGCGGTTTTTCCGCAGGCCGTTGCCGGAGCCGTAGAGGGGCAACGGTGTCCCTCCGGCGGAGAGATACCGGCCATACATCTCCCGCAGTTCCTCCGCCATGCCCTGAGCCATGCCCTTCAGGAAGCCGCCAGGCGTGAAGTTGTCGGGACTCAGTCCTGTGATGGTGCCCCGCAGCGCGGGATCGGCGCGGGTACCCTGAAACAACGGCGTAACGGTGGGCGGCACCATTTCCTCCGGCGCCTGCTCCAATGCCCGCTCCATGGCGGCATAGCAGCTGCCTGCCGGCTGCCCGGTGACCAGCTCTGCGGTTTCCCGGAAGAATTTTTCCAGCAGCGCCCATGAACGCCCACCGCACAGCGCCGCTCCTACCAGAAGATACCCTCCGGTGGGGAAGGGACGGGTCTCCAGTCCCTCGCACGCCAGATACTCCGGTACGTGGACGGAGAACTGACTGCCTGTGCCCATGTTCAGCAGCATGCACCGGGTCTGTCCCCCTGTGGCACCCAGAAAGCTGGCCTGATTGTCGCCGATGGCACGGTAAACCGGAAGCCCGGTCGCTCCGGTGCCCAGACAGGGTGCCGCTGCCATACGGGGCAGGATGGCGGGATCCATCATCGCTGCCTGCACCGCCTCTGTGTCGAAGCAGCCCCGCTTCAGATCGAACAGGCCGAAGCTGGCAGCGTCACTGGCGTCCATGGCAGGGGCGGTCAGTCCCGCCAGTGTCATGGCTGCCAGATCGTGGATCGTGCACAGAACTGCCGCCTCCGGCGGTACAAGGCCGTTGTTTACGTTATAGAAATGGGTCACCATGCCGTATCCCGCAGGCACGTTGCACCCTGTCAGCGTCCGCAGCCGCGCTACATAGGTGTCGCCCTCCGGCGTCTGCCGGCGGCCCCGCTGATCCTGCCATGTGTACAGGGGGCTGACCGGCTGACCGTCTCTATCCAGATAGACGATGCCGTGCTGCTGACCCGTCACGCCGATGCGCTCTGTCTGGGGAAAGCGGGCCAGCAGGCGTTCTACCGCCTGCCGGGCCAGAAGCAGGATCCGCCGGGGATCCTGTTTCCGCTCCCAGTCCTCACCCGGCAGGGCCGCATCGTTGGGCAGCGTTTCCGCCGCCAGTACGCGGCCTTCCTCCACCGCCACGGCGCTGATGGTGGTGGTGCCGATATCCAATCCCAGTGTTACCATGGCCCGTTCCCTCAGCAGAAGGTGGAGCCGGGATCCAGCCGGGTGATGATATCCTGCTGGATGGCGGGGGACAGGTCAAGAAAGTTCACGAATGTGCCGTGGATGCGCATGATATACACACCGGTAGGGGCGTACTTCTTCGGGTCGGCCAGCACCTTGCGCAGGGTATCGGCGGTGGTCACGTTGACGTAGAGATAAAACGGCGCTCTCCGGGGATTGTCCGGATGGAAGAACAGAGGGAACAGTACCCGGTCACGGAACTGCACGCCCCGCTCCTCATAGGTCTCGCCGTTGAAATACTTGGGATCGATGCCGAAGTGGGAGGCGCAGCCGCCCTCCATCTGCTGGAAGGGCAGCGCCATGGTAGACAGCGTCCGCAGGCCAAGGCCGGAGTTGGCGGTGCTGAACAGCGGATCCACGCCGTAGCCCAGCATCTCCCGGCTGCCCCGTCCGTCGGGGGTGGCGCCTACCCAGTAGCCGTACAGCAGGTGGGTGGAGGGGGAGCTCCAGTCGGGACGGAAGCTGTTGCCCAGATAGTTCTTCTGGCTCCGCACGATGTCGGACACCCGGTTTACGACCTCCACCGCCTCCTGATCCGGAATAGGCAGGTTGTTGCCGAACTTGGGGCAGGACTTCAGATATTCCCGCAGCTCCGGATTGTCCTTAAAGTCGGTGCGGCAGCCCTCGATCAGCGCCGCGGCATCCTGCGGCCGGTCGCGCAGCAGGCAGTCGATGGCTACAAAGGAGTCCGCTACCACCGACAGGCCGTGGATCAGGCAGCCGCTGGCGTTGTAGCGGGTGCCCTGATGCTCCGTGTCCCGCAGATCCCATCCGCTGTCTACGCCGCCCATAAAGGTGCTCAGGAAAGGCACCGGCATCAGCGATACTGCGTGGGAGGCCCCGTTGGCGGCCTGCGCCATCTTGGCGGCGAACCATTCCACGTTGTCATAGAACAGAGTGCGGATGTTCTGCAGTACCTCCAGCGGTTCCCGCTTGCTCTGGGGGCCGATGGCCTTGCCGGTGATGGCGGATACACCGCCGGACAGGGTCAGCTCCAGAATCTTGCCCAGATTCAGCCAGCTGTTGGTGGTGTTGCCGTTGTCCTTGCCCATGATTAGCGGCTCCTGACAACCGGCCACGGCGTAGTCCGGCAGATCCTCCTCTGCCGTGCCGTGTTCCCACAGCGTCTGGAACAGGCTGTCGTCGTTGAACAGCGACGGGGTCAGGCAGCCGGGGGAGAACCAGAACCGTCCCATCTCCCGATACAGCTGTTCCGGCGTATTGCGGTGCAGCTTTACCGACAGGATGGGCTGGGGCAGGTTCATGTCGTAATAGGCGTCCAGAATGGCATAGGTCATGGGGTTGGTCAGATCGTTGCCATCATTGTCGCGGCCGCTCAGTAGTACATTCTGGGAGATTGCCCAAGAACGCTCGCCTACGTTGAAGAACACCAGAAAATGCTTAAACAGGGCGGCGGCCTCCTGCCGGGAGCAGCCGGATATGGCCCGGTACGGCTCAAAAATGCGATCAGCATTGCCCACGGAAAAGGCAAAGGGGTTGGGCGCCTGCTCCAGGCACATCCCCTGCCACAGGATCAGATAGGACTGCATGGCCTGCATCAGGTTCTGGGCACCGAATTCCGGCACGCGGCGCAGATTGGCCTCCATCAGCTCCAGCTCCTGCCGCCGCTGGGGAGCGGCGGTCTGGGCCTGTTGGCGGGCCAGATCGGCGTAGCGGTGGGCCAGCGTCACGGCGCATTCCAGCGTCTGGCGCATGGCGGCCAGATTATTGCGCTGCCGGGGCAGCAGGGCGGTGTCCTCCGCCAGCCGGCGGTCGATGGCGGCGATGCGGGCGGCTACGCCATCCTTCAGGGCCGGACGGAAGTCCGGGATCAGATGGCCAGTCACCTGCTCAAAGAAGAAAGCGACCTCATCGGTGTATTCGCTGTTCTCGCCATAGACCTGACTCAGCGCCTTTACGCAGGGGGTCCTGGCGGCGGTCTGCCGCATGGCGGCGATCCGCTGGGCGGGGATCTCCTCCGTAGGGGTGGCATAGTCATACACCTCCAGCGGGTCACAGTAGCCCCGGAAGGTCTCTACCTGAAAAGCGGGATTGATCAGCGCATAGCTGGCGGCAAAGGCGTCCCGCTGGGTACCTGCCAACAGCGCGTGGTCGCTGATCTCCAGCGGCAGCTCGCGGATAACGGCGGCCAGCTCCGCGGCGGCCCGCAGCTCCGGATCGGTCTCGCCGGTCTCGGCATCCACGCGGGCGGCGATCTCACGGGTCAGGAACCAGCCATTCAGGACCTTGTGGCTGCTCCGCTCCTCCTGAAACAGGCTGGTGGCCTTATCTGACACGGCCTGCGGCGTTAAAAGCTTGTACAGTTGCATTGAATCGTTTCCTTTCTATTATGTCTGCCGGTCGTTGCGGCAGTATCAGGTACGGATGACGGTCAGTCCCGCCTGCCGGAGGATGTCCTCCATCTGCAGCCGGGTCTCGTTAGACACGTGGGCCTCCTGCCCCATGGTGTAGGGCAGGTGAAGCTTCTCGTATTTGCTGCGGCCATACTCGTGGTACAGCAGCAGCTCTACGGTGCAGCGCCCCTGAGCGCCCAGCCCTGTCAGCAACGCGGCAAATTGCTCGGCGTCCTTCACTGTGGCGTTGAATCCGCCGATCAGCGGGATCCGCAGAGCCAGCGTC
Source organism: uncultured Eubacteriales bacterium (assembly GCA_900555735.1). GTDB lineage: Bacteria > Bacillota > Clostridia > Oscillospirales > Oscillospiraceae > Vescimonas. Next base: position 4,631 of record USMI01000080.1, on the reverse strand, counting down.
TGGCCTGCATCCAGCGCGGCGGACAGGTTGGCAACAGTATGCTCCAGTCCTATGCCGGTCACCTCCTTGTGGCGGGCCGAGTCATGATGCTTCAGATCCATAATCAGCAGATCCAGCACCGGAAACAGCTCCGGTAGGTGGACGGAGGTGCCGTTGGTCTCGATACAAGTGTGGATGCCTGCCGCCTTCAGCAACTCCAGTAGCCGCAGCACCGGCTGCCATTGAAGCGTTACCTCGCCGCCGGTCAGCGTCACGCCGCCGCCCTCAAAGAACATCAGGCGGCTGCGGATCGCCTCCTCCGACAGTGCCTCCGGTGTGGCGACCCAGCCGCCCTCCATGGTCAGACCCTCCGGGTTGGAGCACCAGGGACAGCGCAGGTTGCACCCCTGCAGATGAAATACCAGCCGGTTCCCCGGCCCGTCCTGTGAAAAGTTAAAGCCCCGCTGAAATACACGAAGCTCCATAGCCATCCCTCCCGCAGCGTTTGATATCAGTTCTCATTATAACAGGAAGTTTCAATTTGTCAATCAAATTAACAAATAAGCAAAATAAAAAATCCACAAAACCCCATAGATATTTCTGGAAAAATCAGGCGGAGTACAGTATAATAGAAACAGAGAGAAGAACCGCCCTTTCCGGCGGAGAGGAAGAGGAAAACAGCCCATGAGCATTATAGCAAGAAACGCTGACTATACCAAAGAATATAACCGTAAGCTGGTGCTGCGGCTGCTGCGATATCAGCCCCTGTCGCGGGCAGAGATTGCCCGCCGCACAGGCCTGACGCGGGCCAGCACCTCTCTGATCGCCTCCGAGCTGCTGGCCGACGGTCTGGTGCGGGAGATGTCGCCGGTGGCCAATCCCCGTGGTCGTACCTCCACGCCGCTACAGCTGTGCCCGGAGGCCATGTACGTCATCGGCATCTACCTGAACCGTGACGGGTGCAGCGCCGGACTGGTGGACGCGGGAGGACGCATCCTTGCCTCCAGTGAGGTACGGATGGCTGACCGGGGAGGCAGGCTGGAGCCGCTGCGTCAGGCGGTGGGGAAGCTCTCCTGCATGGAGGGCGTTCCACGTGACCGGCTGATGGGCATTGGTATCTCCGCTCCCGGCCCGCTGGATGGCGAGAGCGGACGTATCCTCAACCCGCCCCGCTTCGACCTGTGGCATCAGGTGGAGATCGGTCCCCTGCTGCAGGAGGCCACGGGCCTGCCGGTTTTTCTGGCCAACAATGCCACATGCCTTGCATCCTATCATTGTGGCCGGCCGGAGGGCAACGGCAGCAGTAACTTCCTGCTGCTGCTGGTGGACAGCGGCGTCGGTTCCGGCGTAATATCCAAGGGCAAGGTGCTCAAGGGCATGGGCTACTTCACCAGCGAGTTGGGTCACACCACCATCCGCTATGACGGGCGGCCCTGTGACTGCGGCAATATCGGCTGTCTGGAGGAGTACGCCGCCATCCCCAAGCTGCTGGCCAACACCGGCTTCCATAGCTGGAAAGAGGTGGTGGACGCGCTGGACAGCAATCTGGAAGCGGTGCACCTGCTGGAGCAGGAAGCAGAGTATCTCAGCGCCGCCATCGTCAACCTGACCAATCTGGTGCGCATCGACTCGGTGCTGCTGGCGGGTGACCTGCTCTACGGCGCAGAGCGCATCATTCCTCTTATCGAGCGGCGGGTGAACCAGCGCTGTCTGCGGTTGGGAGGCAAGGCGATTCAGGTGTATCCCTCGGCCTCGGTGCCGGGAATCCGCATTCTGGCGGCGGCAGACGTGGCCTTTGACCGGCTGCTGCAGGTTTAAGGGTATTTACCCCGTTTTACTGCCCATTCATTATGACACAAAAAACCGGCCCATTTTGGGCCGGTTTTTTTATGTTGTATGGAAGAAAGGCGGTCACGCCTTCTTCTTTTCCGGGAACTGGATCTGGGCCAGAATGACGGCGGCGAACATGATGACGCAGCCAATGTACTCCCGGACGGTCATCTGCTGGTGCAGAATGATGGCGCCCGCGATCACGGCAAACACGCTCTCCAGACTCAGCAGGATGGTGACCACCGTGGGGTTGGAGTCCTTCTGGGCCAGAATTTGCAGGGTATAGCCCACGCCGGAGGAGAAGATACCCACATACAGAATAGGCAGCGCGCAGTCCAGAATGGCGTTCCAGTCAGGTGCGGCAAAGATGGAGGTCACCGCGGACACGTCGCCGGTGCCGTTCATGCCGAGGATCACGCACACCACCTTGGCAATGGTGGCCCACACTGCCGCCACGAAGAACTGCACGCAGCTGAGCTTGAGACCGTCCACGGTGGCGGTAAAGTGATCGATCACCAGAATATGGATGGCAAAGCACACAGCGCATACCAGCACCAGCAGGTCGCCCGCCGCCAGCGTGAAGTCGCCCTTGATGCACAGCAGGTACAGGGCCACCACGCTGCAGACCACGGCGATCCATGTGGCCAGATTGACCTTCCGCTTGAAGAACAGGCCGAATACCGGCACCAGCACCACATACAGCGCGGTGATGAAGCCGGCCTTACCGGCATCCGTACCGGCGGCGATGCCCGCCTGCTGGAAGTTGGAGGCCACCGCCAGCGCCGTACCGCAGCAGATACCGCCGATCCACATCTGGCGGTTGGCGGCCTTGCGCTGGATGGCGGTCAGGCTGGGCTTATTCTTGTTGACGGCGTCAAAAATGACGATCAGCACCAGCAGCGCCACCGTCGCGATATAGGAGCGGATGGCGTTGAAGGTAAAGGTGTCGATCACATCGGCGCACAAATCCTGCGCCACAAAGGCAGTACCCCAGATGAGGGCAGCCAGAATGGGGAATACCACCTGACGAACTTGATTGTGTTTCATGGGAAGCTTTCCTTTCTGTATGGGGGAATTGACGGTAAACGGCGGGGCGTCGGGGACGCCGCCCCCTACGGGTGCATTTTCGATGGCATTTCTACTCCTTCGGCGGGCCGGAGTGCCACTGGAACTTCCGCTCTGTGCCGTGGACCAGTCGGGAGATGTTCTCCCGGTGGCACCAGATCACCAGCGCGGAGATAATGAAGGCCAGCGCCGTATACAGCCAGTTATGGCCGTAGAACAGGAACACGGACACCGTCAGGCTGACGCCCGCCGCCACAGAGCCCAGGGACACATACTTGCTCAGCAGCCACAGCGCCGCGAACAGGCCCCAGGCCACAAGGCCCACCTTCCAGCCCAGCATCCACGCCAGCGTGCCGCCGCACAGGATGCCCTTGCCGCCCTTGAAGCCGTAAAAGGCGGGGAACATGTGGCCCAGCTCACAGCCCACACCGGCCAGCAGCAGCCCCAGCGTCCAGTCACCTGCGGCGAAATCCATCAAAAACCCGCCGATCAGGCCCGCCACAACGGTCTTGCCCATGTCCAGCGCGATGACGCCAAGGGCGTATTTCGCGCCGTAGGTGCGGTAAAAGTTGGTCAGGCCCGCGTTGCCGCTGCCGTGGGCACGCACATCGTCCTTGATGACGAAATGGGACACCATCACCGAGCCGTTGAAGCAGCCCAGCAGATAGCCCAGCAGCAGCACAACGGCCGCTATGCCGATGATGACGAAAATGAGCTTCATCCCTCATCCTCTCCCTTCTGGCGGATGGTCATGATAACGGGGGTACCCTCCAGTCCGAACACGCTGCGGATCTGGTTCTCCAGATACCGGCGGTAGGAGAAGTGGAACAGCTTCTTGTCGTTGCAGAACACCACGAAATGGGGCGGCTTGATGCCCACCTGGGTCATGTAATAGATCTTCAGGCGGCGGCCCTTGTCCGTAGGCGGCTGCACGCGGGTCTGGGCATCGGCCAGCACGCTGTTCAGCATGCCGGTGGTGATGCGCATGGAGGCCTGATCGTTGACGTAGTTGATCAGCTCGAAGAGCCGTCCCACCCGCTGGCCCGTCAGGGCGGAGATGAACACGATGGGCGCGTAGGTCATGAAGCTGAGATCCCGGCGGATATCCTCCCGCATGCGATCCATGGTCTTGTCGTCCTTCTCCACGGCGTCCCACTTGTTCACCACGATGATGCAGGCCTTGCCCGCCTCGTGGGCCAGACCGGCCACCTTGGTGTCCTGCTCGGTAACGCCGTCGTTGGCGTCGATCATGATGAGGCACACGTCGCTGCGCTCGATGGCCATGGTGGCCCGCAGGACGCTGTATTTTTCGATATTGTCGTCCACCTTGGACTTTTTCCGCATACCGGCGGTGTCGATGAAGTTGTATTTGCCCTGAGCGTTCTCGAAATAGCTGTCGATGGCGTCCCGGGTGGTGCCCGCCACGTTGCTGACGATGACCCGCTGCTCGCCCAGGATACGGTTGGTCAGGCTGGACTTGCCCACGTTGGGCTTGCCGATGATGGCCACCTGAATGACGTCGGATTCGTCGTCCTCGTCCTCCTCAGGCGGGAAGTATTTCAGGCACTCGTCCAGCAGGTCGCCGGTGCCGTGGCCGTGAACGGCGGATACGGCAATGGGATCGCCCAGTCCTAGATTGTAGAACTCATAGAAATCCGGGTCCACTGTGCCGGTGGCGTCCATCTTGTTGACGGCTAGCACGATGGGCTTCTTGCTGCGCTGCAGCATCCCGGCCACCTCCTGATCGGCGGCGGTCA
>USMI01000079.1 GCA_900555735.1 uncultured Eubacteriales bacterium | reverse complement strand
CGCGCAAGGAAGTGAAGAAACCATTGGTTTCTTCCGGCTCTTTTGCCCACTTTTCAAGCTGCTGGGAAAAGTGGGCCGCCGGAGGCCGTCCTCGTGGCCAGAGCCACGAAATCCTCTCCACCCCGTAATATCTATTCAATTTTCTACAATCTGTAATCAAAATCAGGAGAAAAACCATGATCTTAAAGATAAAAGCCCTGTCGCCCAAGATCGGCGACACCATCCCCGCGCCCCATTTCGCCACCCCCGGCAGCGCCGCTATGGATCTGTGCGCCTGCCTTGAGGGTGACGTGACGCTGAAGGCAGGCGCACGTCAGGTGCTGCCCACCGGCATCGCCATTGCCCTGCCCAGCGCCGACTATGTGGCGCTGATCTGCGCCCGCAGCGGCCTTGCCTCCAAGCATGGCATCACCATGGCCAACGGCGTGGGCGTTATCGACAGCGACTATCGCGGCGAGCTGCGAGTGGCCCTTTTCAACGAATCCGACACTGACTACACCATCCACGACGGCGACCGCATCGCCCAGCTGATGGTGTTGCCGGTGGTGCAGCCCGCGCTGGAATTTGTGGACGAGCTGGACGAGACGGAGCGGGGCGCGGGCGGCTTCGGCTCCACGGGAAGGTGACACATATGGCAAGGATCGTATTGGCCTCCGGGTCTCCCCGGCGGCAGGAGCTATTGGGCCGCATGGGCATCCGTGACTTTGTGGTGTCCGTGCCGCAGGTGGAGGAGGTCTGCCCCGAGGGGCTGACCCCGGAGGAGACCGTCTGCCGCATCTCCCGGCAGAAGTCCGCCGCCGTACAGGCGGAGCCGGACGACATCGTCATCACCGCCGACACCATGGTGTTTCTGGACGGCAGGCGGCTGGGCAAGCCCCGCGACGAGGCGGACGCCCTGCGGATGCTGTCGGCATTGGAGGGACGGCACCACACGGTGTGCACCGGCGTGACGGTGCGGCAGGACGACAGGGTGCTGACCCGCGCCCAGTCCACGCAGGTGTGGTTCCGGGAAGCCACCACGGAAGAGCTGAAAAACTATATCCGCAGCGGCGAGCCCATGGACAAGGCGGGCGCTTACGGCGTACAGGGTCTTGGGGCGCTGCTAGTGGAGCGCATCGACGGCGACTTCTTCAATGTGATGGGCCTGCCGGTGCTGCTGCTGAGCCGCATGCTGGCGGAATTCGGCGTTACGCTGCTGTGACAATTCCGATTCAACACAAGGAACTGCTTTTATGAAACGATTTTTTTCAAAATACGGCATCTGGCTGCTGGCCGGTCTGGCCACAGTGGTGGTGGCGCTGTGCGTGATCTCCGCCGTCAGCTCCGGCACGCCCTTCCTGCGGAACGTCGCCGGTGTGATCGCCTCCCCCTTCCGCTCGGCGGGCTCCGCCGTGGCGGGCTGGTTCGGCGGCATCGGCGACCACTTCGACAGCGTGGAGGCCCTGCAGCAGGAAAACGAGGATCTCCGCGCCGAGGTGGCCGATCTGAAGGAGCAGCTGCGTCAGGCCAAAAAGGATCAGGAGGAGAATCAGCGGCTGCGTAAGCTGCTGGATCTGCAGGAGCAGCGGCGTGATCTGCAGCTGGTCTCGGCCCGCGTCTCGGAGCGCGCCGTGGACAACTGGAGCAGCGTGCTGACCCTGAACCGCGGCACCAACGCGGGCATCGCCATCGGCGACTGCGCCATCGACGAATACGGCGATCTGGTGGGCGTGGTGACGGACGCGGGCCTGAACTGGTGCTCCGTGACCACGGTGCTGGATACCACCAGCGCTATCGGCGCCAAGATATTCCGCACCGAGCAGGTGGCGGTGGCGCAGGGGCAGCTGAGCCTGATGACGGAGGGTCAGCTCTCCCTGACCTATCTGGAATCGCCGGACGAGTTGGTCAGCGGCGATCTGGTGGTGACCTCCGGTCTGGGCGGCTATTACCCCGTCGGACTGACCATCGGCACGGTGGAGGAGCTGCGCACCGACGCGGACGGCCTGACCCAGTACGCGGTGGTGACCCCCAAGGCCGCCATCGGCTCCCTGACGCAGGTCTTTCTTATTACCGATTTCGACGTGGTGGAGTAAGGCCATGACACGGAGACTTATTACCATCAAATGGGCGCTGTACAGCCTTTGGACGCTGCTGTTCCTGCTGGTGCAGCAGCTGGTGCTGCCCTATATCCGCATCTGGGGCGTGCATCCCTTTGTGCTTCCGGCGCTGGCGGCCATTGCCGCCTCCTTCGAGGGAAAGCGGGAGGGGCCGGTCTTCGCCCTTGTGCTGGGCCTGATATGCGACCAGCTGTTTTCCGGCGCATTTCCCTGCTTCTATGCCGTTACCCTGCTGCTGGCGGCGCTGGTGGCGGGACTTGCCGCCCGCCGGATCATTATGCCGGGCGCGGTATGCTCGCTGCTGGTCTCGGCGGCGGCCATGATCCTGACGGATCTGCTGAACGCCATCGCCTCCTCCTACGCCCACGGCACGCCCTTCGCCGCGTCGCTGTGGCTGATGGCCCGTGAGCTTCTGCTGTCGCTGCCGGTGGCCATGCTGGTGCATCTGGCCTTTTCCCACGTTCACCGGCGGTTCGCCGGACGCTGACCCCGCTCTGAAAGGAGACCCCTTCCATGATGAAATCCCCCCACCCTGCCCGCGGCCGCCTTTATGCGCTGGTGGCGGCGCTGGGTCTGATGCTGCTGCTGTTTCTCATTGCGCTGTACGACGCACAGGTGCTGCACGGCAGCGAGAACCGCGCCCGCTCCATCGCCTCCAATGCCACGGAGGAATCGGTGGAGGCCAGCCGCGGCATCATCACCGACCGCAACGGAAAGTCGCTGGTGTCCAACCGTCTGGCCTATACGCTGACCTTTGACAAGTCGGGCTTTGCCGATGACGCCGCCCTGAACGACGCCATTTGGCGGCTGATCCGTCTCTGTCAGGAGACGGATACCTTCTGGGTGGACAGCCTGCCCATCGCGCAGGACTCCCCCTTCCTGTACCTGCGCTCCCGCAACGACGAGAGCTTCTGGAGCTTTCTGGAGAAGAACAAGCTGTCCCCGTCGCTGACCTCCCGCCAGCTGCTGGGCGAGCTGCGGACGCTGTTCCAAATCGACGACAGCTATACCGAGGCCCAGGCCCGGCTCATCGCCGGTGTGCGCTATGAGCTGGCGGGCCGTAACAGCTATGTGTTTGCCGAGGATGTGTCCACCCAGCTGATCTCCCAGATCACCGACGGCAGCTTCCCCGGCGTCACCACGGGGCAGTCCTCCCTGCGGCAGTATGACACCACCTATGCCGCCCACATTCTGGGCCGCATCACCCGCATCTATGCCGAGGACTGGCCGGAGTACCGTGACAAGGGCTACTCCATGGACGCGCTGGTGGGCGAAAGCGGCGTAGAGAAGGCCTTCGAGGAGTGGCTCCGTGGCGAGGACGGCGTGCGGCTCATCACCACCGACGACAAGGGAAAGATCACCGGCGAGTTCTTCAAGTCTGAGCCGAAGCCCGGCGGCACCGTGGCGCTGACGCTGGATCTTGACCTGCAGGCCGCCACCGAGGACGCATTGGCCGCCACCATCGAGAGCATGATCGACAAGGACAGCGACCAGCGGGGCGGCGGCGCCGCCGTGGTAAAGGTGGGCTCCGGCGAGGTGCTGGCCATCGCCTCCTACCCCTCCTACGACCCCTCCACCTTTGCCCAGAGCTATAACCAGCTGCTGGAGGACGACCGGCTGCCTATGTTCAACCGTGCCGTCAACGGCACCTACGCACCCGGCTCCACCTTCAAGATGAACACCGCCGTGGCGGCGCTGGAATCCGGCATCATCACGCCCTCCTCCACCATTCAGGACAAGGGCGTCTATACCTTTTATGAATATCCCCAGCCGTGGTGCTGGGTGTGGCCGCTGGGCTATACCCACGGGCGCGTCAATGTCAGCGACGCCATCACCGTGTCCTGCAACTACTTCTTCTATGAGGTGGGCCGCCTGACCGGCATCCAGACCATCAACGACTACGCCCTGCAGTTCGGTCTGGGCCGTTCTACCGGTATCGAGATCGGCGACAGCAAGGGCGCGCTGGCCTCCCCGGAGTACGCCGAGGCCCACGATCTGGAGTGGACCGACGGCCAGACCCTGACCGCCGCCATCGGCCAGTCCTATAACCTGTTTACCCCCCTCCAGCTGGCCAACTACATCGCCACGCTGGTGGGCAACGGCGAGCATTATCAGGCCCATCTGCTGAAAAGCGTCAAGAGCTACGATAACAGTAAGCTCCTCTACGTCTACGACGAGCCGCCGGAGAACGTGGTGGAGATGTCCGAAAGCACCATCAACGCCATCACCAAGGGTATGCACGACCTGACCACCGGCTCGCTGGCCGGAGCCTTTGACAAGTGCGTGGTGTCGGCAGGCGCCAAGACCGGTTCGGCGCAGGTGGGCACCGAGATCGCCAACGGCGTATTCGTGGCCTACGCCCCCTATGAAAACCCGGAGATCGCCGTGGCCATCGTCATCGAAAAGGGCGGCGCTGGCGCGGCGCTGGCCTCCACCGCCGTGGAGATCATCAACGCCTACTTTGCCGACCACATGGCCGGCGGCGATGTGATCGGAGAGAACACGCTGCTGAAGTGAGGCCTTGCCAGCGGGAACATCGAGGATGCCGGCCCGCACATTGTTATCCCACCGTAGGGGCGGCCCTTGCGGCCGCCCGCTTGATCATCGCTCCACGCCGGTTCGGGCGACCGCAAGGGTCGCCCCTACACATCCATTCTTACAATTTCTATGACCATTTTCAACTCCTGTGACACGAAATACAAATCCCCCTTCGGGGCTGTCAGCTGCGGCACGCCGGTGTCCTTCACCGTCACGCCGGGGCCGGATTACTGCGCCTGTTCACTGGTGACCTACGGCGAATTTGCCGACGTTCGCGCCGAAACGCCCCTCTCCCCCTGTCCGGAGGGCTTTACCGGCACGTTCACCGCGCCGGACACACCGGAGCTGGTGTGGTACACCTTCCGCTTCACCCGCACCGATGGCGGCAGCGTCTTTCTGGGCCGCAACGGCCTTGGCGGCGGGGACAACCGCCAGCCGTGGCAGCTGACAGTGTATGAGGAGCGCCCTACTCCGGCATGGTTCGGGCAGGGTGTTACATACCAGATTTTTCCAGACCGGTTCTGCCGCGACGCCATCCCCGATCCAAAGGGGCTGCTGGGCCAGCGCACGGTACACAATAACTGGGACGACGTGCCCCGGCTGGGCGCCGACCCCCTGACCGGCCGCTGGAACAGCGATTTCTTCGGCGGCAGCCTGCGGGGCATCTGCGGAAAGCTGGATTATCTGCAAAGCCTGTCCGTCACCACCATTTACCTGAACCCCATCTTCTACGCCGCCAGCTGCCACCGGTACGACACCGCGGACTACCGGATGGTCGACCCCATGCTGGGGACGGAGGACGACCTTCGCACCCTGTGCGACGAGGCGCGGAAGCGGGGCATCCATGTGATACTGGACGGCGTGTTCAACCACACCGGCGACGACAGCCGCTACTTCAACCGCCACGGCTTCTTTGACACCCCCGGCGCGTACCAGAGCAAGGAATCCCTCTGGTACGACTGGTTCTGCTTCCAGCACTGGCCGGACAAATACGACGCATGGTGGGGCATCGACACCCTGCCCGCCGTCAACGAGAATGCCGACGCCTACCGGGAGTTTATCATCCGGGGGGAGGACAGTATCATCCGCCATTGGCTGCGGTGCGGCGCGGACGGCTGGCGGCTGGACGTGGCCGACGAGCTGCCCGACGATTTCATTGAGGAGATCCGCGCCGTGATGGAGCAGGAGAAGCCTGACAGCTTCCTGCTGGGCGAGGTGTGGGAGGACGGCAGCAACAAGATCGCCTACTCCCGCCGCCGCAGGTATCTGCTGGGCCGGGGGACCCATGGTCTGATGAACTATCCCCTGCGGACGGCGACGCTGGATTACATCCGCGGCGGCAGCGCCGCGGCCTTCCGGGACACCATGGAGGAACAGCGGGAGAACTACCCCCCTGCCGCCTTCCACAGCGGCCTGAACATTCTGGGCACCCACGACACGCCCCGCATCCTGACGCTGCTGGGCGCAGACGCCATTCCGGACAGCAAGGAGGCCCGCGCCGCCTATCACCTGTCCCCTGAAAACCTGCGGCTGGCTGTTCGACGCCTGACGCTGGCGGCTATGCTGCTGTATACCTTCCCCGGCTCCCCTACCCTGTACTACGGCGACGAGGCGGGCATGGAGGGCTTTGAGGATCCCATGAACCGCCGTGGCTACCCTTGGGGCCGGGAGGATCAGCGGCTGCTGGCCCTGTACCGGACACTGGGCAGGCTGCGGAAGGAGCGTCGCTCCCTGCAGGAGGGCGACATCACCTATCTAATCGCCGACGGCGGCTTGCTGGTCTATTGCCGCACGCTGGACGGCGAGCGCACCTATACGGCGCTGAACACCGGCGATACCTCCCGGACGGTGACGCTGCCGTGGGAGAACGACTTCGCCACGGATGCCGTGTCCATGCAGCGGTTCTGGGTGCGGAACGGCACGCTGCGCATCGACCTGCCGCCCTGCGACGGCGTGGTGCTGATATGACCCCTGTGGAGAGGGATGTTTCACGTGAAACATCCCTCTCTTTTTGCGTCCGCTTTTGTTTCACGTGAAACATTGGCAGCTGACTTTTGCAAAAATTGTCACGCGCCGTTGAAAAAAGTATTGAAACCTATCGCTTTTGTGGTATACTGTTTCTATTATAGAAATACCAAATGCGAGGGAATTATTGTGGCAAAAATCGTAGCGATCGTGAATCAGAAGGGCGGCGTGGGAAAGACCACCACCTGTGTCAATCTGGCGGCAGCCGTGGCCCAGACGGGCAAGCGGGTGCTGCTGTGCGACTTTGATCCGCAGGCCAACGCCACCAGCGGCATGGGCGTGGACAAAACCGTTTCCAACGGTGTATATGACGTGATCATCAACGGCGTGGACACGGAAAAGGCCATTGTCTCCACCCCGTATGGCGACGTGCTGCCCAGCAGCAAGGCGCTGGCCGGCGCCGGTGTGGAGATGATCAACCTGCCTGACCGGCAGTTCCTGCTGAAAAAGGCGCTGAGCCGCGTGGCGGATCAGTATGACTTCATCTTCATCGACTGTCCCCCTTCGCTGGAGCTGCTGACGCTGAACGCGCTGTGCGCCGCCCATTCCCTGCTGGTGCCGGTGCAGGGCGAGTATTTCGCACTGGAGGGCCTCAGCGATCTGATGAACACGGTGCGTCTGGTGCGCCGGGGCATGAACCCCGAGCTCCAGATCGAGGGCGTGCTGCTGACCATGTTTGACGGCCGCACCAACCTGAGCATTCAGGTGGCGCAGGAGATCAAGCGCTTCTTCCCCGGCAAGGTCTACGCCACCGTCATCCCCCGCAATGTCCGTCTCAGCGAAGCGCCCAGCCACGGCAAGCCCATCTGCGGCTATGACCGCACCTGCCGGGGTGCGGAGGCCTACGCCGTGCTGGCGGTGGAGTTCCTGCGCAAGAACCGCTGAGCGGTATCATTTCCAACGAAAGGAGTACGGGATTTATGGCAAAAATGAAGGGTCTCGGCAAGGGTCTGGACGCCCTGCTGGGCGACGATTTTACCAACGAGCCGGAGGTGAAGAGCAGCCTCTTCCTCCCCATCTCTCAGGTGGAGAGCTGCGCCTCCCAGCCCCGGAAGCAGTTCGATCCCGACGCGCTGGCCGATCTGGCGGACTCCATCCGGCAGCACGGCATTATCCAGCCGCTGACGGTGCGGAAGCTGCAATCCGGCTATTATCAGATCATCGCCGGTGAGCGCCGCTGGCGGGCCGCCCGGATGGCTGGCCTCAGTCAGGTGCCGGTGGTGGTCATCGAGGCCGACGACCGCAAGGCCATGGAGCTGGCCATGATCGAAAACCTCCAGCGTGAGGATCTGAACCCCATGGAGGAGGCCGAGGGCTACCACACCCTGATGGAGCAGTACGGCCTGACGCAGGAGGAGACCTCCCAGCGGGTGGGAAAGTCCCGCAGCGCCGTGGCCAACGCTTTGCGCCTGCTAAACCTCAGCAAGGAGGTGCGTGCGCTGGTGGAGGAGGGCAAGCTGACCGGCGGTCACGCCCGGGCGCTGGTGCCGTTGACGGCTGACATGCAGCAGAAAGCCGCCGCCGTGATCGTCAAGGACGATCTGTCCGTCCGCCAAACGGAGCTGCTGGTGAAGAAGCTGACGGCGGAGAAGAAGGACAAGCCCGCCAAGGACCCCACCGCCGTGGACTACGCCGCCGAGGCCGCCCGCGAACTGGGCGAGCGTCTGGGCCGTCCCTGTAAGATCGTCACCGGAAAGAAAAAGGGCCGCATCGAGCTGGAGTACTTCGGCATGGACGATCTCAACGCCCTGCTGGAGGCCCTGCATCAGATGAAGCACTGAGTGTTTCACGTGAAACATAGATTCCCTGTTGCGCTGCAAAACATGAAGTACGGATTCCCACACCAGTGTGAGCACTGGTTCGGAATGACAGAAAAAACGACAACCTATATCACATAAGAGGTAGATCAACCATGCTTGATATCAAATTTGTTCGGGAAAATCCCGATATCGTCAAGGAAAACATCCGCAAGAAGTTCCAGAACGCCA
>USMI01000078.1 GCA_900555735.1 uncultured Eubacteriales bacterium | reverse complement strand
CAGGGTTGCGATCTGGCGGTGGAAAACACCATGATCTATCACTCTCCGGCGGTGCTGGAGCAACTGGAGCGGCTGGGCATCCCCGTGCTGGTGGAGACATCCAGCTACGAGACCCAGCCCTTGGGTCGGATGGAGTGGATCAAGCTGTACGCGGCGCTGCTGGACAAGGAGGACGAGGCCGAGGCGCTGTTTAATGAGAAGATGGACAGCGTGGCGGACGTACTGGAGCAGCAGCCCACCGGCAAGACTGTGGCGTTTTTCTACATCACCAGCAGCGGCGCTGTAAACGTCCGTAAGTCCACGGACTATGTGGCGAAGTGTGTCGCCATCGCCGGCGGCGACTATGTCTCCTTCGATGAATCGGCGGAGGACAGCGCCCAGTCCACCATCAACATTCAGATGGAATCCTTCTACCACGGTGCAGTGGACGCCGATGTGCTGATCTACAATAGCATCATCGATGGTGAGCTGCACACGCTGGACGAATTGGTGGCACTGGATCCACTGATGGCCGACTTCAAGGCCGTCAAGAGCGGCAACGTTTGGTGCCTGACCAAGAACTTCTATCAGGAGTCGCTGGAGCTGAGCGACCTCATTCTGGACGTCAACCATGCGTTGAACGACGCGCCGGATACGGCGTTTCACTTCCTGACACGGATGAAGTGAGCATTTTTTACATCATTACATTATAAGGAGGAGCGGCATGAAGAGGACCCGAACACTTCGCATCTGGGGAGGCTTTTTGCTGCTCCTCCTGCTTTTATTCACATTTTTGATTTGGAACATCTTCGCGGGAAGCGTTTCTCTTTCCGCGTCTGAGATATGGCGGATCCTGCTGGGGGGCGATGTTGGCTTTACCCAGAGCCAGATCATCGTGAAGATCCGTCTGCCCCGGCTTCTGTCGGCGCTGATCCTGGGCGGGGCGCTGTCCCTGTCCGGCTATCTGCTGCAAACCTTCTTCCACAACCCCATCGCAGGCCCCTTCGTGCTGGGCATCTCCTCCGGCGCGAAGATGACGGTGTGCGTGGCCATGCTGGCGCTGCTGAGCCGTGGCAAGACCACCTCCTCTGCCATTCTCATCGCGGCGGCCTTCGTGGGCGCCATGGTATCCATGGGCTTCGTGCTGCTGATCTCCCAGCGGGTCAAGCGCATGAGCCTGCTGGTGGTCTGCGGCGTGATGATCGGCTATATCTGCTCGGCGCTCACGGATTTTCTCGTGACCTTTGCCGACGATTCCAGCATCGTGAATCTGCACAACTGGTCTCTCGGCTCCTTCTCCGGCATGAGCTGGGACAACGTAAAGACTATGGCCGTTGTCTGCGGCATCACGCTGCTGCTGACCTTCCTGCTTTCCAAGCCCATCCGGGCGTACCAGTTGGGCGAGGTCTACGCCCAGAATATGGGCGTCCCCCTGCGGGCCTTCCGGACGGCGCTGATCCTGTTGTCCAGTGTGCTGTCCGCCTGCGTCACGGCCTTTGCCGGCCCCATCTCCTTTGTTGGCATCGCAGTGCCGCACCTGATGAAGTCCCTGTTCAAATCGGCGGAGCCGCTGTGTATGATCCCGGCCTGCTTTTTAGGCGGCGGCGTGTTCTGCCTGTTCTGCGACCTTATCGCCCGCACCGCCTTTGCCCCCACAGAGGTGAGCATCAGCTCCGTCACGGCGGTATTCGGCGCACCCATCGTGATCTACATGATGATCCACAGAAAGGCGGCGTGAGTATGGCATATCTGGAAACAAAAGACCTGACCGTGGGCTACCACGGCAAGCCGCTGATCGAGGACATCGCCCTCCATGTGCAGCGGGGCAGGATCGTCACGCTGATAGGTCCCAACGGATCGGGAAAATCCACCATATTGAAAACCATCATCGGCCAACTCTCCAAGGTGTCCGGCACGGTGTTTCTGGATGGAAAGGCCATGGAGGCGCACAGCCGCAATGAGATTGCCCGGCGCATGGCCATTTTGATGACCGCCCGCATGGAGCCGGAGCTGATGACCTGCCGGGACGTGGTGGGTACCGGCCGCTATCCCTACACAGGCAAACTGGGAATCCTCACATCGGAGGACCGGGCCATTGTGGAGCGCTCCTTGGCGCAGGTAGGCGGGCTGGACTTTGCCGACCGGCCCTTTGCCAACATCAGCGATGGGCAGCGCCAGCGCATCCTGCTGGCCCGGGCCCTGTGTCAGGAGCCGGAGATCATCGTGCTGGACGAGCCCACCAGCTTTCTGGACATCCGCTATAAGCTGGAGCTGCTGACGGTGCTCAAGCGCATGGTGCGGGAGAACCATCTGGCGGTGTTGCTGTCGCTCCACGAGCTGGAGCTGGCAGAGCGCATCTCCGACACCGTGGTGTGCGTGGCGGGCGACCGTATCGACCGCATCGGCCCGCCGGAGGAGATCTTCACCCGCGCATATATCGCAAAGCTGTACCAGATGGAGCACGGGAAGTACGACCCCTGCTTCGATAGTCTGGAATTCGTGCCGTAAGGAGTACCGACATGGAAAAACAGGGTGTTTTTTACGCCGTCAGCGTGGGTCCCGGCGACCCGGAGCTGCTGACCCGGCAGGCCTGCCGGGTGCTGGAGGCGTGTGACGTTATCGCGGCTCCCCGGATGAAGTCCGGACGGATGCTGGCACTGGACATCGCCGCCGGGGCGGTGGATATGCAGGGCAAGACCGTCTTGCCGCTGGACTTCACCATGGCGCGTAACGCGGCGGTACGGGAGGACAGCTACCGCACGGCGGCAACCGCTATCAAAGCCGAGCTGGCGGCGGGGCGGGACGTGGCCATGGTAAATCTGGGCGACGTGTCCGTGTACGCCACGGCCTACTACATCCTCGAGCGCATCCGAACCGATGGCTATGAAACGGTGATGTGTCCCGGCGTCACCAGCTTCTGCGCCGTGGCGGCGCGGCTGGGGCGGAGTTTGACCCGCATGGAGGAGCCCCTCCATATCCTGCCGGGCAGCGCCGAGCTGGACAGCGCACTGGCGCTGCCGGGAACGAAGGTCATCATGAAGTCCGGCAAGGCCATCCACGAGACGGCGGAGGCGTTAAAGCGCCACGGCCTGCTGGCAAATGCCGGTATGGTGGCGGACTGCGGACTGGAGACAGAGCAGATCTACACCGACCTGCGGCAGCTGCCGGAGGAGATCAGCTATTTTGCCACCATTGTGGCGGATTGAGAGGACGCTATGCAGAGACGAGTGCCCCGGCTGGTGCTTGCCGGAACCAACAGCGGCTGCGGCAAGACCACCGTTACCTGCGCCGTGCTGCAATCGCTGGTGCGGCGGGGACTGCGGGTAGGGGCGGCGAAATGCGGCCCGGATTACATCGACCCCATGTTCCACAGCCGTGTTATCGGCGCGAAAAGCTCTAATCTTGACCCGTTCTTTTTTGACCGCGACACCATGCGCTATCTGCTGGCTCACAACGGTCAGGACTGCGATATCACGGTGATTGAAGGGGTCATGGGCTATTATGACGGTCTGGGGCTGACATCCACCCGCGCCAGCACCTATGAGACGGTGCGGGAAACGGAAAGCCCCGTGGTGCTGGTGGTGAACGCACGGGGGGCGGCGTTGTCCGTTGTGGCGGCGGTGCAGGGCTTTCTGGACTTCGCGCCGGACAACAACGTGCAGGGCGTCATTCTGAACGGGTGCAGTGCCATGAGCTACGGTGCGCTGGCGCGGGAGCTGGAAAGCCGTCTGGGCGTCCGCGCCTGCGGCTATCTGCCCCGGCTGCCGGAGTGCGCGCTGGAGAGCCGCCATCTGGGGCTGGTGACAGCGGACGAGGTGGCGGATCTGCGGGAGAAGCTGCGGCAGCTGGCGGAGGCGGCGGAAAAGACGCTGGAGCTGGACGCGCTGCTGGAGATCGCCCACAATGCGCCAGTGCTGGACTTCACGCCGCCGGTATTGCCGGAAAAGGGCGCGCCGGTGCGGATCGGCGTGGCGCGGGACAGGGCGTTCTGCTTTTACTATGAGGACAGTCTCGACCTGCTGCGGCAGCTGGGCGCGGAGCTGGTGCCCTTCAGCCCCCTGACGGATGAACGGCTCCCCGACGGTGTGCAGGGCCTGTACTTGGGCGGCGGCTACCCGGAGCTTTACGCGGCGCAGTTGGAGGAAAACCACGCCCTGCGCAGGCAAATCCGAGACGTTGTATACGCGGGGATGCCCTGTATCGCTGAGTGCGGCGGCTTCATGTATCTGACGCAGGCCATCGCAGGCCGCGCCATGGTGGGTGCGCTGCCGGGGGACTGCTTTGATACAGGGAAGCTGACCCGGTTCGGCTACATCACCGCCACAGCGCAGGAGGACAGCCTCCTCTGCCGCGCCGGGGAGCAGGTGCCCATGCATGAATTTCACCACTGGGACACCCCCCAGCCCGGCAGCGCTTTTCTGGCGGAAAAGCCCTCCGGCAAGCAGTGGCGCTGTGCGTATGCCACGGACACCCTGTACGCTGGTTTCCCCCATTTCCATTTTTACGCCAAGCCCGTCATGGCACAGCGCTTTTTGGCGGCTTGCAGAAAGGAGACGCTATGATGGAGCAAATGAAGCCTATGGACATTGAGAAGCGCAGCTTCGCCATCATCACAGAGTTGCTGGGCGACCGGCGGCTGGACCCGGAAAACGAGCTGGTCATCAAACGGGTCATCCACACCACGGCGGATTTTGACTATGTGGATAATCTGGCCTTTTCCGACCACGCGGTGGAAAAGGGCATCGCCGCCCTGCGGGCGGGCTGTGACATCGTCACCGACACCCAGATGGCGAAGGCCGGGATCAATAAGGCCATCCTCGCCTCGCTGGGCGGGGAGGTACACTGCTTCATGTCGGACGCGGACGTGGCGGCGGAGGCTAAGGAGCGGGGCGTGACCCGTGCCTTTGTATCCATGGAGCGGGCGGCAGCCCTGCCCAAGCCCTGCATCTTCGCCATCGGCAACGCCCCTACGGCACTTTTTTCGCTGGAGGAGCTGATGGAGGCCGGCAAGCTCCGTCCCGCCCTCATCATCGGGGTACCGGTGGGCTTTGTGAATGTGGTGGAAAGCAAGGAGCGCATCATCGAGGCCGCTGCCGCACCCTACATCGTGTCCCGGGGCCGCAAGGGCGGCAGCAACGTGGCGGCGGCCATCTGCAACGCCATGCTCTACCAGATCAGGCGGTAGGTTATGAAGGAATTTATCATACGGGACGGAAAAAAGCTCCGTCTGGGCTACACCACCGGCTCCTGTGCCGCAGCGGCGGCCAAGGCCGCCGCATGGATGCTGCTGAGCGGCAGCAAAAAGGAGTCCATCCGCCTGCTGACACCCAAGGGCATGGAGCTGGCATTGGCGGTGGAGGACATCTATCTGTCCCCGGACTGTGTGCGCTGCGCCATCCGGAAGGACAGCGGCGATGACCCGGATATCACCCGTGACACCCTGATCTATGCCGAGGTGCGAAAAACAGAGACTGTTGGCATTGTCATCGACGGCGGACAGGGCGTGGGCCGGGTAACCAAGCCGGGTCTTGACCAGCCGGTGGGCGCGGCGGCCATCAACTCTGTACCCCGCCGGATGATCCAGGAGACCGTGGAGGAGGTCTGCGGCCTGCTGGGATACACCGGCGGCCTGTATGTGGTAATCTCCGCTCCTGATGGCGAGACGCTGGCGAAAAAGACCTTCAATCCCCGGTTGGGCATTGAGGGCGGCATCTCTATCTTAGGCACCACGGGGATCGTAGAGCCTATGAGTGAGCAGGCGCTGGTGGACACCATCCATGTAGAGCTGCGGCAGCGGCGGGAGGGCGGCGCGGATTATGTACTGCTGGCCCCCGGCAACTACGGCGTAGACTATATCAAGGGCGCCATGGGCATCGACCCCGCCACGGCGGTGATGACCTCCAACTTCATCGGCGACGCGCTGGAGATGTGCCGGGAGCTGGGCTTTCGCGGCGCGCTGCTCATCGGCCACATCGGCAAGCTGGTAAAGCTGGCGGGCGGTATGTGGAACACCCACTCCCGCTACGGCGACTGCCGCATGGACATCCTGACGGCCTGTGCCGCCGCAGAGGGGCTGGGCGCGGCAGTAGCGAAGGAGCTGCTCCGCTGCGCCACCTGTGACGACGCCCTGCGGATTTTGCAGGAGCAAGGGCTTTACGAGACGGTGCTGCACCGGCTGGCCGGGCGCATTGACGACATGATGCACTATAAATGCAGTGATATAGAGACGGGAGCCATCCTGTTCTCCAAGGAATACGGCTATCTCTGTGAGACAAAGGACGCAACGGCACTGCTGTGCCGGATAAAGGAGGACTGACAATGGTACATTTTGTGGGAGCGGGCAGCGGCGCTGCCGACCTTATTACCGTCCGGGGCGCCAAGCTGCTGGGTGAGGCCGATGTGGTGATCTACGCAGGGTCTTTGGTGAATCCGGCGCTGCTGGACTATACCAAGCCCGGCTGCGAGATCCACGACAGCGCCAAACTGACGCTGGAAGAGGTCATCACCCTCATCGAGAAGGCGGAGGCGGAGGGAAAGACCACGGTGCGTCTGCACACGGGGGATTCCAGCATCTATGGTGCGGTGCGGGAGCAGTTCGACGAGCTGGAAAAGCGGGACATTGTCTACGACGTCTGCCCCGGCGTCAGCGCCTTCTGCGGCGCAGCGTCCGCGCTGCGGGCGGAGTACACCCTGCCCGATGTGAGCCAGACCGTCATCATCACCCGCGCCCCGGGCCGCACCCCGGTGCCGGAGCGGGAGTCCATCCGCTCGCTGGCGGCCCATCAGGCCACCATGGTGCTGTTTCTCAGCACCTCACTGACCGAACTGCTGCAAGCCGAGCTGCTGGCGGGAGGCTATACCGCTGACACCCCGGCGGCAGTGGTCTACAAGGCCACTTGGCCGGAGGAGAAGATCTTCCGCTGCACGGTGGGGACGCTCCACGAGACGGTGACAGGCAACGGTCTGACCAAGACCTCGCTGATCGTGGTAGGCAACTGTCTGGGTGACACCTATCTGCGCTCCCTGCTGTATCACCCCAACTTTACAACGGAGTTCCGCAAGGGGGCGAAATGAGAGCCGCCCTGTTCACTTTCAGCCGCGGTGGCTGCGCCACGGCGCGGCGGATACTGGCGGCGCTGCCGGAGGAGGCATGGATGTGCTATACCATGCCGCGTTTTGAAGAGCCGGGCTTTCTGCCGCTGGACAAGGCGGTATATGGCGCGTGCTTTTCCTCCATGGACGCACTGATCTTTGTGGGGGCCTGCGGCATCGCCGTGCGGGAGATCGCCCCCTATGTCAAAAGCAAAAAAACCGACCCGGCGGTGGTTTGCATCGACGAGGCGGGGCGGTTTGTGATCCCCCTGCTCTCCGGCCATATCGGCGGTGCCAACGCGCTGGCGGTGGAGCTGGCGGAAAAGCTGGGGGCCACGGCGGTGGTCACCACCGCCACCGATGTCCGCGGCAAATTTTCCGTGGACGCATGGGCTGCCCGACACGGCTGCGTCATCTCTGACATGGGGCTTGCCAAGGCGGTTTCGGCGGCGATCTTAGAGGAGGATATCCCCCTTTGCAGCCAGTTTTCTCTGCCCGCCCCCCTGCCGGAGGGTACGTTTGCCGGGGAGAGCGGCCCGCTGGGCGTCTTCATTGGCTGGCGTACAAAGGCACACTTCGCCCGCACCCTGCGGCTTATCCCTCGCGTACTGCGGGTAGGTGTAGGCTGCCGACGGGGCATCTCCGCCGAGGCGGTGGTGCGTGCGGTGCAGACAGTGTTCGCGGAAAATGGGCTGGATACGGCGGCCATCTGCGGCGTCTGTTCCATCGACCTGAAGCAGGACGAGGCAGGCCTGCTGGCCGCCTGTGAGAAAAACAACTGGCCGGTGCATTTTTACACGGCGCAGCAGCTGCGGGATGTGGCGGGTGACTTCACTCCCTCCGACTTCGTCCGCTCCGTTACCGGCGTGGACAATGTCTGTGAGCGGGCGGCGCTGCTGGATGCCGAAAAACTGATCGTACAAAAAACAGCGCGGGACGGTGTGACCGTCGCCGTCGCGGCGGAGCATTGGGAGGTGCGCTTTGGGTAAGGTAATTGTAGTAGGTATCGGGCCGGGCAGCTATGAGGATATGACCATTCGGGCGGATACCGCCCTGCGGGCGTGTGACGCCATCGTAGGCTACCCGGTGTATGTGGATCTGGTGCGGGATCGCTACCCCGGCAAGGAGCTTCACTCCACCCCCATGACACGGGAGGCTGAGCGCTGCCAGCTGGCGCTGGAGCTGGCGCGCAGCGGTAAGACCGTCGCCATGGTCTGCTCCGGTGACAGCGGCATCTACGGCATGGCGGCGCTGGTCTATGAGCTGCGGGGCGAGGCGCAGGAGCCTGAAATTCAGGTTGTGCCTGGTCTGACGGCGGCTTGCAGCGCCGCAGCGGTGCTGGGTGCGCCGCTGACCCACGACTTCGCGGTCATCAGCCTCAGCGATCGGCTGACGCCGTGGGAAACCATCGAAAAGCGGCTGGACTGCGCGGCGGCGGCGGATCTGACCATCGCCCTGTACAACCCCGCCAGCCACGGCAGACCCGACCACCTGAAGCGGGCCTGCGATATCCTGCTGCGCCGTCTGCCGGGAGAGCGGCTGTGCGGCATCGTGCGCAATATTGGCCGTGAGGGGCAGAGCAGCCGCATCCTGACGCTGGCAGAGCTGCGGGAGGCGGAGGTGGATATGTTCTGCACCGTG
>USMI01000077.1 GCA_900555735.1 uncultured Eubacteriales bacterium | reverse complement strand
GCCAAGGAGAACAACGTCATCATCCCCACCGATCGCCCAGATGCAGAACCCTGACCTGATCCCCGAGAAGATCAAGGCCAAGCTGAGCCACACCGGTCTGTGGGATGTGGATCCCGTCAACCTGTTCCGTATTTCCTGGCACAACGAGGCCAAGGAGTCCGGCGGTCTGTTCCAGGCGGTCCCCAACTATGTGGAGATCCCCAGCAAGCTGTCCGGCGTGCCCTGCCGCATCGTGGCCATGTCCGGCAAGTGGTTCCCCACCGGCTGCCATAAGGTGGGCGCTTCCTTCGGCTGCTTGGCGCCCCGCCTGGTGACCGGCCAGTTCGACGCCACCTATCATCACGCCGTGTGGCCCTCCACCGGCAACTACTGCCGCGGCGGCGCTTTCAACTCCAAGCTGCTGGCCTGCGAGTCCGTGGCCATCCTGCCTCAGGATATGTCCAAGGAGCGCTTTGACTGGCTGAAGTCCATCGCCGGTCAGATCATCGCCACCCCCGGCTGCGAGTCCAACGTCAAGGAGATCTTTGACAAGACTTGGGAGCTGAAGCAGGATCCCACCATGATGATCTTCAACCAGTTTGCCGAGATGGGCAACCCCCTGTGGCACTACAATGTCACCGGTTACGCGTTGGCCGACCTGTTCGAGGCCGTGAAGAAGCCTGGCCAGAACTTTGCCGGCGCCTGCTTCACCTCCGGTTCCGCCGGCACCATGTCCGCCGGTGATCTGCTGAAGGAGCGTTATCCCCACCTGAAGCTGGCCGTGGGCGAGGCTCTGCAGTGCCCCACCATCCTGAACAACGGCTTCGGCGGCCACCGCATCGAGGGTATCGGCGACAAGCATATTCCCTGGATCCACAACGTGAAGAACACCGACATGGCCATCGCCATCGACGATGAGGACAGCCAGCGCCTGCTGCGCCTGTTCAACACCCACGAGGGTCAGGAGTACATGAAGAAGGAACTGGGCATGTCCGAGGAGGAAGTCGAGAAGATGACCTGGCTGGGCATTTCCGGTATCGCCAATGTGCTGTGCTGCATCAAGATGGCCAAGTATTATGAGCTGACCGAGAACGATGTGGTGGGTACTGTGCTGACCGACTCCGCCGTGATGTATAAGTCCCGTATCGAGGAGCTGAACGAGATGCACGGCGCTTACAATGCCCACGAGGCTTCTCTGGATCACAATCTGCATATGCTGGGGCTGCGTACCGACAACATGATGGAGATGGGTTATGCCGAGCGCAAGCGCGTCCACAACCTGAAGTACTACACCTGGGTCGAGCAGCAGCAGATGAACGTCGAGGATCTGAACGCCCAGTGGTACGACACCAAGGGTACCTGGGATGCCGTTCACGCTCAGGCCAAGGATCTGGACGAGCTGATCAACGAGTTCAACGAGGCCACCGGCCTGCTGAAGAGCCTGTAAAAATGAGTGAGGTGCGGCGGAAGAGAATACGTTTGCCGGGATAGGCTTATGATGCTGGCTGGTATTTTGTGACGATATGCACCAAAGACCGAAGAGAAATTCTGTCGGTGATACGACCTGTTGTAGGGGCGGACGACTCTGTCCGCCCCTGCGGCGCATCACCGGGATTTGAGTTGTCGTTGACGCCGCTTGGGGACACAGTAAAAGAGTGTTTGGAGCAGCTTCGCAATGAAGACGAAGGTGTATTTGTTGACAAATATGTGATCATGCCGAACCATATACATGTGATCGTGTGCTTGGAGCCGAAAAAGGGCGGACAGAGTCGTCCGCCCCTACAACGAGTGATGCAGCGCTTCAAATCAATTACGACGCGGTACGGATGGAAAAGTGGCTATCAAACTCTCTGGCAGCGCTCCTATTACGACCATGTGATCCGCAACGAGGCGGACTATCTCCGCGTCTGGCAATACATCGACGATAACCCCGCTCATTGGGCGGAGGACGAATACTACTCTGAATAAGGAGAACACCACCATGAAAAACGTGAAATACGGCAAGTGCGTCCGCTGCGGCAAGACCTATGACGCCGTGCCCGACCTGACCAACTGCGAGTGCGGCGGTATTCTGGATATCGTCTACGACTATGACTATATCAAGTCCGTGCTGACCAAGGAAAAGCTGGCCAAGCGGGACAACCGCTCCATGTGGCGCTACCGTGAGCTGCTGCCCGTGGAGGAGACCACCCCCGACACGCCCTTGCGCGTGGGCTGGAGCCCCCTGTACGAGGAGCCCAAGCTGGCGGAGATGCTGGGCATCAAGAAGCTGTGGGTGAAGGACGACGGCCAGAACCCCACCGCCTCCCTGAAGGACCGCGCCAGCGCCATGGCCGTGGCCAAGGCCATGGAGGCGGGCGCCAAGACCATCGCCTGCTCCTCCACCGGCAATGCCGCCAGCTCTCTGGCCGGCAACGCCGCCGCCGCAGGCATCAAGACCTTCATCTTCGTGCCGGAGCGCGCGCCGCAGGGCAAGGTGGCCCAGCTGATGATCTTCGGCGCCAATGTCATCTCCGTCAAGGGCAACTATGAGGATACCTTCAAGATGTCCGCCGCCGCCATCGAGAAGTACGGCTGGTACAACCGCAACGCCGCCATCAACCCCTACCTCAGCGAGGGCAAGAAAACCGTGGCGCTGGAGATCGCCGAGCAGCTGAACTGGGAGATGCCCGATTATCTGGCCATCTCTGTGGGCGACGGCTGCACCATCGCCGGTGTGTGGAAGGGCTTCAAGGACCTGTATGCCATCGGCTTCATCGACAAGCTGCCCCGCCTGATCTCCGCCCAGTCTCTGGGCTGCTATCCCATCAACCGGGCCATTCAGGAGAACAAGCCTTGGGAGCCCATGGAGGAGAACACTATCGCCGACTCCATCAGCGTGGGTGTGCCCCGCAACGCCGACAAGGCGCTGGCGGCAATCCGGGAATCCAACGGCATCGCCGTCAGCGTGTCCGATGAGGAAATTCTGGCGGCACAGCGTCTGCTGGGCCGTACCTGCGGCGTGTTCGGCGAGCCTGCGGGCGTCACCGGCGCGGCGGCTCTGAAGAAGGCCTGCGAGGAGGGCCTGATCCCCCATGATGCCACCGTGGTGTCTGTGGTCACCGGCAACGGTCTGAAGGATGTGGCCAATGCCATCAAGTCCGCCGGTTCCCCCGTCCACATCGAGCCTGATCTCAATCTGATGGTGGAGGAATTCAAGAAGCGCGGCGTGGTGGTCGAATAAAATCTGCGCAGCGTGAACTCTGCGAGGCGTCTAAAGCACGATTCAGAAAAGGAGCGGTGAAAACCGCTCCTTTTCTTATAAAAAATCAGGCATACCGGCGAATTTCGCCTTGACTTTTGGCCCAAAATCGTGTATCATAATTGCTGTTGTAAAGGTTGAAAACTTTACATAAAGGCGATACGCTTTACAGAAAGGGGAGCCATCCGTGAAAAACCAGACCTACCGCATGACCATGCTGTTCGATTTTTACGGCGAGACCCTGACCGACAGGCAGAAGGAATTCTTCGACCTGTACTATAACGAGGACCTGTCTCTGGGCGAGATCGCCGAGAATTACGGCATCTCCCGGCAGGGCGTGCGGGACGTGATCGTCCGGGCTGAGGCGGCCATGCAGGAGATCGAGGATAAAACCGGCCTGATCCGCCGCTTTATGCAGATGCAGCCCAAGATCACCGCCATCGAGGAGGCGGCACAGCAGATCAAGACCATCAACTATCGCCAGTATGAGAATCCCCAGCTGGACAAGCTGGTGTCCGACATTTTGGAAAACGCCGAAGGGCTGAAGGAGTAAACATGGCCTTTGAAGGATTGTCCGAAAAATTAAACGCCGTATTCAAGAGCCTGCGTGGCAAGGGCCGCCTGACCGAGGCCGACGTCCGTACCGGTATGCGGGAGGTGCGTCTGGCCCTGCTGGAGGCCGACGTCAGCTATAAGGTGGTCAAGGACTTCGTGGCGCAGGTCACCGAGCGCTGCGTGGGCAGCGACGTGCTGGAAAGCCTGACCCCCGCCCAGCAGATCATCAAGATCGTCAACGAAGAGCTGACCAAGCTGATGGGCAGCACCAACGCCAAGATCACCACCGCCAACCGCGGCCCCACCGTGGTCATGATGGTGGGCCTTCAGGGCGCTGGTAAGACCACCAACGGCGCAAAGCTGGCGGGCCTGATGCGCCGCCAGTTCGGCAAGCGCCCGCTGCTGGTGGCCTGCGACGTGTACCGTCCCGCCGCCATCACACAGTTACAGGTGGTGGGCAAGCAGCTGGATATCCCTGTGTTTGAAATGGGGCAGATCGACCCCGTGACCATCGCCAGGGAGGCGGTAAAATACGCCGCCGACCACGGCAACGACATGGTGTTTCTGGATACCGCCGGCCGTTTGCACATCGACGAGACGCTGATGGACGAGCTGCGGAACATCAAGTCCGCAGTGAAGCCCAACGAGATATTGCTGGTGGTGGACGCCATGACCGGCCAGGACGCCGTCAACGCCGCCAAGGCCTTTGACGACGCGCTGGGCATCGACGGCGTGATGCTGACCAAGCTGGACGGTGACGCCCGCGGCGGCGCGGCCCTGTCCATCCGGGCGGCTACCGGCAAGCCCATCAAGTTCGTGGGTACCGGCGAAAAGCTGGATATGATCGAGCTGTTCCACCCCGACCGCATGGCCTCCCGTATTCTGGGCATGGGCGACATGCTGTCCTTCATTGAGAAGGCCGAGCAGCAGTATGACGAACAGCAGGCCAAGAAGCTGGAGGAGAAGCTGCGGAAGAACCGCCTGACACTCAGTGACTATCTGGATCAGCTGGAGCAGCTGCAGAACATGGGCGACCTGAGCCAGATCGCCAGCATGCTGCCGGGCAACATGGCCAAGGGCTTCGACCCCGACCAGATCGACCCCAAGCAGTTCGCCCGTACCAAGGCCATCATCCAGTCCATGACCTTACAGGAGCGTGAGAATCCCCAGATCCTTAACGCCAGCCGCAAGCGCCGCATCGCGGCAGGCTGCGGCCAGCAGGTGTCGGACGTGAACCGGCTGCTGAAGGGCTTTGAGGCCATGCAGCAGATGACCAAGGCCCTGACCCGCGGCAAGCGGGGCATGGGCGCACTGAGCGGCCTGATGGGCGGCGGCAGCAGCATGAAGGGCTTCGGCCGCAAGAAGAGACTGAAATAAGTGCCCCGGCATTTATGATACATGACAAACAAATTATTTATTTTGGAGGAAAAAACCATGGTTAAGATCAGACTGAGAAGAATGGGCGCCAAGAAGGCTCCTTACTACCGCATGGTCGTCGCTGACAGCCGCTATCCCCGTGATGGCCGCTTCATCGAGGAGATCGGCACTTACAATCCCTGCGTGAACCCCGCCGAGATCAAGATCGACGCCGACCGCGCCCGCGAGTGGATCAAGACCGGCGCTCAGCCCACCGATACCGTCCGCGCCCTGCTGAAGAAGGTCGACGTTCTGTAAGTCCGAGGGCAAGCCATGAAGGAATTGCTGCTCTATATCGCCAGAAGCCTCGTCCAGCATCCCGATCAGGTCACCGTGACCGAGGTCGAGAATGGCGACGAGCTGACGCTGGAGCTGCGCGTTGCCCCCGAGGATATGGGCAAGGTGATCGGCCGTCAGGGCCGCATCGCCAAGGAGATCCGCACCGTGGTGCGCTCCTACGCCCAGCGTACAGGCGCCAAAGTTTCTGTGGATATCGTTGACTGAAACAGGTCAATTAAAAAACCAGGCATCCGTCAGGATGCCTGATTTTTTAGCTTTTTTACAGTACTCCCAGATGCTCCAGCAGGATCTTGACGCCGATGAGGATCAGGATCGCACCGCCCACGAACTCCGCCTTGGACTTGTAGCGGGCGCCGAACACGCTGCCGGCCTTGACGCCGAGGCAGGAGATGATGAAGGTGGTCAGGCCGATAAGGCAGACGGCCACGACGGTGTTCATCAGCTGGCTGGCGGCCATGATCTCCACCGGCACGCAGGCGAAGGTGATGCCCACGGCCAGCGCGTCGATGCTGGTGGCCACCGCCATCAGGAACATGGTTTTCACATCCAGCGCGGCGGAGGCGTTTTCCTCCTCCTTGCTGAGTGCCTCGCGGATCATGTTGCCGCCGATCAGTGCCAGCAGCAAAAAGGCGATCCACGATGCCACGGCGTTGATGTACTTTTCAAACCCAGCGCCCAGCAGATAGCCGATAAAGGGCATCAGCGCCTGAAAGCCGCCGAACCACACGCCGCAGATGGCGGCACCGCGGAAGGTGACCTTCTGCATGGCAAGGCCCTTGCACACCGACACGGCGAAGGCGTCCATACTCAGTCCCACCGCCAGCAAAAACAGTTCCAGAAATCCCATAGTAACTCCCTCACACATATAAAATGAGCGGATACGATCCGTATCCGCTCATGTAAGCGCTTGCTAACCTGAGACACATACGGCCTTCCGACTGTATGAGTCTCATCAATTAAGGTATACCAGGCGTTTGCCAGTATGTTGGCATACCGCGCACGATCTGCGCCGACTACTCCCTCAATAGATGTCAGTATAGCAGATAGGGGAGGGAAAGTCAATCCTGTTGCAGCGCAAAAATCTCTTCCACAGTAACACCAAAAAACTGCGCGATCTCCATACCCAGCTTCAGGGAGGGGTTATATTTGCCGTTTTCGAGATTAACGATGGTCTCGCGCCGGACGTTGACGGCTTCCGCCAGTTCCTTTTGGGTGACGTTGAACTTGTCACGATAGAACTTGATATTGGCAACGATATGGGTGGGCATGGTCATACACCCCTTCTGCTGTTGTAGAATACGGAGATCAGGCGGATGACCGCCACTAGAAGCATGAGCCCGGTGATCACGGCTACCACCGCCTCGGACGGAATGGAAAAGTCATGCTGATAATACCGCACGCACAGCAAGCAGGCAATGACCGTCAGTCCAATCTGTGTAATGGTGTCGGACAGCGCATTGGCTTTGGCGTAGAGGGTCATGACCATTTCATCCTCGGTCTCCAGTGGGACGACGGCCTGATAAATAGCGAACAGAACCAATGCGATGGCGCCGACCGTCCAAATGTTGCTGATCGTTGCGGATGAAACACCGGCAAGACATTTCAATAGCGAAAGAAGAAACAGATAGCCGCAGGTCATGACCCGGCCCCACAGCTTTGAGTAAATGCTTCGGCTTCGAATGTTTTTTGTACGCTCCATGGTGTGCCCTCCTTGTATGATTTGATAAGCATGTGATATATTTCGCACTTTCATAATAGCAGAAATGTGCGAAATAGTCAACATATTTTTTTGAAAAATTTCGCAAAAAGAAAAATACACCGGTCGTATTGACCGGCGTATTTTTATAAACAGAAGTTTTATCCCTTCCACTCCACGTAGAGCTCGCGGACGGCGTTGGGGTCGACGGCGGGCTTCGGGGCGGCGGGAGCTGCCGTGGGGGCGGTTTCGGCCACGGGGTGATCCCGCTTCTCAATGAACTTGGGAGCCACCTGCGGGAACAGAGCAAGGCTCAGCACGTCCTCGTCGCTCTTGGCGATGTCCTTGTACTCGGTGCGGTACTTCTCCAGCTCCGGCTCCAGCAGGTCGGCGGGACGGCAGGTGATGACATCCTCGGGGGCGATGCCCGCCTTGGCGCGGACTTCCTCGTTCACCTCGCCGGGCAGCTTGCCGTATTCGCCCTTGAGCATGGCGCGGCTCTCCTTGGGGAAGGTCTTGTACCGCTCGCCCATGATGATGTTCATCACGGCCTGCGTGCCCACGATCTGAGAGGAGGGGGTGACCAGCGGGGGATAGCCGAAGTCCTTGCGGACGCGGGGGATCTCCGCCAGCACATCATAATATTTGTCCTCTTTCCCGGCCTGCTTCAGCTGGGAGATCAGGTTGCTAAGCATACCGCCCGGCACCTGATACAGCAGCGTGTTGGTGTCCACCCGCAGCACCTTGGGATCGAGAATGCCTGCATCCTGCAAACGCTGCGCCACCTTGCGGAAATGGACGGCGGCGTCGGACATCTTGCCCAGATCAAGGCCCGTGTCACGGACGGTGCCCTTCAGCGTGGCCACCAGAGACTCGGTGGCGGGCTGACTGGTGCCGTTGGCCATGGGGGAGAGGGCGGTGTCCACGATATCCACACCGGCATAGGCCGCCATCAGCAGCGTCATGTCGCCGGTACCGGAGGTGTTGTGGGTGTGCAGATGGATGGGGACCTTCACCGTTTCCTTGAGGGCCTTCACCAGAGAGTAGGCGTCCATGGGCAGCAGGAGGTTGGCCATATCCTTAATGCAGATCATGTCCGCACCCATCTCCTCCAGCTCCTTGGCCAGCTTCACGAAATAGGCCTCGTTGTGGATGGGGGACATGGTGTAGCTGAGGGTGGCCTCCACCTGTCCGCCGTACTTCTTGGTGGACTTGATGGCCTGCTCCAGATTGCGCACATCGTTGAGCGCGTCGAAGATACGGATGATGTCGATGCCGTTTTCAATGCTCTTGGCGCAGAAGGCGTCCACCACATCGTCGGCATAGTGCTTGTAGCCCAGAATGTTCTGGCCGCGGAACAGCATTTGCAGCTTGGTGTTCTTCACATGCTTGCGGATGGTGCGCAGACGCTCCCACGGGTCCTCGTTCAGGAAGCGCATGCAGGCGTCGAAGGTTGCGCCGCCCCAGCACTCCAGCGAGTAGTAGCCGATGGAGTCCAGCAGCTCCAGCGCCGGCAGCATGTCCTCGATGGTCATACGGGTGGCCGCCTGAGACTGGTGGGCGTCAC
>USMI01000076.1 GCA_900555735.1 uncultured Eubacteriales bacterium | reverse complement strand
CACATCCTGAATGATTTCCTGTCGGTAGATAGCGGCCAGCCCCTTTCTGGTTGGTTTTCTCTCAAGTCAATTTTACCAAAAAGGGGCTCCGCTTTCTATACCATATGAGTGATCTCCGGTTTCAGCCATGGCCGGAATCCCTTACAATCTCTACTCTTTTGGAGTTTTGTTCATGGCTGGTAAAATTCAAATAAGAAGGTGTATAGTATGGAACTTCAGATTCAGGATCTTGTTTCTTCCATCAAAAAGGACGGCATCGACAGCGCCAATCAGGAGGCCGCAGCCATTCTGTCCGACGCCCAGAAGCAGGCGGCCGCCATCGTGGCCGACGCGAAGGCGGAAGCGGACAAGCTGCGCAGCGACGCCAAGGCGGAGATTAAGGTGTTCAAAAGCAGCGCCCAGCTGAACGCCGAACAGGCCAAACGGGACGCAGTGCTGGCTTTCCGGCGGGAGGTCCAAAAGGAGTTTGAAAAGCTCTTGGCCGCCGATGTGGGCAAGGCGCTGGACCAGCAGGCGCTGGCAAAGCTCATTCAGGCCGCCCTGCAGGGCGAGGACGTCTCCGCCTATACCGTGGAGGTAGGGCAGGTAACGGACGGCATCCGTCAGGAGCTGGCGCAGGAGCTGAAGGCCGGGCTGGAGATCCGCCCCTCCAAGAAGGTGGGCGCAGGCTTCCGGCTGGCCGCCAAGGACGGCTCCGGCTACTTCGACTGCTCGGAGCAGGAGATCGCGGACATGCTGATGCCCTTCTTCCGGGATACGCGCCTGTAAGGGGGTGCCGCTGTGGCTTCCTATTACTATCTGATCTCCAGCCTGCCCATGCTGAAAACACAGGGCGAGCCGCCCATGGACTACGCGGCGTTCCTCGCCATGTGCAAAACGGCGGTGAGCGGCGGAGTCTACCAAACGCTGGAGACGCTGACGGTGGAATCGGACAAAGGGCCGCTGCTGTCGGAATGGGCCGCCTTTTATAAGGCGCTGTCCCGCGAGCTGACCTATCAGCGCAGCGTGAAGCTGGGCCGCCTCTGCCCCATCCCCGCCGACCGGGACGCCGCCATCGTACAGACGGTGACGGCGGCGGTGAACGCTGAGAACCCGCTGGAGGGTGAGCGGCTTTTGCTGGAGTTGGAATTCCGCCGTCTGGACGATATGATCGGCCTGCACAATTTCGACGACCACGCCCTGTATGGCTACGCCATGAAGCTGCGGCTGCTGGAGCGGCAGCAGGGCTTCCGGTACGAGACCGGCAAGCGGGCTTTCGACGGTCTGATGGCCAACATCCGGCAGCAGGTCGCCAGCCTATCATAAAACAGGAGAATCAAAATGGACAAAGTGACAGGATATGTGACCGGAGTGAACGGGAATCTGGTGTCCGCCAGCTTTTCCGGCTCCGTGCGTAAAAATGAAGTGGGCTATGTGCTGGTGGGGGATGACCGCCTGAAGGGCGAGGTCATCCGCGTCAACGGCGACACAGCCAGCATGCAGATCTATGAAATGACCAACGGCATCCAGGTGGGCGACAAGGTGGAGCTCTCCGGCGAGCTGATGAGCGTGGAGCTTGGCCCCGGTCTGCTGACGCAGGTGTTCGACGGTTTGCAGAACCCCCTGCCGGAGCTGGCCGAAAAGTGCGGCTACTTTCTGGAGCGGGGCGTGTATCTGGACCCCATCCCCAATAAGGACTGGGAATTCACGCCCCGGGTAAAGCCCGGCGACACCGTCACCGCGGGCGACGCGGTGGGCAGCGTGCCGGAGGGATTGTTCACCCACCTCATCATGGTGC
Source organism: uncultured Eubacteriales bacterium (assembly GCA_900555735.1). Classification (GTDB taxonomy): domain Bacteria; phylum Bacillota; class Clostridia; order Oscillospirales; family Oscillospiraceae; genus Vescimonas. Next base: position 6,987 of record USMI01000076.1, on the reverse strand, counting down.
CCTTCGGCCTGAAGGGCGAGTGGAAGGTAAAGTCCGTCCGGGAGAAGGGCGTCTATAACGTCCGGGACACCGTGGCGGTGCTGGAAAACGAGCAGGGCGAGGAGCAGGAGCTGACCATGGTGTTCTCATGGCCGGTGAAGCAGCCCATCCGCTGCTATGAGGAGCGCCTGCGCCCCGACGAGACGCTGGTGACCCAGCTCCGCTGCGTGGATACCTTCCTGCCAGTGGCCAAGGGCGGCACCTTCTGCGTGCCCGGCCCCTTCGGCGCAGGCAAGACGGTCTTGCAGCATATGGAGGCCAAGAACGCCGACGTGGACATCGTGATCGTGGCCGCCTGCGGCGAACGCGCCGGCGAGGTGGTGGAGGTGCTGACGGAGTTCCCCGAGCTGACCGACCCCCGTACCGGACGCTCCCTGATGGAGCGCACCATCATCATCTGCAATACCTCCTCCATGCCGGTGGCCGCCCGTGAGGCGTCGGTGTACACCGCCGTCACCATGGCGGAGTACTACCGCCAGATGGGGCTGGACGTGCTGCTGCTGGCGGACTCCACCAGCCGCTGGGCGCAGGCTATGCGTGAGATGAGCGGCCGTCTGGAGGAGATCCCCGGCGAGGAGGCCTTCCCCGCCTATCTGGAATCCGTCATCGCCGCCTTCTATGAGCGCGCCGGTAAGGTACGGCTGAAGGACGGCAAGATTGCCTCCGTCACCATCGGCGGCACCGTATCCCCCGCAGGCGGCAACTTTGAGGAGCCTGTGACACAGGCCACGCTGAAGGTGGTGGGCGCATTCCACGGCCTGTCCCGCGAGCGCTCCGATGCCCGTAAATACCCCGCCATCCACCCCATCGACTCATGGTCCAAGTATCAGGGCGTGGTGGATATGGAGCGGGTGGATCAGGCCCGCGCCATCCTCAAGCGCAGCAATGAGATCAACCAGATGATGAAGGTCATCGGCGAGGAGGGCACCTCCGCCGAGGATTATATCGTTTACCAGAAGGGCGAGCTGCTGGACGCGGTGTATCTCCAGCAGAACTCCTTCGATCCCATCGACGCGGCCTGCGGCCCCGACCGCCAGCGCCACGAGTTCGACGTGCTGTACGATGTGCTGAAACGCGATTTCAAGCTCAGCGACAAGAAAGAGATCCGCGCCTTCTTCAACCAGCTCCGTCAGGAGTTTCTGGACTGGCACAACACCGAGTTCCGGACGCCGGAGTTCGAGGCGCAGGAAAAACGGCTCAAGGACTTTTACCTGAGCAAGGCGGCGCTTTGAGAGGTGAGTCAATATGCAGAAAGTTTATACGAAAATCGAATCCATCGTTGGCAACGTGGTGACTGTCCGGGCCTCCGGCGTCCGTAACGGCGATCTGGCGCTGGTGGGCGACAGCTACGCCAACGTCATCAAGCTGGACAAGAATCTGGTGACCTTGCAGGTGTTCAGCGGCACGCAGGGCGTCAGCACCACGGATCCCGTCCGTTTTCTGGGCCGCCCCATGATGGTGTCCTTCTCCGACCACCTGCTGGGCCGCGTCTTTGACGGCGCGGGCGTCCCCCGTGACAACGGTCCGGCCCTGACGGAGAACATGATCCCCATCGGCGGCCCCTCCGTGAACCCCTCCAAGCGTATCGTCCCCAACAAGATGATCCGCACCGGCATCCCCATGATCGACGTGTTCAACACGCTGGTGGAGAGCCAGAAGCTGCCCATCTTCTCCGTGTCCGGCGAACCCTATAACCAGCTGCTGTCCCGCATCGCCATGCAGGCGCAGGTGGATATCATCGTGCTGGGCGGCATGGGTCTGAAATACGACGACTATCTCTATTTCCGGGACACACTGGAAAAGAGCGGCGCCATGGGCCGCACGGTGATGTTCATTCACACTGCCTCCGACCCCACCGTGGAATGTACGCTGGTGCCGGATATGGCGCTGGCCGTGGCGGAGCAGTTCGCACTGGCCGGAAAGCGGGTGCTGGTGCTGCTGACGGACATGACCAACTACGCCGACGCACAGAAGGAAATGGCCATCACCATGGAGCAGGTGCCCTCCAACCGCGGCTACCCCGGCGACCTGTACAGCTGCCTTGCGGCCCGCTATGAAAAGGCCGTGGACTTCGGCGACGCGGGCTCCATCACCATTCTGGGCGTGACCACCATGCCCGGCGACGATGTGACCCACCCCGTCCCCGACAACACCGGCTATATCACCGAGGGGCAGTACTACCTGAAAAACGGCCACATCGAGCCCTTCGGCTCCCTGTCCCGCCTGAAGCAGAACGTCAACGGCAAGACCAGAAGCGACCACCGGGCCCTGATGGACGGCATGATCCGCCTGTACAGCGCCTATAAGGAGAGTCTGGAAAAGAAGTCCATGGGCTTCATGATGTCCGAGTGGGACGAAAAGCTGCTGAAATACGGCCACCTCTTTGAGACGAAGCTGATGGATCTGAGCGTGAACATCCCGCTGGAGGAGGCGCTGGATCTGGGCTGGGAGATCCTTGCCGAATGCTTCGAGCCCAACGAGACGGGTCTGAAATCCAGTCTCATTCAGGAGAGATGGCCCAAGGGCGCCGCTACGGAGTAAGGAGGCGCCTATGGCTGTCAAGCTGACAAAAAACGAATTAAAGGTGCAAAAGGATCGCCTGAAGCAGTTCCAGCGGTATCTCCCAACGCTGCAATTGAAGAAGCAGCAGCTGCAATCCGTGGTGATGCAGGTCACCGCACAGCTGGAGCAGGTGGCGCGGGAGCGTCAGGCCGCCGTGGTGGGTCTTGACGACTGGGTGGCCGTCTTTGCGGAAAACGACAGCTTCCCGGCGGAAAAGCGGCTGGAGACCCTCGTCCGCCCCAGACATGTGGTATGCGGAGAGCAGAACATCGCAGGCGTGGTAGTGCCGGTGTTTCAGGAGCTGAGCTTCGAGGATATCCAGTACGACGTGGCGGACTATCCCCTGTGGGTAGATACCGCGGCAGTGCGCCTGCGGGAGATCGCACGGCTGGACGCGCTGGAAAAGACGCTGCGCCGTCAGGTGGAGCTGCTGGAGCAGGAGCTGCGTGCCACGGCCCAGCGGGTGAACCTGTTTGAAAAAGTGAAGATCCCCGAGGCCAAGGAGAACATCCGGGTCATCGGCATCTATCTGGGCGACCAGCAGACCTCCGCCGTGGTACGGGGCAAGATCGCCAAGAAGAAGCTGCAGGAGGTGGGCCGATGATCGAAAAAATGAAGGTCGTCCACATCGTGGCGGCCGCCTCGGAAAAGGCCGCGTTGCTGGATAAGCTCCGTGAGCTGGGTATCGTCCACTTCGCGGAGAAGGCCAGCGCCGACCAGCGGCATCTGGAGCGCTTCGCCCAGCTGTCCCGGATGGCAATGACGTTACAGGAGTATCCCAAGACCCCGCAGGAGACGACGGTGCTGTCCGACAGCGAATTTGAAACGTTTTATCAGCAGCTGTCCGACTGCATGGCACGCAAAAAGGCGCTGCTGGAGCAGCAGACAAGCGCCCATGCCGCCGCGGAAAAGCTGGCCGAATGGGGCCGTTTCGCTCCGGCGGAGCTGCGGGAGCTGAAAGGACAGGGCTGGGGTATCCACATCTACCGCACCGACAAGAAGACCATGGCCGCGCTGGACGCCGACCCGGACGTCCGCTTCGTGCGGCTGGCTCCGGTAGGCAAGATGCCCACGCTGGCGGCCTTCGCGCCATTGCCCGCCGGATACGCTGCCACGGAGTTCCCCATTCCCGAAAAGGGACTGGACGAGCTGGAGCAGGAGCAGCGTGACTGCGCACAGGAACTTGCGGACTGCGAGACCTTCCTGACCCAGGCGGCGGCCCATCTGCCCAGCATCCATGACCAGATGCTCAAAACCCAGAACGCCGCCGAATACTCCGCGGTCAGCAACACGTCACAGAGTCAGGACGGCCTGGTGTGGCTCAGCGGCTATCTTCCGGCGGCGGACGCGGACGGCTTCAAGAAGGCCGCTGCCGAGGCCCATTGGGCGTGGGCCATGGAGGATCCCGCCAACGACGATGACAAGGTGCCCACCAAGGTGAAGTACAACAAGGTCACCCGTCTGATGATCCCGGTGTTCGACATTCTGGGCACCGTCCCCGGCTATCGGGAGTACGACATTTCCTTCTGGTTCCTGGGGTTCTTTACCCTGTTCTTCGCCATGATCATCGGCGACGCCGGATACGGCTGCCTGTTCCTGCTGGCGGCGCTGGCGCTGACGGTGAAGAACAAGAAAGCCTCCACCGCCGTGCAGCTTCTGTGGGTGCTGTCCATCGCCACCATCCTATGGGGCGCGCTGACCGGCACATGGTTCGGTCTGGAGCAGGCCATGAACGTACCCTTCCTGAAACGGCTGGTGATCCCCACCTTTGCCAACTACCCGGCGTACTTCAACGTCTCCACCACCACCCAGCAGAATACCATCATGAAGTTCTGCTTCATTCTGGGCACGGTGCAGCTGTCCCTTGCCTGCGTGATGAACATCCGCCGCAAGCTGAAGGAGCATGACCTCAGTTGGGTGGCTGATCTGGGCTGGCTGGCCGCCATCGACGCGCTGTATTTCGTGGTGCTGTATCTGGTCATCGGCCAGCAGGTAAACCTGATCCCCGTGGCCTGCGTGGTCATTGCGGGCTTCCTGCTGGTGGTGTGCTTCGGCGGTATGGCTCCGGACAAGACCTTTGTACAGGGATTGAAGGCGGGTCTCGGCAATGCCTTCACGGTGTTCCTGAACACCATCAGCGCCTTCGGCAACATCATGAGCTATATCCGGCTGTTCGCCGTGGGTATGGCATCTCTGGCCATCGCCCAGAGCTTCAACAACATGGCCTTCGGCTTCAAGGGCCCGCTGGTCATCGCCGCCATCCTGATCCTGCTGATCGGCCACGGGCTGAACATCGTCATGGGCCTGCTGTCCGTGGTGGTCCACGGCGTGCGGTTGAACCTGCTGGAGTTTTCCGGTCAGTTGGGTATGGAGTGGGCCGGTATTGCCTACGATCCCTTTAAAAAACGTGACAAAATCAAGAAATAAACGAATAGGAGATCAATTATGAGTATCGAATTTATTGGTATGGCTTGCGCTCTGGGCCTGTCCGCCATGGGCTCCGCATTCGGTTCCGGCTTTGCCGCTCAGGCTTCTGTGGGCGCATGGAAAAAGTGCTACGCCAACGGCAAGCCCGCCCCCTTCATCATGGTGGCCTTCTCCGGCGCACCGCTGACCCAGACCATCTATGGCTTTTTGCTGATGAACTTTATCCGCAGCGCCGTGGAGGGCGGCTGTGACGCGGCGCTGGCCATGTTCACCGGCATCTTCGCCGGTCTTGCCATCGGCCTGTCCGCCTTCTTCCAAGGCAAGGTTGCCGCCGCTTCCGCCGACGCGCTGGGCGAGACCGGAAAGGGTACCGCCAACTACTTCATCGTTATCGGCATCATCGAAACGGTGGCTCTGTTCACGCTGGTGTTCAGCCTTCTGCTGCTGCAATAACCGGCCCGTTACACATCGGATCACAAGAAAAAGGAAATGGCACTTGCCATTTCCTTTTTTCTTCTAATCGCCTATTGACACGGTGGGTAAAACATGTTATCATCGAATCAACCCACAAGACAAGTAGGCAAAATGCCGATCCCACATCATATACATTCAGGAGGAACGCCATGCAGATCTATGCAGATAACGCGGCCACCACCAAAATGAGCCGCACGGCCATCGACGCGATGCTGCCCTATATGGAGACCTATTACGGAAATCCCTCCAGCCTGCACACCATCGGCCAGCAGGCGGCGGAGGCCCTGATGCACGCCCGCGAGACCGTGGCCGCATGTCTGGGCTGTCAGCCCCGCGAGATCACCTTCACCTCCGGCGGCAGCGAGGCCGACAATCAGGCCCTTGTCTCCGCCGCCCGTATCGGTGAGCGGAAGGGCAAAAAGCACATCATCTCCACCGCCTTCGAGCATCACGCCATCCTGCACACCCTGAAAAAGCTGGAAAAAGAGGACTTCGAGGTACAGCTGCTGGACGTGGGCCCCACCGGCACCGTCACTGCACAGCAGGTGGCCGACGCCATCCGGGAGGATACCTGTCTGGTCACCATCATGTACGCCAACAACGAGATCGGCTCCGTCCTGCCCATCCCGGAGATCGGCGCGGTGTGCAAGGAAAAGGGCGTGCTGTTCCACACCGACGCGGTGCAGGCGGCAGGCCACCTCCACATTGACGTAAAGGCCCAGAACATCGACATGCTGTCCCTCTCCGCCCACAAGTTCCACGGTCCCAAGGGCGTGGGCGTGCTGTACGCCCGCCAGGGCATCCCCCTGACCAATATCATCGAGGGCGGCGCACAGGAGCGTGGCAAGCGGGCCGGTACGGAGAATATCCCCGGCATCGTGTCCATGGCCGCCGCGCTGCAAGAGGCCTGCGCCCACATCGACGAGAACGCCGCCAAAGTGTCCGCCCTGCGGGACAAGCTGATCGCCGGCCTGTCCAAGATCCCCCACTCCGCCGTCAACGGCGACACCGTTCACCGTTTGCCCGGCAACGTGAACTTCTGCTTTGAGGGCATCGAGGGCGAGAGCCTGCTGTTGCTGCTGGACGCCAAGGGCATCTGCGCCAGCTCCGGCAGCGCCTGCACCAGCGGCTCGCTGGATCCCAGCCATGTGCTGCTGGCCATCGGCCGTCCCCACGAGGTGGCCCACGGCTCCCTGCGTCTGAGCCTGTGCGAATGGAACACCGAAGAGGAAGTGGATTACATGCTTCAGGTCATTCCCGAGGTGGTGGCCTATCTGCGGAGCATGTCCCCCGTGTGGAAGGAACTGCTTTCCGGCAAGCGGCAGTTTATTCTTTGATAAAATACGATAAGGAGGATCAAATCATGGCTCTTTATACTGATACGGTAATGGATCACTTCATGCACCCCCGGAACGTGGGCGAGATCCCCAACGCCGACGGCGTGGGCGAGGTGGGCAACGCCAAGTGCGGCGACATCATGAAGAT
>USMI01000075.1 GCA_900555735.1 uncultured Eubacteriales bacterium | reverse complement strand
GGCGGCGGCTTCGGCGGAGGACGCCGGTAATAAGAACGAAAAAGGTCCGGTTCGATGGAACCGGGCCTTTTTGCTGCGATTTAGGGCTTGACAAAGGCGGTTGGTGCTGATAAAATAACGTATGTTTCGTAACGAGCGTTTTGAAACAAGGAGGTCAGTATCATGCCGCCAAAAGCAAAATATACACGCGACGAGATCATCGCCATCGCCCATGAGCTGGTGCGGGAACAGGGCGCGGGGGCGCTGACGGCCCGCGAGGTAGCCAAACGGCTGGGCACGTCGCCATCGCCTATTTTTGCGCTGTTCCGGGATATGGAGGAGCTGAAAACCGCCGTGAAGGAGCGGGCCGCCGCCTGCTTCGGCGACTATATGGCCGATGCGGAACAGTTCCATCCCGCCTATAAGCGGCGGGGTATGCAGTGGGTGAAGTTTGCGCAGGAGGAGCCGATGCTGTTCCAGCTGCTGTTCATGCAGGATACGCACGGCGTGGATCTGGACACGGCGCTGCGGAAGATCCCCTTTGACGCGGACACCGATATTGCCATCATTATGCAGGACTATCACGCCACGCAGGCGCAGGCGGAGCATCTGTTCCGCCAGATGTGGATCTACACCTACGGCATGTGTACCCTGTGCGCTGCAAAGGTATGTGCCTTTACAGAGCAGGAGATCGCCCTGCGGCTGGGCGAGATCTTTCAGGGCATGATCTTTGTGCTGCGTGCCGACAAGGCGCGTGAGGCTTCCGTCCGGCCCGTGGCGCGGGACAGCGCGGACGGAAGGGAGCTTCAGCGAAATTCGCCGGATCTGAGCCGGGGCTCCTGAATATTTTGATGATATAACGCAGCGTCAGGTATTGCTTGTGACGCTGCGTTATGTGGTAGGATACAGAAGAACAAACCGATAGACATATCAACAGGGAGGAATTTAGAATGTTATATATCCAACATCTGACCAAACGCTACGGCGAGAAGAAGGCCGTGGACGATCTGAGCCTACACATTGCGCCGGGCGAAATTTACGGCTTTATTGGCCACAACGGCGCGGGCAAGACCACCACGCTGAAATCCGTGGTGGGCATCCTGCAATTTGACGAGGGTGAGATCACCATTGACGGCCATTCCATCAAGGCTGATCCGCTGGTCTGCAAGCGGGAGATGGCCTATATCCCCGACAACCCCGATCTGTATGAGTTCATGACGGGTGTCAAGTATTTGAACTTTATTGCCGACATTTTCGGCGTGGGCGCGGCGGAGCGGCAGGAGCGCATCCGCAAGTATGCCGACGCCTTTGAGCTGACGGAGGATCTGGCCCAGCCCATCGCCGCCTATTCCCACGGTATGAAGCAGAAGCTGGCTATCATCGCCGCGTGGCTCCATCAGCCGAAGCTCATCATCATGGATGAGCCCTTTGTGGGCCTTGACCCCAAGGCGTCCCATCTGCTGAAGGGCATGATGCGGGAGGTCTGCGATCAGGGCGGCGCCATCTTCTTCTCCACCCATGTGCTGGAGGTGGCGGAAAAGCTGTGCGACAAGGTAGCCATCATCAAGGGCGGCAAGCTGATCCGCTCCGGCACCATGGAGGAGGTCAAGGGCGACGACAGTCTGGAAGAGGTCTTTTTGGAACTGGAGGGAGAAGAATGCTGAAGCTTCTGGTAAAAAAGCAGCTTTTTGAGATTTTCCGCAGCTATTTCTACGACGCCAAGAAGAATAAGGCCCGCACCAAGGGGGCTACCATTGGCTATATCGTGATGTTCGTGCTGCTGATGGTAGGCCTGCTGGGCACTATGTTCGGCGTGTTGTCCAACACCATGTGCGGCCCTCTGGCGGAGATGGGGATGGACTGGCTGTACTTTGTCATCATGGGCATGATGGCGGTCTTTCTGGGGGCCTTCGGCAGCGTGTTCAACACCTATTCCGGATTGTATCTGGCCAAGGACAACGACCTGCTGCTGTCCATGCCCATTCCTGTGCGGGTCATTATGACCTCCCGGCTGCTGAGCGTCTATCTGATGGGCCTGATGTATTCCGGCGTCGTGATCCTGCCGGCCATCATTGTCTATTGGTGCACCCTGCCCGTCACGGCAGGTCGTATTCTGGGCGGCGTGGTGCTGCTGATCGTCATATCCCTGTTTGTGCTGACGCTGTCCTGCGTACTGGGCTGGGTGGTGGCCAAGATCAGCCTGAAGCTGAAGCGCAAGAGCTTTATCACGGTGATCGTTTCGCTGGTGTTCTTCGGGCTGTACTACTTTGTTTGCTTCCGCTCTCAGGCCATGATCGCCGATCTGCTGCTGAACGCGGAGGATGTGGGCAATAAGATCAGGGGGATCTACCCCCTGTACCTGTTCGGCCGGGTGGGCTGCGGCGACGGCGTGGCCATGCTGATCGTCTCCGCTGTGGTGATCGCCCTGCTGGCGCTGGTGTGGTATCTTATTGCCCGCAGCTTTCTGCACATCGCCACCGCCTCCGGCAATACCGCCAAGGCGGTCTATCATGAGAAGGCCGTTAAGCAGGTCGGTGCTGATATCGCCCTGCTGCGTAAGGAGCTGGGCCGGTTCACTGCCAGCCCTCTTTACATGCTGAACTGCGGTCTGGGTACGGTGTTCCTGCTGGTTCTGGCGGTACTGGCACTCATCAAGGGCCGCGATGTGTTCCTGATGATGAACGCCTTGTTCGCCGGAGAGGAGAGCTTCGTGACGGTGCTGGCGGCGCTGTGCCTGTGCCTGCTGGCAAGCAGCAATGACATCACCGCGCCGTCGGTGTCGCTGGAGGGCAAGAGCCTGTGGATCGCTCAGTCGCTGCCTATTGCCCCGTGGCAGGCGCTGCGGGCCAAGCTGAGGATGCACCTGCTGATAACGGAGCTGCCGCTGGTGGTGTGCGCCGTGTGCGTGGCGGCGGTGTCCGGCTTGGATTTCCTTCATGCGGCGCTGCTGGTGGTCGTCCCCATGGTATATGTGGTGCTGTCCGCCGCCTTCGGCCTGTTCATGGGCCTGAAACGGCCCAATCTCAACTGGACCAGCGAGGTGGCTCCCATCAAACAGGGATTGGCTGTGTTCCTGTCCATGTTCGGCGGCTGGCTGGTGGCCGTGGCGCTGGGCTTCCTGTATTACGCACTGATGGCCCGCGTAGGCGCGGTGGCGTTCCTGCTGGCGGTGACGGCGCTGTTTGCCGTGCTGGCGCTGGTGCTGGTGCGGTGGCTGAAAACCTCCGGCGCGAAAATTTATCAGCATCTGTAAAAATTTCCTTTTTCAGGGGTTGACTCTGCCATTGTGTCAGGGGGTATCCTCTATCTGAGCTCAAACGAAGAACGTATGGAGGTACCGCTATGCTGAAGATTGGAGAATTTTCCAAGCTGTCCCGCGTCAGCGTCCGGATGCTGCGCCATTATGACGACATCGGATTGCTACACCCGGCGTATATCGACCGGTTCACCGACTACCGCTATTACAGTGAGGCCCAGCTGCCCACCGTGTGCCGCATCACGGCGTTGAAGGACATGGGGTTCCGTCTGGCGGACATCTGCCGGATGCTGGACTTCTATGACGACCGCCAGCGGCTGGACGAATGTCTTGCCGCCCAGCAGGCGGCGCTGGAGACGCAGGCGGAGGATGTGGCCCGGAAGCTGCGGCTGCTGGACAGCGCGCGGAAACGATTGAGAAAGGAAGATACTATGGCTTATAATGTTACTGTCAAGACCCTGCCCCAGCGCTATGCCGCCTGTGTGCGGATGACCATTCCCTGCTATGAGAAGGAGGGCATGGTATGGGGCGTCCTCTGTGCCGAGACCGACCACATGAACCTGATCCCCGATGATCCCTGCTATTGCAGTGTCACGTTTCTGGACGCCGAGTACAAGGAGCACGACGTGGAGGTGGAGGCTCAGAAAACCGTCAAGGGCCAGTACCCCGACACGGAGCATGTGAAGTTCCGCACGCTGCCTGCCGTCACCTACGCCAGCTGCACCTATCAGGGCGGCTATGAGCATATCGGCGAGGTGAACGTCGCCGTGGCCGCGTGGATCGAGGCCAACGGCTACCGGTACGCCGGGCCCATGTTCAACATCTATCATGTCTCGCCCCACGAGACACAGAACCCCGACGAGTTCGTCACCGAGGTGTGCTACCCCATCGAAAAATAACATAAAGAAGAGCCGCCCGAACGGGCGGCTCTTCTTTATGTTAAGCCGAAGGCAGGAGCCTCTCCCACCGGAGGTCGCTCCAGCCGGAGGTATCGAAGTTATCCCGGATGGCGCGGCACATGATCTCCAGCTTCTGTACGATGGCGGGGGACTGCATCAGCGCGCCCGCCACATCCTCGCTGGCCATCATGTACTCCATGATCCGCGCCCGATCCTCCTTGGCGTTGGTGCGGGCGTAGGCGTCCACGAAATATATGTCCTGCGGATGGAACTCATAGAAGAATGTCCAGCGCTCCGGATCGGAGGCGGGCGCTCCGGCATCCTCGTTATAGAAGAAGCCGTCGGGGTTGCAGCGATCCCACTCCTCCTGATCGAAGGAATCCCAGTTACGGGTGAGGATCACACCCTCGGTGGCGTGCCAGATCTCGTGGCAGATGGTGCCCTCGAAGGCGTCGATGTTCACGTCGATAAAGATATTCTGCCACTCATAGCTTTCGCTGGTCAGGCCGATGGCGTTCACATCGTTGTCGATGTGACCCACCGGCATGATGCGGACGCCGCCCTCGCCCATGCTGTTGCGCATCTGGCGGAAGAAGTCCTCCGGATACAGCGCTAGAGTGCGGTCCAGCGCCTCCAGCATCCGGGCAATGGCGTGGGGCTCGTCGGACAGTCCTGCCTCGTCGGTGGTGGTGATAACGGCGTCCCACACGGATTCGCAGGCCTCCTTTGCCTGAGACGACAGCAGGATGGTCACGCCGTAGCGCTCCTCCAGCCGGTCGGCGTAGTCCCGTACCTCCTGCAAGGTGGCGGGCAGCGGCTGACCGTCCAGCTCACTCCAATAGACATCCAGCAGGGAGGTATCCACCGCCATGGGGGAGTCGATGGCCGGTGCGTCGGCCTGCGGAGTAAAGGTGAGCTGCGCCGGGTCGATGGCCGTCAGATGGAATATGCCGCCGTCATCGTAGGCGCAGCCCAGCATGACAGCCTCATCCGGCAGCCAGATAACGTCCCGAAGGACGCCGTTCAGCTGCTCGGCCGTCAGCTGGCAGGCGGCAATGCTGCTGTCCAGCCGGTAGAGGGCGGTGTCCAGCACCGCGCTTACCAGATAGGGGGAGCCAGGAATGGGGATCAGGTCCGCCTGACTGCCGTTCAGCAGCCCGCCGTCCACACGGTAATACTGGCCGTCGGCGGCGTACAGCACATCGTAGTCCGCCGTCTCCTCACTGAACCAGAGAAACTCCGGGCCTTCGGCACCGTAGTAGGGGGTGTACCACTCCTCCTGCAGCATGGTACACGCGCCGGTGGCCGTGTCCAGAATGGCTGTGCCGGAATATGTACTGTAAGGGGACAGGCGGCAGTGCAGGAACAGTGTATCGGAATCGGGATAGATACCGGCGATGTCCACAAAGCGCATGTCGTCGGCCAGTGCGACCCGCTCCTGCGTACTGCTGGCTATGTCGGCGCGGCACAGCACGCTGTCCTGCACGAAATAGTAGGTGCTGCCGTCGTGGGAGAATACGCCGCCGGCCTGCGGGGTGGAAAAGGTTCCGGTGGTGGACAGGTCGCTGCCGATGAACTGCCATGTGCTGTCCTCCCAGTTGAACAGCGCGGCAGTACCGTCGGTAAAGGTCTCCGCCTGAAGATCCCAGCAGCCTTTCAGTTGGCGGGAGGCGGTCTCACGGTCCTTGGCGATGTCTATTACGCTGAGATGGGTGACGTTTTCCTCATAATCCGTCCAGCCGATCAGCGCCTGTCCGCCGCCGCGGGAGATCATGGTGGGGAATGAGACCGGCTGTACGCAGGTAAGGGACTGTATAGGCTGCTCCAGCAGCGGTTTTTTGCCGCCGCAGCCTGCCAGCGCCAGCAGCAGGCACAGCGCCAGTACCAGCGGAGCCAGAAAGTGTGATTTGCGAAAATGTTGCATGGGGTTTTCTCCTTGTTCTTTGATGGAATCCTATTATAAGGTCGCGGAAGGAGCCTTGTCAAGTATGGCGAAAATGGGAAACCAAGGTTGACGGAACAGGTGGGCAAAAATATAATAAGCTTTAGGTGGAGGCTTTAAATTGAGATTAGAGTTATACTGAGGTTACTATATGGATAAAAAACAATTTAAGGAGTTTTGCCAAAATGAATTTAAAGCACGAGGATTTAAAAAGCAAAGAAACGTGTTTTATTTGGCTGGTCACGATCTTTTGTGTGGGATTGATTTGCAAAAATCTAATTACGGCGATGTCTACTACGTTAATTATTTCTATTTTATAGGAGAGTTTAAAAATATTACAGATTATCCCCCCCCTACGAAAGCGATATTGAGGGAAGAATTACTGTAATGTCTAGAAAGTCAACTTTTCAAGGAAAGCAATTTATGACTGCTCTAATCGAATACGGGGAATATACGGAAGAAGAATTGCGACCATTTTTTGAGAGGGCGCTCGAGGAAGAAATTCTCCCACCTGTGAATCGCGGTAAATCATTTATTCTTGACAATTTAGGAACAATTTATTTTTTAACCATGCATCAAGAAGAAGTGATGCAAAAACTAAAATCATGATACATACCAGCAAGTCACTTGTAGTATGTAAATTTTTTGAATATTTGAAATTTAGGGCTTGTATTCCTGACTTTAAGTGAGGAATAGAGCGCTATTAGCGGCAGGCAACTGCCTGTGCGGCGTGCATCAACGGAGAAAGAGGAAACGAGACATGTCGGGATTCGTGTGGGAGGACGCTCTGTTCCGGGAGCATTTCCCCAAGCTTATCAAGATCGCCATGCACTATGTGCACGATATGCATCTGGCGGAGGATATGGTGCAGGAGGCCTTTGTGGTCTTTCTGGATAAGAAAAATGCCGGAGAGCTGGACGACTGCGGAAATATCGGGGCATGGCTAAAAACGGTGGTGGTCAACCTCTGCCGTTCCGAGATGCAGCGGATGCGCTATCATGTGGAGCAGCCGCTGCTGGACGAGGTGATCTCTGTCCATGCTTCGGATCAGCTGCCCTTTGCGGAGAAGCTGCCGCAGGGGCTTTCCGCGGCAGAGCGTCAGGTGCTGTGCTGCTTTTATGAATACCGCATGAGTCATAAGGAGATCGCGGCTTTTTACGGCATTTCGGAGGAGGCCTGCCGCGTCAGGCTGTATCGCGCCAGAATGCACTGCAAGGCGCTTTTGCGGGAGGACGACGATGATGATGTGTAACATTTCCCGCCGTCCGTCAAACTACGGTATAAGGAGGTGAACGGGATGCCCGATACAGAGAGACCGCGTCCGGTCAACGATCTCAACGAGATATTGCTGGACGAGCTGACGCAGCGCTGCGAGGGGACTGCGTTTTCTGATAAAGAGCTGGCCCGTCTGGATGCGCTGTTTACGGCGCTGGAAACAGACGACGCTGTGCCGGAGGTGCCGGAGCGGGACATGGAGGCCCGTCTGGCGCAGCTGCATCAGCGGTATCCGGCGCTTTCCGCGGAGGATACCGCCAAAACGAAGAAAGCATCCCGCCGCTGCGGTTTCCGCAGGATCATTACGCTTGCGGCGGTGCTGATCGTGCTGATCGGAACCATTTCGGTGCAGGCATTCGGCAATGTGTTTCAGACGGTGGCCCGCTGGACGTCTCGGGTGTTCCAGCTGGACCCGCAGCAGACGGCTGCCAACGATGCCAGACTGGGCCGGAATGATATGGAGCCGGAAGAGGAGCGCCAATACGATACGCCGCAGGAGATGCTGACAGACCTCAATATTCGCGGCCAGCTGCTGCCTGCGTGGGTGCCGGAGCGGCTGGGCGCGCCGGTGGACTGCCGGGCGGCCTGTCAGGAGAGTCTGGTGCTGAGCGTGATGTATGTGGGCGACGGGGAGGAGTTCCTGAGCCTGCGATACTACGCGATCGGTCAGGATGATAACAGGATCATCATAGAGAAGGATCAGGAGCCGACAGGCGTCTGGAACTATGGCGGCATCCTGCATTACCATTTCACCGACATGGATCTGGAAAAGGCGGCGTGGGTCAACGGGGACTTTCAGTGCGTCATCGTCGGCACCATCAATGCGGAAGAGATGGAGCAGGTGATCGCTTCCATCTATTCCCAAGAATAAGCACGGAAAAAATGAAAAATTTTCCATTTTCATGTTACGTTTTGCCCTGCTGGCCAAACTATATAGGTAGACAGCTGTAAAACATCTGTCTATCCATATCAGAGGGGAATATGCGCTATGCGTTTGCTCTGCCTAAGGTTGTGCCGTCCGGATCAGACGGCGGGCTGATCGCAGCGGCCCGCCCTTAGGCAGAGAGCGTCCGGACGCCGCCGGAGGGCGTTACATCGGCTTGCCGCGCAAGCGGGTTCTGCGCAGAGCAGAGAGAACCTGATATGGCAAAAGGCCCCGCATGGATCAAGTACGCTCCCGTCCTGATCTGTGCGGGGCTTTTTGCATGAATAGGGATAAAGAGAGGGCACAGCCGAGTCGACCGCAACAGTTCTCTTTCGGCCCTTTGTTTGCGCCGGTCTCAGCTTCTTGGCTCGGCTCGCTCGCGGCACTCAGTGCCGCGACACGCACGCGGGCACCAAAACGTGCCACCGGAATCCAAAAGCCGTCCCATCGAGGGGCGGCTTTTGGAGAGGCTCGATTCTCACTAACGCAACAGTCCACCGGACTGTTGCT
>USMI01000074.1 GCA_900555735.1 uncultured Eubacteriales bacterium | reverse complement strand
TCGATGGCAAGGCGGGCGCGCGAGGGCTGCACGCAGTAAAGCTCCTGAAGCTCCCGCTCGGCCTCCGCCTTTCCGCCCTCGCGGATGAGGGAGAGCGCGACCTTCGCGGGCCGCACGCCGGTCAGGCTGCCCCACGCGGGGACACGGCCCAGAATCTCCACCGACGCCTTGAAAAAGCTCATTTTCAGCGCCCGCTGCCGCAGTCCCTCCTGCTGATAGGGGGTCAGCGCGGGGTCGATGCGCACGCGGGAAAGACCGCGGCCCTCCCGTCCCTGATACCGGATACGGGTGGTCGCGGTGGCGTAGGTATTCCCTTGGGAGAGCTTCACCCATGCGCAGCTGTCCTCCTCCGCCTCCGGATCGTAGACCGGACGCTCGTTGGGGAAGAAGGCCAGCAGGTCCTGCTCGATGGCGTAACGGTCGTTATGACCGGTAAAGATCAGCTTCATACGTTCATGCCCTGCTTCATATAGGGGTTGTACTTCCGCTCATAGTCCATGTCGGTGGCGGAATCGTGGCCGGGATAGACGGTATACTGGCCCTCCAGCTTGCCCAGCCGGGCCAGAGATTTCAGCATGGCCCGATAGTCGCCGCCGGGGAAGTCGCACCGGCCGCAGGAGCCCCGGAACAGGGTGTCTCCGGCAAAAAGCACGCCCTGTCCCTCCACCAGCAGACACACGGAGCCGGTGGAATGGCCGGGGGTCTCCAGCACGTCCAGCGTCAGGCCGCCCACCGTCAGCTTGTCGCCCTCCTTGTAGTACCGCTGGTTCTTCTCCCCCAGCCGGCGGAAGCGCAGCTCGCCGCCCATGCCGTCGGTCACGTCGCCCTCGTGGATATAGACCGGCAGCTCCGGCCATGTCTCCAGCAGGCCCGCCACGCCGGTGCAGTGGTCAAAGTGGCCGTGGGTCAGCAGGATCATGATGGGGGTGCAGCCGCTGGAGGCGATCATGGCCTCGATGCGCTTGGGCTCGTCGCCGGGGTCGATGACGGCGCAGACCTTGGCCTCCTCGTCGCAGAGGATGTAGCAGTTGGTCATGATGGGGCCCACCATCAGAGAGAGTACCTTCATCCGTGCGCCCTCCTTACAGCTGGTCGGTGTCCACCACCAGCGTCAGCGGGCCATCGTTCAGGCTGTCCACCTGCATATAGGCGCCGAACTCGCCGGTCTCGGTGTGGAAGCCCTTGGCGCGGCACAGCTCCACGAACTTCTCATACAGGGGGATGGCCACCTCGGGCCGCGCGGCGGCCAGAAATTCGGGGCGGCGGCCCTTCTTGCAGTTGCCGTACAGGGTGAACTGGGAAACCACCAGCAGCTCGCCCTTCACCTCGTCAAGGCCGCGGTTCATCTTGCCGTTCTCATCCTCGAAGATGCGAAGGCCCGTCAGCTTGTCCGCCAGCTTGACGGCCTGCGCCTCGGTGTCCTCATGGGTGATGCCCAGCAGGATCAGGAAGCCCTCGCCGATCTGGCCGTGTACTTTTCCGTCGATGGTGACGGAGGCGTGCTTCACGCGGGTCAATACAGCGCGCATAATTTGTTCTCCTTTATACAGATAGTATTCAAAAGCCTCGCAGAGTTCGCCGCCCGCAGGCGGCGAATCAATTTAATCATTTTTCCGGCGACATGTGCGTCGGAAAAATTCTTCTCGGCCGCCAGTGTGCCCGAAGGGCGCGCGCAGCCGGCCGCAAACCCCATTGGCAATGAAATCGAAGATTTCATGCCAGCTACTTTTATCCCGCAGGCCGCGTTACCTTCATGACGCCTTGGATCTGCTCCAGACGGTTCATGACGGTTTTCAGCTGATCCCGGCCATTTACCTCGATGCCCAGATCCAGCAGGGCGAAGCCGTCCGGCGTGGAGCGGGCGTTCAGGGACAGCACCCTTGTCTTGGTGGCCGACAGCACCGTGGACACGTCCACGATCAGGCTGATGCGGTCCTTGGCCACCACCTGCAGCATGGTATGATAGCTCTCGCTGGTCTTGTCGGCCCAGCTGACCCGTATCCAGCGGCCCGCCTCGGCGGGATTATCTCTGGAGCGCAGCACGTTGGGACAGTCCGACCGGTGGACGGACACGCCGTAGCCGCGGGTGATGAAGCCCACGATATCGTCTCCCGGCACGGGCGAGCAGCACTTGGAGAACTTCACCAGACAGTTGCTGAGGCCCTCCACGATGATGCCGTGCTCGCCCTTGCGCTGGGGCACGGCGGGGCGCATCACCTCCGGCTGGCCCGCCACAGGCACCTCCGCCTGCCGCTCGGCCTGATGCTGGTGCAGGATGCGCTGGATATCCTCCCGCAGACGGCCAATGACCTTCAGGGCCGTGACGCCGCCGTACCCGATGGCGGCGTACATATCGTCCACGGAGTTGAAGCTGAGCTTTTTCAGCACGTTGGGTACGTTCTCGTCGGCCAGCAGCTCCTTCAAAGAGACCCCGGTGCGTTTCAGCTCCGACTCGAAGCTCTGGCGGCCGTTGACGATGTTCTCGTCCCGCTTCTCCCGCTTGAACCACTGGCGGATCTTGCTGCGGGCGTTGCTGGAGCGGGCGATCTTGATCCAGTCACGGCTGGGACCGTGGGCGCTCTGGCTGGTGGTGACCTCCACCACGTCGCCGTTTTGCAGCCGGTGGTTCAGCGGCACGATGCGGCCGTTGACCTTGGCGGACACCATGTGGTTGCCCACGGCGGAATGGATGTTATAGGCAAAGTCGATAGGGGTGGCCCCGGCGGGCAGGTTGATGACGTCGCCGTTGGGAGTGAACACGAACACCTCGTCGGCGAACATATCCACCTTCAGCGAGTGGATAAAGTCCTCGGCGTCGGCGCCCTCCTGATTCTCCAGCAGGCGGCGCACCCACTCATAGCGGCCCTCGTCGCCGCCGCCCTGCCCGTTCTGCTTGTACTTCCAGTGGGCGGCGATGCCGTACTCGGCGATCTCGTGCATCTCCTTGGTACGGATCTGCACCTCGAAGGGAATGCCGCTCTCGCCCACCACCGTGGTGTGCAGGCTCTGGTACAAATTGGGCTTGGGGGTGCCGATATAATCCTTGAACCGGCCCAGAATGGGCTTGAACAGGTCATGGATAATGCCCAGCACGTTATAGCAGTCTGCCACCGTGTCCACGATGACACGGAAGGCGAACAGGTCGAACACGTCGTCAAGACTCTTGTTCTGGGTGTACATCTTCCGGTAGATGGAGTAAGGATGCTTCATGCGGCCGTAGACGGTGGCCTCGATGCCCTCCTCCCGCAGCCGCGTCACGATCTGGTCGTGGATGGCAGACATGAAGCCGTCGTATTCCGCCGCCTTCTCGTCCAGCGCCTCGGTGATCTCCCGGTAGCCCACGGGATCCAGATATTTCAGGGAAAGGTCCTCCAGCTCCCACTTCATCTTCTGCATGCCCAGCCGGTGGGCGATGGGTGCGTAGATCTCCATGGTCTCGAAGGATTTCTGCTTCTGCTTCTCCGGCGTCTGGTACTCCATGGTGCGCATGTTGTGGAGCCGGTCGGAAATTTTGATAAGAATGACCCGGATGTCCTTGCTCATGGCCATCAGCATCTTCCGCAGGTTCTCCATCTGCTCCTCCTCCTTGGAGGTGTAGTGGACGCGGGTCAGCTTGCTGACGCCCTCCACCAGATCGGCCACCGTGGGAGAGAACATCTTGGCCAGCTGCTCATGGGTGGCGGCGGTATCCTCGATGGTGTCGTGGAGCAGCGCCGCCTCGATGGATTCGCTGTCCAGATGCAGCTCCTCCGCCACGATCTGGGCCACCGCCAGCGGGTGGGTCACAAAGGGGGAGCCGTCCTTGCGCAGCTGGGCGCCGTGCTGGTCGCGGGCAAACTCATAGGCCTGCCGGATCAGCTGGAAATTGGCCGAGGGGTTGTAGCTGCGGACGGTGTCCTCCAGATGCTGATACATGGCCTCGATATCCACAGTTTTGCTCATAGGGTGCCGCCTCCTCCCCGTCCGGTCTCCGCGTCGGTCAGACGCCGTATGTATTCCGAATCCTCCAGCCGGACCTTCTTGTCCCGTCCGGCCAGCTGTATATCAATGGTATCGCCTTGGATCTCCAACTTCAACAGGCCCCGCTCCTGAAACACCGCCAGACAGAAGGCGCTGCGCAGGAAGCTGTCCGCCTTGCCCATGGCCGCCGACAGCGACCGCAGCAGCGGCAGATACGCCGTGTGCAGCGCACCCTCCGGCGTCAGGTGTACCAGCGAGCGCCACACCGCGGCGTACTGCTCCCGTGAGGGCAGCATCCGGTGGGCGTTTCTGGCGGATACCGGTTCGCCGGCGGCGCATTGCTCCACCAGCGTCAGGCACTCCTGCTCCCGGCTGCTGGCCGAGAGAGAGGGCCGGATATCCACCATTTGCAGCTGCACCGTGCGGCTGCCCCGGAACTCGTTGACCTGCAAGTAAAAGGCCGCGTCCACCCGGTCGCCCTCGGCACAGCCGCAGGCGGCGGAGGTGGTGGAAAAGAAAATGCCGTCGAACTGGGCGTTGCCCTTGCCCAGCCGCAGCTTGAGATGGCGGTTCTGGCCCACGTTCTGAGTCCGCAGCAGCGTGGCGCCCATGAGACAGAACAGGGGCCGGGCGTTGCCGCTGCCGTAAGGCTCCAGCGCTGCCAGCGCTTCTACCTCCTGCAATGTCACCCGGCCGGGCTGGCGAAGCTCCACGTCCACCTCCAGCGCCGATTCCGGCGCCTTGCCCACCCAGTATTCGGCGGCGTACTGGTTCATCCGCGCCCGGAAGGCGGGGATGTTGGCCTCGTCGATGGTAAAGCCCGCCGCCAGCTCGTGGCCGCCGAAGCCCAGCAGCAGGTCAGAGCAGCTCTCCAGCGCGGCGAACAGATTGAAGCCGCCCCAGCTGCGGCAGGAGCCCTTGCCCACGCCGCCGTTGAGATGGATCATAAAGCTGGGCCGGGAGTACTTCTCACTGAGACGGGAGGCCACGATGCCCACCACGCCCTGATGCCACGTCTCCGACGCCAGCACCAGCGCCCGGCGCTGGTCCTCCGGCAGCTCCTCGATCATGGCCTCGGCCTGAGAGTAGATGGTCTGCTCCACGCTCTGCCGCTCCCGGTTCAGGGCGCACAGGGATTTGGCCAGCTCCTCCGCCTGTGCGGCATCCTGACACAGCAGCAGGTCGGCGGCCATGTCCGCCGCGCCCATGCGGCCCGCCGCGTTGATACGGGGCGCCAGCACGAAGCCGATCTGCACGGAGGAGATCTCCCGCCCGGCCAGACCCGCCTCCTTCAGCAGGGCGTGCAGCCCGATAAAGTCCGAGCGGTCCAGCGAGGCGAGACCCCGGGACACGATGGTGCGGTTTTCGCCGGTCATCTGCATCACGTCCGCCACCGTGCCGATGGCCGCCAGTGTACAGTACCGGGAGAACAGGGCCTCCTCCCTGTCGGGGCCGCCCAGCGCCAGCACCAGCTTCAGTGCCACGCCGCAGCCCGCCAGATGCTTGAAGGGATATTCGCAGTCGGTGCGGCGGGGATCCACCACCGCGGCCGCCACCGGCAGCGTCTCCTTGCACTCGTGGTGGTCGGTGACCACCACGTCCATGCCGATGGACCGGGCGTAGGCCACCTCCTCCACGCCGGTGATGCCGCAGTCCACGGTCACCAGCAGCGTGGCGCCGCCCCTGCGCAGTCCCTCGATGGCCTCGCAGCTGAGGCCGTAGCCGTCCTCGATACGCCGGGGGATGTAATGTACCACGTCGGCGCCCCGGCCCTTCAGATAATCCACCATGATACAGGTGGCGGTGATGCCGTCCACGTCATAGTCGCCGAAAATAGCGATCCGCTCGCCGTCGGAGAGCGCCCGGTCGATCCGGGCCACGGCCTTGTCCATGTCCTTCATCAGGAAGGGCGAGTGGACCAGCGTGGTCTCCTGCGTCAGAAATTCCGTGGCCTGCTCCGGACAGCTGACGCCGCGGCTGGCCAATACGCTGGACACCAGATAGGGGTAGCCCGCGTCCGTCAGCCGCTCTACCGCGGCGCAGTCCGTCTGCGCCACATGCCAGACGGGAAACTTCATGGTCTGTCGACTCCTTTCGTTTCCTTCTATAATAAATTATAGTATACCAAATTCCGCGGCAAAGGTAAAGGAAAAAATCTGTCGTCTTATGTTGCAATCGGGGAAAGCGTACCGTATAATGGATAAAAGAAAACCACAGAATCGAGGAACCAGCCTATGCGCCCTGACGGTACCCGTGTCAAAGACCTGCCGCCCATCGTGGCAGCCATCCCCTATATCATGCCCAAGCGGTATGACGCCCAGAACACCATCACCGAGTATATCGACGAGGAGCTCATCAAGTCCTATATCCGGGAGAAGCGCCGCGCCGGCATCCGGATCAACCATATGGCCGTCATTATCGCCGCCTATTACCGGGCGGTGATGTATAACCCCAAGCTGAATTACTTCATCATGAACAGCAAGGTCTACAAGCGGAACCACTTCTGCGTGTCCTTTGTGATCCTGAAGAAGCTGGCGGACGGGCGGCCCGACGAAACGTCCCTGAAAATTTTCCTGACGCCGGAGGACACCGTTTTCACCATCCAGCAGAAGATCACCGATGCGGTGTCCGCCAATGCCGCCACCGAGCAGAAGAACAACACCGACAAGTTCGCCCGCATGATGTTCTCCTTTTCCCTGCTGCCCAAGCTGGTCATCTGGCTGGCGTACCATCTGGATAAGCTGGGCCTGCTGCCCCGGAAGATCATCGACCTGAGTCCCTTCCACACCAGCATGTTCATCACCAATCTGGCCTCCATCAAGACCAGCTACATCCACCACCATTGCTATGAGTTCGGAACCACCAGCGTGTTTGTCTGCATGGGAAAGCCTGTACCGGATTACATGAGCGGCAATCTCAACAAGAAGATCATGCCCCTTGGCGTGGTGATGGACGAGCGGATCTGCACCGGCTATGAATACGCCGCCTTCTGCAACGATTTCCGCAAGTTCCTGCGCAAGCCGGAGGAGCTGGAGGTTCCCTATCAGGCATAATCAAGAAGCTGCCCCCACGGGCAGCTTTTTTTTGTGCAGTTTGGCATGATTTTTCGTTGGAATGTCCATTTGCGCCTCCGGCCTACCCCATGGTATACTGGAAAAAAGGAGGCGAATGCCATGAAAGAATATGAGATCCTGATCGAAACGATCAATCCGTGCGGCGGAGAAGCACATGCCAAGCGGGAAATTATTGAGGCGGAAGCCGAAAGCCCGGAAGCCTATGTAAAAGCCAAAATGCGCTATCCGGTGATCGATCATGTACAGACGCCGGAGGGTGATACGCTGATTGTTACAGGGGATGGTGCGGGCAGCATGATAAGATATACCTTTACGGAACTGTAAAAAAACATATAACAAAAGTACCGCCTGAAAGCTTCAGGCGGCTGGGGCGGCGTCTTTTATCAGGACAGGAAAAGAGAGGGCGTCTACCCTCTCCTTTTCCCACCATAAAACCACAAGACGGCAAATCGCCGGGATTGTCATACCGGCCTATTGCGTATCTCTCATTATATCGGAAAAATGTCGAAAATCAAACCGGGAAATTCACAAATAATGCATATCTTCCTTGTGCAAATCGTCAAAAACCAGACAAAGTGTTGAAAAATCTGACAAAATATGAGAAAAGAGAGAGCCTGCCGCGCCGCGGCAGGCTCCTGTGCTCTTGTGATGCGTTTACCACCGGGGCTCCTGCGGGCCGTCGAAGCGGTCGTCGGCGCGGAACTCCTCGTCACGGGGCGGCTGATAGCCGATGCCGGAGGATTGCTTGATGGCCTCGAAGTATCCGATGTCCGTCTGCTGGATATAGGGCGTGATCCAGATGGACAGGATCCCCAGCGTCAGGCCGCACAGCAGGTTCCAGCCCAGCCAGCTGAGATCCAGCACGAACAGCTCCCACTTGTGGCCCCGGGTCTGGGCCTTGCTCATGTTGATGGCCTCCATCACGCCGATCTCCGGGTTTTCGCACAGGTTATACAGGGCGAAGCGGTAACGGTAGGCGGCAATGATGCCGGGGAAGAAGAACAGCAGCGACCACAGGAAGATAAAGATGTTCTGCACGATGGACAGCAGGATGACCTTGCCCGCGAACAGAAAGCCGTCGAACATGGTGGAGTAGGGGGTGACGATGCCCTTGCGGACGCTCATGGTATACAGGATATAGCCCGCGCTCAGCACCGAGGATACCAGCGACAGCACGATGGTGATGAAGCCCGCGGCCAGCGTCGGCAGCTGCAGCACAGGCTCCGTGCGCTGGAAATAGACGCTGAACTCCGGCATGTAGTTTTCCACATAGGCGGCCGCCTCGGCCTGCGGGCCGCCGGTGATGAGCCAGTCGATGCCGCTGAGCACCAGCCCGATGGCCAGAAACAGCAGCGTGAACAGATAGGCCGATACGCAGGCATTTTTGGTGATGGCCTTGGCCTCCATTTTCAATTGTACACGGTCAAACATAGAACCGCTCCTTTCTTATCACTCCGTCGGCAGGCGCCGCGCCTGCCGGAAATTCCCAGCAGTTACCATATATTGTAGCATACGAAAGAGAAGAACGCAAGAGCGTTAGGGCTTCCGGAAAAAAGGGCTAAGTTACCGACAAAAAAGGCAAAATTTCAGGAAGAATTCCCGCATAAGACTGGACAACAGCGAGTTTTTGTTGTATGATAAAACGCAGTGTGAGGTGGTCTAACCACCTGAAGTAGCCGATGGTGAGATCCCGGCGCACGGAATTGGAACACCGCGCGTGGGCATTTCACCATCAGATACGAATGCAGTAAGATGAGGTGAAGACAATGGCACAAGCTTTCTTTGGCGGCGTTCATCCCAA
>USMI01000073.1 GCA_900555735.1 uncultured Eubacteriales bacterium | reverse complement strand
GTGGGCTGCCGCGACATGATCCTCATCACGCTGGGCACCGGCGTGGGCGGCGGCATCATCATCGACGGCAAAATTTACGCCGGTATGCGCTCCATGGGCGCGGAGCTGGGCCATACCCTGCTGGTGCTGGAGGGCGAGCACTGCACCTGCGGCCGCGACGGCTGCTGGGAGGCGTATGCCTCCGCCACCGCCCTGATCCGTCAGGGCAAGCGGGCCGGAGAGCAGCATTCCGATTCCGCCCTTCATGGCCGGGAGGAGCTGACGGCGCTGGACGTGTTTCAGGCCGCCGACGCAGGCGATGCTGCGGCACAGGCGGTCATCGACCGTTGGTGCGTCTATGTGGCGGCGGGCCTGACCGATCTGGTCAACAGCCTGGCCCCGGAGATGATCCTGCTGGGCGGCGGCATCAGCCGTCAGGGCGAGCGCATCCTGGCCCCCATCCGGGCCTATGTGACGGAGCACTGCTTCGGCGGCCGCGAGGGCGCCATCCCCGTCATCGCCGCGGCGCAGCTGGGCAACGAGGCGGGCATCATCGGCGCGGCGGCGCTGTGACCGGCCTTCGGGGCAGGCCATCACCACACTGACAGGCAGGATTTGTAACATGGAGCTGATCGTTGAATTTGATTTGAACGCGGACTTGGTGCCTGTTCCGGCAAGAGTGGTCGAAAACATCGATGTGATCCGCCAGCGCTTTCTGCGGTGGGTCTATTCTCCGGAGGGCAAAAAGAAGCTCACGAAAAAGATGGAGCGTTCTGACGGAGTGCTTTGCGTGCGTCTGCTATAACAGCGAGGAGTTCATCGACTGGCTGAACAAAAAGGTCCTGCAAGCCGGAGAAGACAGGGCAGCGCTGGTGGAAAAGAACATCGACAGCCAAGCCTGCGGCGACGTTCCATCTATTTTCTTCTGATAGAAAGGACGGGCATGTATGCTTGCCCGTGATGATCCCCATGAATATCGTCCTGAAGTTCGATCATTCGACCGACACAGTTTTTGTCCCTGACGGGTATATCTCGGATGTCAGGGAGCTTCACCTGCGCTTTTTTGACTGGCTGTATGATAACCCTCAATACATGACGTATGATGAAAAGGGACACGCGGTGTATGCCTATGACGCAGCGGCATTTTTGGCCTATCTCAATCAGGTCGTCCTTTGTGCAAGCAGTGAAAAGGCATACTTCGTTCCCCCGACGCAAAAAGTTCGTGGTAAGCTTTACCGTCTGGAATTTTGACACCGGAACAGAAGCCTATAAAGTTGAGGTGTAGAATGTGAAAAAGATCCGTATTATAGCAGATCCCTATCTGTTTTCGTTGACGCTTTTTGGATTAACTTTGGGCTGCGGTGGGGTGGCTTGGGGCCTTTGGATGTGTCATGACGCTTCTTATACTTCTAGAGTGGACGAAATAGGGGTAAAACTAACGATGTTGGCAATGGGACTTGCAATTGTTGTTATCGCGTTATTTTGGGAAACCCGCTGGGCCAATATTCTTGTGTTATCTCCGGAAAAGATCGAACTGCGCTCCTGCTTCAAAAAGCCCGTGACGTATGAGTATCAGGAGTTCCCTTACATCTACCGGGCCAGCTACCGGCATTGTCTTGCCGGTGCGCCGGACATCGGCCCCGTGATCGTCTATCTGGTGCTGTCCCGGCGGCGGCTGTCGTCCTTTGAGAAAACGCACATCAATCAGGTAACGTCTCCCACCGATGTCATCAAGATCAAGTTCAGCAAGAAGCGCTATCAAGCTCTGTTGGAGTACATGCCGCCCAAGCTGAGCCGCGAGGTGGCCCGCACCTTCGCATCGTACTTAAATGAACAAAAATAAGGCCGGGAATCGCCTTCCTGCCTTATTTTTTGTCAGGTTCGGCCAAAATTCATAATTTTGACTTTTCTTTTTCTTCATTCTCTGGTATATTAAAATGTTGTAATGCATTTTACCCCGGAGGAGGAAACCCCATGAAACGTATATTGTTACTGATTCTGGCCCTTGTGCTGACGCTGGCTCTGATGGCCTGCCGCAGCAAGGAGCCGGAGGATACCGCCGACGCGGTGGATAACAGCACCCTGTCCAACAGCGCACAGCTGTCCATGACCGAGGCCAGCTATCTGGAATACGACAACGGCCAGATCACCTGCCGCTTCCGCAAGGACGAGGACGGCTGGAAGTGGGTGGATAACGAGGCCTTCCCGCTGGACGCTGCCTACATCGAGGAGACGCTGGCGGAGCTGGACGCCATGTCCGCGTCCCTGACGCCGGTGGAGCCCGCCGTGGAGGCGGCGGACGCCGGGCTTGACGACGCCCAGCGCTATCTCACCGTCACCGTGGGCGAGGAGACCACCACCCTGCGCTTCGGCGACCAGCAGGATGACCAGTGGTACATGGCCGTGGACGGACAGGAGGACACCTATCTGGTGGCCGACGAGTTCGTGCAGCGGATGAACAGCAGCGTATACAGCATGGCGGTGCTGCCCACCCTGCCGGAGCTGACGGAGGACAACCTGACGGTCATTACCGTCCGGGGCAGCGGCGAGGGCCAGACCGTCCGCATGAGCAAGACCGACGAGGGCTGGATCTGCGAAAACCGTATGGTGCCGGAAAAGGCGGCGGAGGTCGAGGCCGCGCTGGCGGACTTCACCTTTGACAGCTGCTTCAACTTTGATCCCTCGCCCGACGCCGCGCCCCTGTGCGGCCTGACCGCGCCCACCGCGACGGTCACCGTCGCCTATGTCAACACCGTGGGCACCGAGACCACCCTGACCCTGACGCTGGGCGATCTGCGGGAGGACGGCAGCTATTACGCGACATTGAACGACGACACCACCGTATATCTGGTGTCGCAGGATAAGGTGGCGGCGTTTCTGGCGCTGCTGTAAGTAGGGAGGCGAGCCTATGCGCCTGTTGATCGTAGAGGACGAGACCCGTCTGGCGGACACCCTGCGCCAGCTGCTGCACCGGCAGGGCTATACCGCCGACGTGTGCTATGACGGCGTCAGCGGTCTGGACAACGCCATGACCGGCATCTATGACCTGATGGTGCTGGACGTGATGCTGCCGGGCCTGAACGGCTTTCAGGTGGCCCGGAAGCTCCGCGCCGCCGGCGTCACCATCCCCATACTGATGCTGACGGCCAAAAGCGACCTGAGCGACCGGGTCCACGGGCTGGACTGCGGCGCGGACTACTATCTCACCAAGCCCTTCGAGCCGGAGGAGCTGCTGGCCTGCGTTCGCACCCTGCTGCGGCGGGGCGGCGGCCAATTACAGGAGAGTGATGCTCTCCGCTGGGGAGACCTGTCGCTGGAGCGCGGCACCTTCACCCTCAGCTGCAATGGCCGGGACGTGCGGCTCAGCCGCCGGGAGTACGACCTGATGGAGCTTCTGATGCGCAACGGCACGCAGGTGATCACCAAGGAGCAGCTGCTGGTGAAGGTCTGGGGCTATGACTCGCAGGCCGAGGACAACAATGTGGAGGTCTATATCTCCTTCCTGCGGCGAAAGCTGACCCACCTGCACTCGCAGGTGAAGATCAAGACGCTGCGGATGCTGGGCTATTGCCTGACGCAGGAGGTGGACGCATGATCCGCAGGCTGCGCTGGAAGATCACCGGCGTGACGCTGCTGGTGTCGGCACTGGTGCTGACGGCGGTGTTCGCCTGCGTGTACCTCTTTTCCCGCAACAATATCGCCCAGAGCTATGAATACCAGCTGCGGCAGGCGGTGGTCTCCGGCACGTCCGAGGCACGGGTACCCTGCTTCGTGGCGGAGGTGCTGCCCAGCGGCACCGTCCGCGTCTCCGGCAGCAATTACTACGACTTACAGGACGAGGATACCCTGCTGCCGCTGGTGACGGCGGCCCTGTCCGCCGACGCGGACAGCGGCGTGCTGCCCGCGCAGCATATGCGCTATTTCCGGCTGGAGGGCGCCCTCACCGTCCGCATCGCCTTTATGGACAGCACCTTCGAGCAGGCTACCCTCCGCTCGCTGGTGCGGGTCTGTCTGCTGATCGGTGCGGCGGCGCTGCTGGTGCTGTTCGGCCTCAGCTGGCTGCTGAGCGGCTTCGTCACCCGGCCCGTGGCCCGGACGTGGCAGAATCAGCAGCAGTTTCTCTCCGACGCCAGCCATGAGCTGAAAACGCCCCTGACGGTGATCCTGTCCTCCGCCGATCTGCTGAAGACCTCCGCCCAACCGGAGCAGCGCCAGTATGTGGACAATATCTCCGTGGAGTCCCGCCGCATGAAGGCGCTGGTGGAGAATATGCTGACCCTCTCCCGAACGGAGAGCGGCCGGGCCGCCCCCTTTGCGCCGCTGGATCTCAGCGATTTGGTCACCGACGCCGCCCTGCGGTTCGAGCCGGTGGCCTTCGAGGCGGGGCATCCCCTGCAATACGACATTCAGAACGGCGCATCCCTGTCCGGCGACCGCCAGCAGCTGGACCAGCTGCTGGATATCCTGCTGGACAACGCCGTGAAGTACGCCGCCAAGGGCGCGCCCATCCGCCTGACGCTGGATATCTCCGGCAAAAACGCGGTGCTGGCAGTGGAGAATCCCGGCGACCCCATTCCACCGGACAAGCTGCCCCACATCTTCGACCGGTTCTACCGGGTGGACGATGCCCGCACCGGTGCGGGCGGCTTCGGCCTTGGCCTTGCCATCGCCCAACAGATCGTCCGGCGGCACAAGGGCACCATCACCGCCGCCAGCGACGCGAGGGCCACCCGCTTTACGGTGACGCTGCCCCTGCGGCACTGAGCTCATAAAAATCGAGGTTTACGCCTATGTTTGATACACTTCTGCGGGGCGGTACTGTCATTGACGGTACCGGCCGCGCCGCGTTTGCGGCAGATATCGCCATCGAAAACGGCAGGATCGCCGCGGTGGGACAGCTGTCCCATGCCGATGCCCGTCAGGTGGTGGACTGCGCCGGAATGACCGTCACCCCCGGCTTTATCGACATCCATCGCCACGCCGACGGCGCGGCCTTCCGCCCCGGCTTCGGGGAGTGGGAGCTGTGTCAGGGCCTGACCACCATCGTCAACGGCAACTGCGGCCTGTCCGCCGCGCCCTTCGGCCCCGATAACGAGACGGCCATCCGGGCGTATCTCCAGCCCATTACCGGCACGCTGCCGCCCCGGCTGGACAGCCGCTCGATGGCGGGGTATTTCCGCTCTCTGCCTGCCCTACCCTTGAACGCAGGCATGCTGGTGGGCGCGGGTACCCTCCGTGCCGACACGGCGGGCTATCAGCTGACGGAGCTGGCGGACGGCCACTTCGCCGCCATCCACCGTCAGATGGAGCGCTCCCTTGCCGACGGGGCGCTGGGCGTCAGTCTTGGCCTTGGCTACGCCCCGGAGTGCTTCTATTCCACCGCCGATCTCATCCGGGCCTTACAGCCCGTGGCCGGGACGGATATCCCCGTTACCGTCCACATGCGGCAGGAGGGCGGCGGCGTGGCGGACTCCGTGGAGGAGATGATCGCCGTGGCCCGTGCGCTGCGCTGCCCCGTCCACATCAGCCATCTTAAGGCCATGGGCCGGGACAACTGGGGCAGGAAGATCCCGCAGGTACTGTCCCTGCTGGAGCAGGCGCAAAGCGAGGGGCTTGCCGTGGACTGCGACGTGTATCCCTACACTGCCGGCTCCACCCAACTGCTGCACATTCTGCCGCCGGACTATCTCACCGGCGGTATGGAGGCGGTGGTGGAGCGCTTGAAGGATAAAGAGGTGCGCCGTCAGCTGGCGGCGCGCATCGAAAGCGGCGTGGGCTTTGACGACATCGCCAAGCTGGCGGGCTGGGACGGTATCTATCTCACCTCCCTCCACTGTCCGGAGGATCACCCCTATCAGGGCCATAACCTGATGGAGATTGCCGCCCTGATAGGACAGGATCCCCTGTCCTCCTGCTGCGAGCTGCTGGCCCGTGAGCATGGCCAGATCACCATGATCGACTTCATGGCATCGGAGGAGGACATCTGCGATATTCTCCGTTCTCCCCTGTCCTGCGTCATCTCCGACGCCACCTACCCCACCGAGGGACAGCTCCACCCCCGCGTCTGCGGCAACGTCACCCATCTGCTGGAGCACTTTGTCCGGGAGAAGGGCGCTCTCACTTGGGAGCAGGCCATCCACAAGCTGACGGACCGTCCGGCACAGGTGCTGCGTTTGAAGAATAAGGGTCGCCTTGTGACGGGCTATGACGCCGACGTGTGCGTGTTTGATCCGCAGGCCCTTCATGAGCGGGCCACCTACACCGAGCCGCAGCAGACCTCGCAGGGCATGACCCATGTGCTGGTCAACGGCACCTTCGCCATCCGCGAGGGAGAAGTGACCGGTGCAAAACCGGGAATGATTATCCGGAGATAAAGAAAAAGACGGCCATGGCCGTCTTTTTCTTTTATTCCTCGCTAAGTTCCAGCACCACCGGACAATGGTCGCTGCCGGTGACCTCCGGCCAGATGTCGGTGTTTTTCACACGGGGCAACAGACGCTCCGACACGATGAAGTAGTCGATGCGCCATCCCGCGTTCTTCTCGCGGGCGTGGAAGCGATAGCTCCACCACGAATAAGCACCGGTGCGGTCGGGGTACAATGTGCGGAAGGTGTCGGCAAAGCCGCTGCTCAAAAGCCGGGTCATTTTCGCCCGCTCCTCGTCGGAGAAGCCGGGGTTCATGCGGTTGGTTTTCGGGTTCTTCAGGTCGATCTCCTGATGGGCCACGTTCAGGTCGCCGCAGTAGACCACCGGCTTTATTCCGTCCAGCTCCATCAGGTATTCCCGGATGTCGTCCTCCCACTCCATGCGGTAGTCCAGACGGGACAGCTGATCCTTGGAATTGGGGGTATAGCAGCACACCAGATAGAAGTCCTCGTACTCGGCGGTGATGACCCGTCCCTCGTGCCGGTGGATGTCCGGGCCGAAGTCATAGGTGACGGACAGCGGCTCCCTGCGGGTAAAGACGGCAGTGCCGGAATAGCCTGCCTTGTCGGCGCTGTTCCAGAACCTGTGATAGTCCGGCAGATCAAATTCCGCCTGCTCCGGGCGCATCTTTGTTTCCTGTAGGCAGATCACATCCGCGTCGGCAAAGGCGCAGAAATCCAGAAAGCCCTTGCTCAGGCAGGAGCGCAGGCCGTTGACGTTCCATGAGATCAATCGCATAAAGGGGTCTCCCTTCGTATTTTTCGCCATCATACCACATTTTTCGCCCCTTGACAACCGGGCATATGCCAGCTATACTATATGAAACTGTTCCATTTGGAACAAAAGGAGTCAACTATGAACGATCACATGACGCTCCTGCGGCGGCATTTCCTGTTTCAGGGCGCAGAGGAGCTGGTTTCCGATGCGCTGGCGCTGGGCGTGAAGGCTTTCCCGCGAGGGGAGACCATCTGTGGGCCGGACA
Source organism: uncultured Eubacteriales bacterium (assembly GCA_900555735.1). Classification (GTDB taxonomy): domain Bacteria; phylum Bacillota; class Clostridia; order Oscillospirales; family Oscillospiraceae; genus Vescimonas. Next base: position 1,668 of record USMI01000073.1, on the reverse strand, counting down.
CGGCGGAGCATGCCCTCGGCATTGTGCTGGAGGGCCGCGCCGAGGCGGTATCCCCCGCGCGGGAGCAGACGGTGCTGGCTGTCTTCGGCCCCGGCGACACCTTCGGCGCGGCGGCGCTGTTCGGCGGCACGGGCTATGTCTCCCGCATCCGGGCGGTGACCGGCTGCAGGGTACTGCTGCTGCCGGAAGAACTGCTGCGGCAGTGGTTCGCCCGCTGTCCCCGGATGGCGGTGAATTATATCGCCTTCCTCTCCGGCCGGGTGCGGTTTCTCAACGGCAAGATCACCATTTTCACGCAGGACAGCACCCAGCACCGGCTGTACCGCTGGCTGCGGGCCAACTGCGATGAGGCGGGCCACCTGCCGGAGAAGCTCAGCATGACGAAGCTGGCGGGCGCACTGTCCATGGGCCGCACCAGCCTGTACCGGGCCATGGAGGAGCTGGAGCGCGCCGGACTGATCGTTCGTGACGGAAAAAGAATCGAGGTAATCCAATGAAGCACATCAAATCTATTATCAGTCTGCTGCTGGCGCTGACCATGGCGCTGAGCCTGACCGCCTGCGGCACGCAGGCCAATACCGAGCCGCAGCAGCCGGACGATACCCCCGCCCCGGCGGAGGTGAACCTGTACGTTCTGTCCGGCCCCACCGGCATCGGCGCCATGAACCTGTGGGCCGCCGCCGACGCGGGCGAGACGCAGAACACCTATCACATCACCATGCCCGGCGCCAATGACGAGGTGGTGGCCGCCATCTCCAACGGCGACGCCGACATTGCCGCCGTGGCCACCAATCTGGCGGCGACGCTGTATAACAAGACCAGCGGCGGCGTGACGGTGCTGGCGGTGAACACGCTGGGCGTGCTGTCCCTGCTGGGCAACGGGCAGGAGATCGCGTCCATTGCCGATCTGGCGGGCAAAACCATCTACGCCTCCGGCCAAGGCGCCAACCCGGAGTATATCCTCCGCTATGTGCTGAACGGCAATGGCCTTGACCCCGACAAGGATGTGACCATCCGGTTCGTGGGCGAGGGCAGTGAGCTGCTGACCGTGTGGCAGACCGACCCGGAGGCCGTCATCATGGCGCCCCAGCCGGTGGCCACCAGCATCCTGATGCAGAACGAGAACGCCAGAACCCTCTTCAACATGACCGACGAGTGGGGCAGGGTGTCCGGCGGCGACAGCACCCTAATGATGGGCTGCGTCATCGTCCGCAATGCATTTTTGCAGGAGAACCCCGGTGCGGTGGAACTGTTTTTGCAGGAGTACGCCGCCTCTATCGAGAAGGCCCAGTCCGATGTGGAGGGCACCGCCGCCCTGTGCGAGCAGTACGGTCTGATCCCCAAGGCGGCGCTGGCGCAGAAGGCCATTCCTTCCTGCGGCCTGACCTTCGTCACCGGCGCGGAGATGAAGTCCGCCCTCAGCGGCTACTTGCAGGTGATGTTTGACGCCAATCCCAAGAGCGTGGGCGGCGCCATGCCGGGTGACGACTTCTATTACGGTGCGTAAGGCGCTGAAAAACAGCATATCGGTTTTGTTCTGGCTGGTGGTGTGGCAGCTGGCGGCCATGGCCGCCAACCGCTCGCTGCTGCTGCCCATCCCCACGCCGGTGGATACCGCCCGCGCCCTGTGCCGCATGGCGGCGGAGGGTGGCTTCTGGCTGACGCTGG
>USMI01000072.1 GCA_900555735.1 uncultured Eubacteriales bacterium | reverse complement strand
CGGTGGGCTCCTTCACCAGATGGAGCTGCTTGATGTCCCGGGAAATGGTGGCCTGCGTGGAGCGGATACCCAGATCGTTCAGGCGCTGCAGCAGCTGCTCCTGCGTCTCGATAGCCTCCTCGCTGATGATCTGCAGCAGCTTTTCCTGTCGCATGTTTTTCATTTCTCGCAGCCCCCCATTTTATAGTCAAGGATCTCGCAGAAGCTCTTTTTACTGAGCCGCACAAGGCCCATGGCGAACTTGGACTGCCGCACACGGACTCTGTCGCCGTTTTTCAGGGAAAACGCCTTGCCGCCGTCGGCAGAGAGATACACAAACTTCCGGTTGGCGTCCGCCGCCTCAATGGTAATCACATGCTCCGGCGACAGCACATAGGAGGTCGCACGGGTAGAGTGGGGGCAGATGGGCGTAATCAGCAGGTTCCGGGCCGTGGGCTCCACAATGGGGCCGCCGGCCGCCATGGAATAACCGGTGGAGCCGGTGGGCGTGGAGATCACCACGCCGTCGCCGGTGACCTTGGTCAGGCGGCCCTCCTCTGTAAAGATATCCAGCCTTACAACCCTTGCCACAGAGCCCTTTGACACCACCGCGTCGTTGAGGGCAATGTTGCTGTATACGGCATTGCCGCCCCGGAAGATGGTCACATCCAGCATCATGCGGGACTCCACCACAAAGTCCCAGCTTTGCAGGTCACGCAGGCGCTCCAGCTCGTTGGCCTCCAGCTCCGACATGAAGCCGAGACTGCCCAGATTGATGCCCAGCACCGGCACGTTGTGCAGCGCCGCCGTGCGGCTTAGGTGCAGGATGGTGCCGTCGCCGCCGAAGGCGATCATCAGGTCGGCGGCCTTGATCTCCTGCTGGAGCTGCCGCACCGGCACGCCCAACTCGTCGCCGTAGCCTTCCCTGTGGAAAGGCAGGCACACCACCGTCTCAAAGCCGATGCTCTCCAGAATGGCCTTGGCGTCCTTGGCCACCTTCAGCTCACTGTCCCGATAGGGATTCGGGCAAAGGATGACTTTCTTTTTCACTGCGCTTCCCCCTCCTTCAATGTCTCATGAGATGCTGTCACCACAGCGCGCAGGTCAACGGCCGCGTCCTGTTCGTCGGATTTGCGAAGGTATCCCAGATATTCGATATTTCCCTCCGGCCCGCGGATGGGAGAGTATGTAATGCCAAGCACCGTAAAGTAATTTTCCTTTGCGTGCTCCAGAAAGTGCTCCAGCACCTCCAGATGGACGGCGCTGTCACGGACGACGCCCTTTTTGCCCACCTTTTCCCGGCCCGCCTCGAACTGGGGCTTGATGAGGCAGGCCACCTCGCCGCCCTCGCGCAGCAGCGGATACAGCGCCGGGAAGATCAGCTTCAAGGAGATGAAGGACACGTCGATGGAGGCGAAATCCAGCGCCTCCGGTACCTGCTCGGTGGTCAGCGTCCGGGCGTTGGTCTTTTCCAGACACACCACCCGGGGATCGGTGCGCAGCTTCCACGCCAGCTGGTTGGTGCCCACGTCCACGGCGTATACCTTTTTCGCGCCGTTTTGCAGCATACAGTCGGTAAAGCCGCCGGTGGAGGAGCCGATGTCGGCGCAGGTCTTTCCCTCCAGCAGAATGGGCCAGGTCTGCATGGCCTTTTCCAGCTTCAGGCCGCCCCGGCTCACATACCGCAGCGTCTTGCCCCGCACCTCGATACGAGCGTCGTTGGGAACCGCCGTACCCGGCTTGTCCACCTTCTGATTGTTGACGTATACGATGCCTGCCATGATGGTGGCCTGCGCCTTCTGGCGGCTCTCCTGCAGGCCCTGCTCCACTAGAAGAACGTCCAGTCTCGTCTTATTGCTCATGGCACGCCTCCTTCAACGCCTCCGCCACGCTCGCCGCGTCCAGTCCGCACTGGGCGTACAGCTGCGGCACGCTGCCGTGGCAGGGGATGGTATCCCCCAGATTTTTCAAAAACAGCTTGTCCGGCGCACAGCCCTGCTGGGCCAGAATAGCCGTCAGCCGCTGGCCCACGCAGCCGCTGCCCACGCAATCCTCCAGCACCAGCAGGCGCTTCTCATGGCTCAGTGCCGTCAGCACCTCGTCATTGCGCAGCGGCGCGATGGCGTTCAGCTTCACCACACGGGCCTCGATGCCCGCCTGATGCAGCAGCTCCGCCGCCGCCAGCGCTTCGTTGATCGAAATTCCGTAGGTCAGAATGGTGCAGTCGCTTCCCTGCCGCAGCTCCGTAAAGGTCTCATTGCCGCAGCAGCCCCGGTATGCGCCCTCCCCGCCACGGGGATAGCGGACGGCCACCGGGCCGGTCAGCTCCAATACCGCCCGCCGCAGCATCTGCCGCAGCTCGGCAAAGCTGGCGGGACACAGCACCGTCATATGGGGCACCTGGGCCAGATACAGCGCGTCAAAGCAGCCGTGATGGGTCTCGCCGTCGGCGCCCACAAGGCCCGCCCGGTCAACGCCCAGCACCACATGCAGGCCGTCCAGCGCCACATCCTGCATCAACTGGTCATAGCCCCGCTGCAGGAAGCTGGAATACACGGCGAATACCGGCACAAGGCCCTGCTTGGCCATGCCGCCCGCCATGGAAACGGCGTGACCCTCGGCAATGCCCACGTCAAAGAATCGCCGGGGGTAGGCTTTGGCAAACTCCGTCAGGCCGGTGCCCTCCTGCATGGCGGCAGTAACGGCGCACACGCGCCCGTCCTCCCCTGCCAGAGCGGTCAATTCCGCACCGAACACATGGGAGAAATCCGGCCCGGCAGGCCGCAGCGGCTTTCCGGTATCCGGCGCAAAGGGCGGCACACCGTGATAGTCGGCAGGGCGCTCCTCCGCGGGGGCATAGCCCCTTCCCTTCACGGTACGCACATGCAGCAGCACGGGGCAGCGCTGCTCCTTCGCCCATTGCAGGGACTGCTCCAGCGCCGCCTCATCGTGGCCGTCCACCGGCCCCATATAGGTGAAGCCCATGCTCTCGAACATGGAGCTGCCCGGCAGCAGCGTCTTTTTCAGCGCCGTCTTTACGTCGTGGCTGACATGATAGAGCTTGCCGCCCACCAGACTGCCGCCCAGCAGCTGGCGATAGCGCTTCTTGAATTCATAGTACCCCGGCTTTGTCCGCAGCCGGGACAGATGGCGGCTCAGCGCGCCTACGTTGGGCGCGATGGACATGCCATTGTCGTTGAGAATGACGATCATGGGCTCGCCGGAGGCGCCGGCGTTATTCAGCCCCTCGAAGCTGAGACCGCCGGTCAGCGCGCCGTCACCGATCAGGGCGATCACGTCGTAGTCCTGATGCTGCATGGTGCGGGCCCTGGCCATACCCAGCGCCACAGAGACGGAGTTGGAGGCGTGGCCCGCCATAAAGGCGTCATGGACGCTCTCATAGGGCTTGGGGAAGCCGGACAGCCCGCCAAACTGCCGCAGGGTATCCATCTGCTCCCGGCGGCCCGTCAGGATCTTATGGACATAGCACTGGTGGCCCACGTCGAACACCAGCCGGTCACGGGAGGTGTCAAACACCCGGTGGATGGCCACCGTCAGCTCCACCACACCCAGATTAGACGCCAAATGCCCGCCGGTTTTCGCTACGCTGCGCACCAGAAAAGCACGCAGCTCGTCGCAAAGCTGGCGGGTCTGTTGAGTATTGAGTCGTTTTACGTCGGAGGGGTTATGAATGGATTCCAGCATCAGGGGTCATTCCTCATTTCAGCGATAGAGATGCAGCGCGTGCATGATCCGCGCCACCCGGTACACCACGGCGGTACATTCGTTGATGGCCACCTTCTTGAAAAGCGCCTTGCCGCCGATGGTCAGGCCGGAGATCAGCGCCGTCACGCCAATGGAGATCATCACATTGGTGGTGCTGAAGTCCCGCTGCAGGGCCGTCACGATCACCGCCGCGGTGGAGCCGCTGACGATGCCGCAGATATCGCCCACCACGTCGTTGCACACAGAGCTGACGCGGTTGGCGTTGGACAGCAGCCGGATGGCCTCTTTGCCGCCCTTCTCCTTATGGGCGGCCATGGAGTGGAACGGCTTGGGGTCAGCCGCCGTCACCGCCACGCCGATCATGTCGAACACGATGCCCAGCGCGATGAAGGCCAGCAGCACCAGCGTGGCCACCACATAACCTGCGCCGCCCAGCGCCGTGGAGGACAAAAAGCTCAGCAATGCGCTGAGCACCACTGCCAGAAAAAATACCCGCAGCGGCCAATGGTCGTTCTTCTTTCTGGGTTTGCTTTTGTCACTGCTCAAGATGAAAAAACCTCATTTCAAAACACCGAAGATGCTTCGGCCGGTCAAAGTCAAAAAAAACTGAACAGGGCAGCTCCGGAAGTAAATCTTGCGGCTTAGGTACGGGTTGGTTTTCCCCACAGCATGCCTCTCGTCGCCGATCAGGTGGTTTCCCCTTAGATGCTGCATCGCGGCGTTACCGCGTCGCGAGACCCGACTGCCACTTAGTCCGCACTGCAATCCTTCCGAGGCCCCACTGAAATGGACAGCCTAGGTGATTTCCACAGCAGTCACGCCGCCTCTTATCCTCTTTTGCAGGCAGGGTTTCAAGGGAATCGCACGCAGGCCCTGGCCGGGGCCTTTGGTGCTTCAGCTCCCCTATTCACCGTGCCCACGCAAGGCAGGCTACTCTGCACACAGCGTTACGGCAGCAAAGGCCGGGTAGCACCGCAATGCAGGTTTCTTGCCATCGGGGTCGATGGCGTCATCTGCCTCGTACACAGGTCGCTTACCACAGAGGGAGTACGCCTGTGCACAACAGCAGGTCTCCACGGAGGCAGGGTCGGGTCCCTCATGCCATTGAGGGGCGCCCTACGTCCGCAGGCGGGCATTTCGCACGCCTCCCTCCAGCACCCACCCCAAACTGGGCGTAAGAAGCAAGCACCAGAGGTTTCACAGTTGTGCCCTTTAAAGGATTTTTAGGCCCTTCTTAGGAGACGGCAGATCTGACTAGGATACTGCGCCGCTGTTCAGTAATTTCATATCATAGCACACTTTCCTCCGTTTCGCAACTGGTTTTATGCAGAATATTCCGTATATACGACAACTTTACATCCGCGACATCCGCGCCGCCGTTTCCGCTGCTTTTCCCTATTGCTTTTTCTGTTTCTCTATGCTATCATTGGTACATATACCAAGTAATGCAGAGAGGATGAGACGACATGGCTATTACCAGTGCCAGCCTTGCCGCGAAAAAGCGGATACTGACCGCCTGTGTGCGGCTGTTTTTGGAAAAAGGCTACAAGGGCACCACTATTGCCGAAATACTGCGGGAGGCGGACGTATCCGCCAGCACCTTCCAGAACATCTTCCATGCCAAGGACGGCATACTGGTGGAGCTGGTGGAGTTCATGTTCGGCAACCAGTTCCGCATGGCCCGGCAGATGGCGGGCGAAACGCTGCCGCCGGTGTACGTCTACGCGGCGGAGACCGCTATCCAGATGACGCTGACGGAGCTGAACGAGAACCTGCGGGAAATTTATCTGGAGGCCTATACCCAGCCGGAGACGACGGAGTACATCCACCAGAACACCTCCACCGAGCTGTACCGCATCTTCTCCCCCTACCTCCCCGGCTATACGGAGAGCGATTTTTACGAGCTGGAGATCGGCTCGGCGGGCATCATGCGGGGCTATATGGCCCGCAAATGCGACAAGTATTTCACGCTGGAGCGGAAGCTGCGGCGCTTTCTGGTAATGAGTCTCAGCGCCTATAAGGTGCCGGAGGAGGTACAGGATCAGGTGCTGGCCTTTGTGGCCGGGCTGGATGTCCGCAACCGGGCCGAGCAGGTGATGCACCAGCTGTTCGCGGCGCTGGCCATGCGGTTTGAATTCTCCCTGCAAGGGATCGAAGCATAAATGAGGTATTGGGGTTAAGCCTTCTGCGATTTTGAATGCCGTTAGAAATCCGGTAGATGTTATAACAATAATTGATAATTTGGAAGAATTTCAACACAATACAAAGGAACTCAAAGCACAGTTGTCTTAAATAGGGAAAGTAATATCTTGTTGGGACAAAAGTTCAAAGTATTGGAGAAAATAATGTATGGTGAGTGAAGAAAAAGCAATAGGAATTATCAACAAATATTTACAACGTGCCCATGAAACAAATATTTATCGATATTTTCCTGTTATGGCATCCCAGATTTACGGTGATGGTCAGTTATGCGAAGATATAATAGATTATTTGGGCGATGTATATATCTACACCGGTTTGGATGCAAATTATGTAGAAAACGCATGTGGCGCAGAAATACAAGAGGCGATTAGTTTTCTCGCTTTTTGTAATAGAAAAGCATAGGTATAACGCATAGCACGTCCCTGCAAGCATCGCCTTTTAGGGACGAAAGGCACGCTGTTGGGATACTCTCAACCCAATAAGGATTTCAGGAATATTCCTGACAGGTGCCGTAGTAACACGAGGTAAGTGGAAACGATGACAGGACAGAAAGGACGGAACCAGACACATGAAGAAACGATTATTTGCGATTCTGCTGGCGCTGACATTGGCGCTGACGCTGCTGCCGACGGCGGCCTTTGCTACAGAGGGCGAGGACGACACAAGCCTGGGAACAACACGGGGACTATGTGTTAAGTGCAAGAAAATCACTACTTTTGAGATTTTGGCTTATATTAGAACCCCTATCGCAAGTAAACCCGACCCTCTCTGTCATTGGGCCAGCGCAAAATGTACGGAGTGTGGTGAGATAGCGGAATTTGTTCCCGATGGTGATTCAGCCTATCACACTGGCGGCGATGACAGCGCAGTGACTTGCACCACGGGAAAAATCTGCGAGAAATGCGGCGATGAATACGGCAAGCTCGGCCACATCTGGAGCGAGTGGACGAATCCCACCGAGGGTACTCACCGCCGCGTCTGCCAGCGTGAGGGGTGCACCGCTGTTGAGGAGGGAAGCTGCGACGGTACGGCCACCTGTCAAGCACGGGCCAAATGCACGGTCTGCGGCAGAGAGCACGGCGAGGAGAGTGATCACAGTTTCTCCGGCAGTTGGCGCAGCGACACCGAACAGCATTGGCATTACTGTCTAACGAAAGGCTGCGATGCAAGGTCAGATGTGGGATATCACAACATCAACGATAACCATTATTGTCCCACCTGTTATACAAGTCCCATTCCCTGTATGGACACGGACAACGACCATAAATGCGACGGCTGCGGCAAAGTGCTGACCGGCCACGCGGATACCGACAATAATCACGTCTGCGACCTCTGCGGCGAAGTGCTGCACGATCTGAAGCACGTTCCCGCCAGCGCCGCCACCAGCCGGGTGAACGGCAACACCGAGTACTGGTACTGTGAGGGCTGCGGCAAGTACTACGCGGACGCCGAGGCCAAGACCGAGATCACACAGGCGTCCACCGTGATCCCCGCCACCGGCCGGAGACCTACTTCCACCACCCCTGCCGCCAGCGTCAGCTCTCCCAAGACCGGCGACGCGGGCGTTGCCCTGTACGCGGGCATGGCGATCCTCAGCCTGACCGGCTGCGCGTGGCTGCGGCGGAAGGAAAAGTGATCCCCTGCTGACGCATTGCATAGAGAGTAAGGATAGAAGCAACACAGGAAAGGAGTATTTCATGAAGAAACGATTATTTGCGATTCTGCTGGCGCTGACGCTGGCGCTGAGCCTGCTGCCAACGGCGGTATTCGCCACAGAGGGCGAGGACACAGCGGGCAACCCTGAAGAACCTGCGGTGCAGTCCGATGAAACGGGCATCGCCGTACAGGCGGCGCATACCCACTGCTTCTGCGGCGGCAGCATCACCGCGGGCGACCATACCAACCATGAGGACGTAACCTATACGGCGTGCACAAAGGCAAACTACCTTCGCCAGATTTTCTACATTGAAAAGGTCGATGTAGCCTATGCGTATCTGGAGAATGACATGACATTAGACTACTATTTCTCTATCATAGACGGAAAGACGCTCTATCTCTGCCTGAACGGGCATACGCTCAATTTGGGCGAGTACAATATTAAGGTTGGCAATGGGAGCGCCAAGCTTTATTTGTGTGATTGCAGCGCCCAAAAGACGGGAACGGTTTCCGGCGGTTCAAGCTACTGCGTCAGTGTTAACGATGGTGTCAACTATAATGCCACTTTTAATATGTACGGCGGCACACTGAAAGGCGGTAATACGACCAACGGCGGCGGCGTTAATGTAAATAATGCCGTTTTTAACATGTACGGCGGCACCATCACCGAGAACACAGCCACCAGTGACGGCGGCGGTATCTATGTGGGCACAAAAAGCACATTGAATCTGTACGGCGGCACCATCACCAAGAATACGGTCAGCACAAATGAGAAGCACCACGGCGGCGGTGTCTACGTGGAAAGCAATAAGTGGAGCGGCGTTGGCAAGATCAGCATCTCCGGCTCCCCCGTTATTGCCGGAAACACCCGGACGTATACAGATGCCACGACAGGTGCATCAACCACGACCACCGAAAACCTGTATCTGTCGTATGGCTTCACGAATAGCGGTGACCTGCCGATCATCACGCTCGGCACCCTCACCAGCGGCGCAAATATCGGCATCTGGGCCGGTGAAAGCGTATTCTCCACCGCAAGCGAAACCGACTATTCCGGATATTTCTCCTCCGATGTAGCCGGTTACCATGTGGCATACAATAGGGATAAGAAGCTGGAGCTGAAAGCCGGCGCGGCTCATGTCCACTCCGGCGGTACGGCCAACTGCCATGCCAAGGCAGTGTGTGAGGTCTGCAAGCAGGAATACGGTACGGTTGATGCCACCAAGCATGACGGCGGCACCGAGATCAAGAACGCCAAGGCCGCTACCTGCACTGCGAAGGGCTACACCGGCGACACCTACTGCAAGGGCTGCGGCGTCAAGCTTTCTGACGGCACGGACATCCCCGCCACCGGCCACGATTGGGCCGCCGCCACCTGCACCACCCCCAAAACCTGCAAGGTCTGCAAGGTCACCGAGGGCGATGTCGCCGGTCACACTGGCGGCACGGCCAACTGCCACGCCAAGGCGGTATGCGAGGTCTGCAAGCAGGAATACGGTACGGTTGATGCCACCAAGCATGACGGCGGCA
>USMI01000071.1 GCA_900555735.1 uncultured Eubacteriales bacterium | reverse complement strand
AGGCCGCCATCGAGGGTCTGCTGCCGGAGGATCGGAGCCTGTTCTATCGAAAATACTACTACTGCCAGTCCACCGCCCAGATGGCCGCCGAGCTGTGCCTGACGGAGCGGGCGGTGGAGGGGCGGCTGTACCGTCTGCGGCAAAAGCTGCGGCAGCTGTTGGGAGGTGACTTCTGTGAGTGACGATCTGCGTTTTGACCGGCTGCTACAGGAGGACGCTTCCGGGCTGCCGCCAGCCATGGCGGTGGTGAACCCGTGGCGTGAGGCCATGGCTTTGGTGCTGTGTGGCATGGGGCTGACCACCATCACCTTCAACTTCCTGTATCTGGACATGATTCTGCCCGCGCTGGGCGGTATCCTGATGGTGCTGGGCTTCCGCACCCTGCGGAAAGAGAACGGGGCGCTGCAATGGTGCTGGCGGCTGTCCATCGCCATCGCCGCGGTGCGCAGTGCGTCCTTTGTGCTGGAGGCCCTGCCGGTGGATGTGAAGAACATCCCGGCCTATGCGGTCTTGGTGATGACCTTCGCGCTGTATTGCTGCCTGTGGCGGGGCATGGTAGGCGTGTCCCGTGCCGCCGGTGCGGAAAAGCCCGCCGCGCCCGCCGCCGGTGCGCTGGTGATCTTCTATGCGGTCATGTGTGCGCTGGCCTTCATGGAGCTGAGGGGCTGGCTGGCGGTGCTGCCGGTATTGATCGTGTATATCGTGATCCTGCGGAATCTGGTGAAGCTGGCCCGCTCCCTCGCGGACACGGGCTACGCCATCCACGCCGCGCCGGTACGCCTGCCCTCGGCGGCGGTGCTGTGGGGCTATCTGGGGCTGACGCTGGCGGCGGTGCTGTTGGCTATGTTTCTGGGCCAGCGGTATCCCATGAACTGGCAGCTGCGTGACGACGCACCTCAGGATAAGACCATCCGGGCGGAGCTGCTGGCGCTGGGCTTTCCGGAGCAGGTGCTGGATGATCTGACGGCGGAGGAAGTGGCGCGGATGTCCGGCGCGGTGAAGGTATATGCAGAGACAGAGCCTCTGTATGAAGACGATACCTACCGCGAGGTCACCACATCGGTGTGGAACGATGACACGCCGCCCCGTTGGCACTATATCGACGCGGAGAAGCAGCCGGACGGCAGCTACCACTATACCTATCGGGTGTATGACTTCTATGAGGGCTTTGTGACCCATGTGGTGGTACTGGTGGAGGAGGCGGACAGACAGCGGGCTGTCGTGCTGCACTATGCGGCGATCGACCGGCCGTCCGGAGACTGCCTTGCGGAGGGTATGGAGATCTGGCCTGTGTGGCAGGGAAACGAGAAGGAGTGGAGCCCCGGTGGATGGAACAGCGGCCGCCTGTTGTGCGAGAAAGACGGCCAGTCCTATGCGGCGGACTTCTACTCGGTGGAGAGCGGCAGCTATGAGACCACCAACATCTTTGGCACCACGCAGAATACCGGCATTATCGCGGAGTGGTCGTGGATGCGCCGCGGCGAGAACACACGGGCCTATCTCCTGTACGATGCCGAAATGCTGACACCGGAGCTGCCGTCGCTGTATAGCTGGTGCAACTGCGCCCGGCAGACGAAGCCGGTCTATCCCTTCCGGGATGCACTGACGCTGTGGCACGAGTGGAATACGAACGGCTGCTATGACAAGTGGCAGACCAGTATACAGATCTGGCCGCCTGTGGAGGAAGAAACCGAATAGCATAAAAGAGACGGCGTAAGCCGTCTCTTTCTTCATAAATAACAGTGGCATTTTTTTCATAGATATGGTATACTATATTTGATATCTTCTGCGATAACCGATAACAAACTGTAATTTTCATACCGGATATGACAAAAAGTATTCGGATATGACATGAGGTGACTCTATGACATATTTTTCTTCCTTCCTGCTGGGTCTGGTACAGGGACTCGCGGAGTTCCTGCCCATCTCCAGCTCCGGCCATCTGGCCATCGCCCAGAATCTGCTGAACATCAAAACCGAGGTGCCGGAGTTCTTCGACGTGCTGCTGCATCTGGGCACGCTGGTGGCGGTGTTCGTGGCCTATTGGCGGGACATCTGCGACATGGTGGTGGAGCTGATCCACGGCATCAGCGATCTGGCCCACAGTTCTACGCCTGCTCAGGTGCCGCCTGCCCGCCGTCTGATTTTGCTTATTATCATCGGCACCCTGCCGCTGTTTGCCGTGCTGCCCATCCATAAGAAGGTGCAGGCCCTCAGCAATAACATGATCTTCATCGGCGCGGCGCTGGTGGTAACGGGCTTTCTGCTGTTCGCCTGCGATCTGGTGCGCAAGGGCCGCAAGACCGAGCGCAATGCCACGGTGCTGGGTGTGCTGGTGGTGGGCGTGGGTCAGGCCATCGCCACCATGCCCGGTATCTCCCGCTCCGGCATGACCATCACCACCGGCTGCTTCATGGGCTTCGAGCGGAAGTTCGCCGTGCGCTTTTCCTTCCTGCTGTCCATCCCCGCCGTGCTGGGCGCCAATATCCTCAGTCTGAAGGACGCCATCGAGGCCGGTATCGTCTGGGCGGAGGTGCCCATGTATCTGGTAGGTGTGGTCACCGCCGCGGTGGTGGGCTATGCCTGCATCCGTCTGCTGCGCATGGTGGCCGAGAAGGGCCGCTTCGGCGCGTTTGCGTATTACTGCTGGGCGGCGGGCCTGCTGACCCTGCTGCTCAACGCCATCAAGTGAGGTTGATCTATGGCGAATACACCAAAGAAGAAAACAGCTTCCGCCGCCAAAAGCGGCGGAAAGGGAAATACCAAGCGCCGCAGTGCGCCGCCGCCTCCCGCCTATAACGCGCAGGCCCGCCTGATCGGCGGCATCGTGTGTCTGCTGCTGGCGCTGTGTGTGCTGATGACATACTTCAATGTGGACGCCATTCTGCTGACGTTTCTGGCCAATGTGCTGAAGGGCTGCTTCGGCTACGGCTACTGGCTGGCGGCCCCGGCGCTGCTGTACGCCGGTATCGTGCTGGTGAACCACAAGGGCCGTCCGGTAAAGCTGCGGCTGGTCTGCACACTGCTGCTGCCGGTACTGGTGGGCATGGTGCTGCACCTGCTGCTGGCTCGCGGTCCCTATGGATTTGATCTGGAGCACATCAAGCCCATGTGGAAGGACGGCCAGTCGCTGCTGTGCGGCGGCGTGGTGTCCGGCTCGCTGGCGGTGGGCATGGAGGCCCTTCTCAGCCGCGTGGTGTCGCTGATCCTGACCATTCTGCTGGCGGTGCTGGCGGTGCTGGGCGCGTTGCAGGTGAAGCCTGCCGAGCTGATCGCCGAATTGAAGCGCCGCGCCGAGGAACGTGCCCAGTGGGAGGATGAGGACGACTACTATGATGATGACGAGGAAGAAGCGCCTGCCCGTTCCGCAAAGACTGTAAAGGAAGAAGTCGTTACACCGAGACCCCGAAAAAAGCGGCCCAATATCGACATTCCGCTGGATGACGAGACGACGGAGCCAAGCCGCGAGGCTGCGGCGCTGAAGCCATCCGGCGGCAGCCTGTTCCGGGGCCGCTCCGGTGATGTCAAGACCCCGGCGGAGCTGCTGGATCCCACGCTGGCCACCCCGGCGGAGGAAGCGCCTGCGGAACAGCCTGCGCCGGAACCCGATCCCGCTCCCGCACCGGCTCCCGTGCCTATGACGGAAAAGCAGCGGAAGCAGGCCGTCCGGGCGGAGGTGGAGACCGCCACCGCCGAGGTCAGCGAGGCCATCGAGAAGGAGCTGGCCGAGGGGGAGGAAGCCTACCGCTATCCCCCTATCACACTGCTGGACGAGAATACCGACGACAACCATCAGGAGGTAGGCGCGGAGCTGCGGCTGAATTCCCAGCGGCTGGCGACGGCACTGTCCTCTTTCGGCGTGGACGCTCACCCCGGCGAGGTGGTGCACGGCCCCTCCGTCACCCGCTACGAATTCACGCTGGATCAGGGCGTGAAGCTCAGCAAGCTCACCAACCTCAGCGACGATATCGCCTTGGCGCTGGGCGCTACCGGTGTGCGTATCGCGCCCATCCCCGGAAAGATCTCCGCCGTGGGTATCGAGGTGCCCAACAAGGCGGTCACCGCCGTCCGCATCCGCGACGTGATCGAGAGCCGGGAGTTTACCAACCATCCCAGCACCGTGGCCTTTGCCGTGGGCAAGGACATCGGCGGCAGCGCCATCGTGGGCAATATCGCCCGGCTGCCCCATGTGCTGATCGCCGGTACCACCGGCTCCGGCAAGTCCGTGTGTACCAACTCGCTGATCGTCAGTCTGCTGTATAAGTCCACCCCCGACGAGGTGCGCTTTATCATGGTGGACCCCAAGATGGTGGAGCTGGCTCCCTATAACGGCATCCCCCATCTGCTGATCCCCGTGGTCACTGATCCCAAGAAGGCCGCAGGCGCCCTCCAGTGGGCGGTGTATGAGATGATGAAGCGGTATAAGATGTTCTCCGAGCGGGGCGTGAAGGATCTGGCGGGCTTCAATGCCCTGTGCGAGAGCGACCCTGAGCTGAAGAAGCTGCCCACCGTGGTGGTGGTCATCGACGAGCTGGCCGACCTGATGCTGGTGGCCGCCAAGGAGGTGGAGGAGTCCATCTGCCGCGTGGCCCAGATGGGCCGTGCCGCCGGTATGCATCTGGTCATCGCCACCCAGCGTCCCTCCTCGGATGTCATTACCGGCCTGATGAAGGCCAATATCCCCAGCCGTATCGCCTTCGCCGTAGCGTCGTCGCTGGAATCCCGCATCATTTTGGATACCACCGGCGCGGAAAAGCTGGTGGGCAAAGGCGATATGCTCTACTTCCCGCTGGGCAACCAGAAGCCCACCCGTGTGCAGGGCTGCTTCATCACCCCCGAGGAGATCGAGCGCGTGGTGAACTTCGTCAAGGAGAGCGGCACCGCCGACTACTCCGACGAGGTCATGGAGAAGATCGAGGAGGTCATGAAGCAGAGCGACAAGGGCGGCGGCAAGTCCTCCGGCGGCAGCGCACCCGCCCCCGACGAGGGCGAGGGCTGCGACGAGCTGCTGGGCGCGGCGGTGGAGGTCATTCTGGAAACGGGACAGGCCAGCGTATCCATGCTGCAAAGGCGCTTGAAGCTGGGCTACTCCCGCGCCGCCCGTCTGGTGGACCAGATGGAGGAGCGGGGCATCGTGGGCCCCTTCGAGGGCAGCAAGCCCCGCCAGCTGCTCATTACCAGGGAGCAGTGGCAGGAGCTGAAAATGAAGGGCAGCTTTAACGCCGCCCAGCCGGAGCCGGAAAGCCATTCCGACCCCTACGGCAGCATCAGCGACGTGTTCAACAGCCACGATGCGTTAGATTAAAAAATGTGCACCCCATATGGGGTGCACATTTTTTAATCAGTGAAAAGATAAGAGAGAAGAGTGAAAAGTTGCGGTATGCCGCCAAGGCGGCATGATTTTAAATGAAAAACTTCCGGTGCAGGGATTGCCGCAGGGGCTTGCAGCCGGCCACCACCAACAGCATGCCGCCCAGAATGATCCCGGCGGTCAGCGGGTACAGGGACCAGAAGAAGGTCTCATGCAGCTGGAAGGTCAGGTTGATGAGAAACTCGATCAGCACCGCGATGCCGCCGGAGAGGATCAGCCCGCCGCCTACCACATACAGGTGGCCGTCCGGCAGATACCGCAGCAGCGTCACCATGGCCGTCACCAAAAGGCCAATGGCTCCGGTGACAGGGAAAGCGAAGGAAAGGAACCAGTGTCCGCCGGTGGCGAAGTTGATATACAGCAGGTAGAGGCCGATGGCCACGAAGTCGATGGGCACGAAGATCACCGGATTGGGGCGGCGGAACCACAGCGGCAGCGCCACAAGAATATACAGCAGCGCCACGCCGCCGGAGGCGTACCCCGACCAGACGATGGAGCCGTTGATCCGCCAGTCACACAGGATAAACAGAATGGCGGGCAGCAGCGCCAGCACCGTCAGAATGAACAGCACGCCGGAGCGGCTGACCTCCTCATTGCGGGGCCGGGGATCGGGCGGGTAGGGCGGCTCGCCCTGCGGCTGCGGCAGATCGGGATGAAACACGCGGGTGCCGCACAGGGGACAGACCTTTTCGCTGTCCGCCAGCTTCACGCCGCACTTGACACAATACATGATAGGCTCCTTTCCCGCGCCTTGTCAGCGCTGATTGCTTTCCACCGTGACGCTCAGGCCCAGACGGTGGAGCACCTGATAGAACCGCAGCTCCAGCTCCGGCTCGCGGATGCTGCGGATACAGTTGATATACACGGTGTCGTTCCATGTCAGGACGCCGCAGTCATGGGGTGCCTTGGCCTGCACGCCGATGATGAAATCCATCCGGGCCACATAGGGGGCCATGACCTCCGGCAGACGCACCACGCCCAGATTGGACAGGCACAGGCAGGATTTGCACTCGCCCACCGTGTCGAACACGGCCTTCATGGCCAGATTCTTGATGAACAGCGGCATGACCCGCAGGACGGGCGATTTCTCGCTGGCCACGTTGGCGGCGAACTTGGCCCGCATGGTCTGGGGATTGTTCTCCAGCCCCATCCGGTGGTGGACGGCGGCGCAGATCTCCTCGAAGGTGTAGTCACCCATGCGGGGGTCAATCTCCGGCGTGATATAGGAGGCGAAGTTCCGCAGCGTGCGGCTGGGGAACAGGTTCCGCAGGTTCACCGGCAGCAGCACCTTCACCGGCTTGCGGCGGCTGCGCTGGGGCACCTTCTCCGCCTGAAGCTGGGCGATGGCCTGCATCATGGCGGCACACAGCAGTTCCGTCACCGACACGCCGTAGCGCTTGGCGCAGGCCTTCAGCTCCGGCGCGGGCACCATCAGCGTGACCAGATTCTTGAAGCCGTCCTTCTCCGGTGTGCCGGAGAGATGCCACGCGGTGGACTCCTTACGGCTGGCCTTCACGTCGCCGGCATAGCGCAGGAAGCTGTCCTCTAACTCCTCGTCGCCGGGCTCCTCCAGCCGTCCCAGCACGCCGTCCACGGCGGGGACGGTCAAACCGTATTTCTGGCTGAGATATTCCGCCAGCAGCGTCTTGACAAAAATCAGCGCGCCGGTGCCGTCGGTCAGGGCGTGGAAAAATTCCACCGCAAAGCGGTTATGATACACCAGTATCCGGAAGGCGCACTGCCGCACCTGATGGAAGGGCGCGTGGGCCAGCGGGCAGCTTTTCTCCTCCTGAATGGCGGGCGCCTTGGGGATCTGCTCCAGATAGTACCAGAACACGCCCCGCCGCAGCCGCACGGCGATGGAGGGGAAGCGCCGGGCCGTCACGTCCAGTGCGCTGCGCAGCACGGCCACATCCACCGGCTCGGTCAGCGTGGCGGAGATGCGGAAGAAGTTGTTCCAGTTGCGCCGCTTGGCGGCGGGATAGATCTTGGCGGCGTTGTCCAGCTCCATCCACCGCAGACTGCGGGCGGGGGACAGCACCTGATCCATAAAGCGGTTGATGGTC
Organism: uncultured Eubacteriales bacterium; assembly: GCA_900555735.1. Lineage (GTDB taxonomy): Bacteria > Bacillota > Clostridia > Oscillospirales > Oscillospiraceae > Vescimonas. The sequence goes on along the minus strand of USMI01000071.1, from coordinate 1,714 downwards.
TCGAAGTCCTGCGGCATGTTCTCGTTGAGACAGTACAGCACATAGGCATGCCACCGTTCCGGGGCTACAATCATTTTGCTGCGGCAGCCGCTTTCCAGCAGCTTCTCGTGCAGCATCCGGGTGTCGTCCAGCATCACCTCGTCGCCGCCCACAAACAGCAAAGAGGGCGGCAGCCCCGTCAGGTCGCCAAACAGCGGCGAGCAGAACGGGTCGGTGGGGTCGTCAGTATAGCACTTGGCGTAGAATTGCAGCAGCTCCGGCGTCATGGAGGGATCAATCTCCCGGTGCTCCTCATAGGACTTGCCGCTGCCGGTAAGATCCGTCCACGGAGAAATACCGATCAGGCCGCAGGGCAGGGGAAGCCCCAGCTCCTTCAGCTTCAGGCACAGGGCGTAGATCAGCCCGCCGCCGGCACTCTCGCCGCACAGCAGGATCTGGTGGGCGGCGTAGCCCTTGCTCAGCAGGTATTGATAGGCCTCCAGCGCGTCGTCCAGCGCCGCGGGATAGCGGTTCTCCGGCGCCAGCCGATAGGCGGCGCAGAAGGCCCGCACGCCGCACTCCGACACCAGCGTGGCGGCAAAGCCCTTGGCATACTCAAGGCTGCCGCAGGTGTAGCCGCCGCCGTGGAGATACAGCACCACGCCGCCCCGACGCTCGTCCCGGGGCATGATCCACGCGCCCTGAAAGCGGCCGAAGTCGTGTTCCTTCACCAGCACCTCCCGCTTGTGCAGGGCCGTCATCAGCTCGCCCAGCTTATCCTGTCCCTTGCGGGTCACCTCAAGGGAGCAGTTGGCCACAAAGGGCTTGAAGAAATTCAGTTGTGACCGGACGAGCCTGGCGTGCAGTTCCATGAAAGACCGTTCCTTTCCAAGTTATTGTATTATTATAGCATTTGCCGCAGGCGTTGTAAATACACCACCGTTATTTCAGACCGGGGACACGCTTACGCAGCAGCGGGCAAAGCAGCGCCGTCACCGCGATCTTGATGGCGTCGCCGGGCAGGAAGGGGATCATTCCGGCCCACAGCAGGCCGGATACGCTCATGCCCTTGCCCATATAGCCGTTGAGGATCAGCGCCATGTAGGGCACGCCCACGGCGTACAGCGCCGCGAGACCCGCCAGACACGCCAGCGCCAGACGCAGCGGCGAGCTGCTGCGGCGGCTGATGGCGCCGATGATGGCGGCGGCGGGGATCAGCCCCAGCAGAAAGCCGAAGGTGGGCTGCAGCACATAGCCGAAGCCGCCGCCGGCGGTGAAGATGGGCAGGCCGATCAGGCCCAGCGCCACATATACGCCCTGACTCAGCGCACCGCAGGCCGGCCCCAGCAGAACGCCTGCCATGGCGGTGAACAGAAATTGCAGCGTGATGGATGAAACGCCCAGCGGAATACGCAGAAACGCGCCCACAGCCGTAAGGACGGCAAACAGCGCGGTATAGACCAGCTTTCGTGCAGACATGGCAGCCTCCTGAAATGGAAAAGATTGGAGACATGATACCCCGCTGACAGCGGTGCTGTCAAGCTGCTTGATGATTTTTTTACTTTACGGATGGGGAAAAAAGTGGTAATATGGGCCACGAACGAGAGGAGGCGCCCGCCATGGAGCAGCCGAAGGTCTACCGCTATGACACGGTGGATTCCACCAATACCGTATGCAAGACGCTGGCACAGGAGGGCGCGCCGGACGGCACCGCCGTCATCGCGGCGCGGCAGAC
>USMI01000070.1 GCA_900555735.1 uncultured Eubacteriales bacterium | reverse complement strand
AGCATGATGGACAGGAACTCCCCGTTGGGGATGTTGTAGTGGTTGAACAGATACAAATTCTGGGGATTGCCGAAGGGCGTCAGCATGCCGCCCAGATTGGCGGCGCAGTTTTGCAGAATGAACGTCAGCGCCGCCCATTTCGTCTGGCCGGTACGCTCCAGCACAAACCAGCTCAAGGGCAGAAACGTCAGCAGCGCCGTGTCGTTGGTCAGCAGCATGGAGCCCACCAGCGTGATGCCTACCAGCGCCGTCACCGCGCCGCGGGTGGTGTGAAACACCTGCACCAGCTTCTGCGCCAGCAGCGGGAACAGTCCTGCGCCCCGCAACGCGCCCACCACCGCCAGCACGCACAGCAGGCAGGACAAGGTTTTCACATCGTAATAGCCAAGATAGGCCGCGTCCGGCGGCACGAACACCGCCGTCACCGCCGCAGCCAGCACGGCGATCACCGGCATGGCATTGGCCTTACACCATTGCAACAGCTTCATAGATACCTCGCACAGCCTCATAAGAGGCATAAAGAGTCAACGGCAGTTACATTAGCACATTTTTTCTCAAAATGCAAGGTGTCCTGCCTATCAGGGCATCGTTGTCCGCTTCCTCCGCGATTTTCTGATCGCCGTGGTGTTTACGTTTCCATGATCTCGGAAAGCGTCATGACAGTGCAGCCCTTGCTCTCATAATACGCAAGCATTTCCGGCAGCTTCTTTTTATCGTAGCTGGTGATGCAGTCCGACAGCACATGAACGGTATAGCCGATCTTCGTCATATTGAAGCAGGTGGATTTGACGCAGGCCGCCGCATCCGCACCGACAAGATAAAAGTCGGTAATGCCGTGCTCCTGAATGAACGCAGCAAACGTCTCGCTGGTCAGCGCGTTGCTCTTTGACTTCGTGAAGATATGGTCGGATACGACGTTCAGCTCTGGCACCAGCTCCGCGCCGCGGGTGCCGGGCTTGAATGTTCTTGTCCCCGCAGACAGGTTGTTGTGCCGGATGTAAACGACCCACAGTTCCTTTTGTGCAGCCCAGTCAATAGCTCTGTTGACGTTTTCCATAATTTCCTTGTATTTTTTCGTGATGTCATTCTGAAGGTCGATCACGACCAGCGCGCTGTTTTTCATAATATATTCCTCCCTATTCGCTTTTTCCCTTGTAAGCCTTTCCTAAAACAAAAACGCAGTACAACCGATTTATCGGTCTGCACTGCGTCTAAGCGTCTGGCATTTTGATTTCTTTTCGCACATGTATTCTAGCACAATCATGGCATGGATACAAGTCTATTTTGCCGCAGATACTGCCATCGCATACGGGGTATCATACATCACTGCACTGTCATGACCGCTGCAGACCAAAATATTTTTTCTCCTCTCTTGACAAGTAACCGTTCGGTAGCTATAACAGTCGTTACCGAACGGTTACTTTTTACGAAGCTAAAAGGCGTTTTCTATTCTGCCACAAGTGCAAACAGAAAAACAACGCAATACTAAGGAGTGTGATATGAGAATGAAGCTCTATTTGGGAAATGCCGTTACAACAGCGACAACTTTGATGATACTTGCCCTGCTCGGTTTTATCGGCTATTCGGCCTTTGCTCATGCCAATATTTCATATTGGGGACGCAGGAGCGCCGTGGTGCTGGTTTTCGGCCTTGTGGTATGCTGCTTCGCGGCGGCACGGGACGGTCTGGATAAGACCATCCAGCACACGATTGACGGCAGCTGCGCACCGGGACTGTTTCCGCTGGTCAGCGTTCCCACCATTGTCGGCTGCATCGGCGCATTGCTGATCGTTGTTGCCGCCATTGCCACGCCTATCGCGAAAACACAGCGGATGCGCGAAGTCTGGTTTTACGTCATGTCCGGCGGCGCGGTATTGAAGATCGTGACCATGGAGATCGCACGGTTCCTCCTCCGCGCTTAAATCTATGCCGCAGCCTCTAAGAAACGGGATTCCGGAGAAGAACATATACGAAAAATCAAAGCTTTAATGTGCCGGTGAAGCGTCCTCAGCATCATTCAGGCACAACACCCGCTGAGATCATTGATCTCAGCGGGTGTTCTTATTCTTTGTCTCCCGTGATAAAATAGTCGCAGCAATCGCCGCCAAGGGCTTCGGTCCGGGTACGGACCAGACGGGCGTGCATGACCTCGGCAAGGAAGTAATCGGTTTTGCAGAGATACGGCAACAGTGCCTCATAGCCATGCTCTTTGGCGTGCTTGGCAATGGGACAGCCGATAAGGTGGAAACAGAAGCCCTCCGTCCGGTGGTCGGGGTTCAGCTCGATCTTCCAGCTGTCCAGCCACTCGCCCCTTGCCTGATGCTCCTTCTGCATTTTCATGAAGTTCGTATACATTTTTTCAAACAGCCTGTACGGCCATTGATGCTTGTTGCCGTCCACCAGCTTTCCGAGGAATTTCATCCGCTCCACGGCACGGCGCTTGATGGCAAGCAGCGTCTCGCCGTCCATTCTGTGGCCGCTGGCCTCATAAAAGGCAAGGATCGTGAACCAGTCCAGCATATTCTTTGCCATCATGTTTTCACCCAGATCGGGCATATCCTTCAAAAAGGCAAGATAGTATTCCTCCGCTCTTTGAAAGACCTCACCGGCCTCATCGGGATAAGTCTCCCTGCAATATTGTTCACACGGCTTCGCATATTGGGATCTTGCATAAGCTCTTTTCATAAGCGATACTCCTTCACCGCAAGTTTTAGTTAGAGTCGGCTAACTGCTGATCTTGTGGAAAGCCGCATTTCTGCGGCTGTTCCATTCAGGATCGTGACGTTATTCTTTCGGTGGTATCGTAGCAAATTTTATTTCCCGTATCAAGACGCCGAAACAGCTATTTCAGATAAGGTACAAGATCAGCAGCGCCGCGGCGGCCAGCGCAAGACTTACACTCCAGAGCACCGCCCTGTGAACGCGCTGCTGTCTGATACGAGGCACCTGCCGGTCGTAGCGCAGGCTGTTCTCTCGTGTTCTGCCCACCAATACCTTGGAGTTGCGCACAGACACCGCTTGCAGGATCTCCTCTGCGCTGCGGCAGGCCGCGTCGCCGGATAGCCGCAGCATGCAGTCCCGGCCATCGGTGGTCAGCAAATGCACATCCACCACACCGCCCTCACGCCAATAGACCCACAGCACGTCCGTCAGGGGCCGCGCCAGATTGCTGTGTCTGCCGTAAATAAAAGTATCGCTCAACCGTACAACTGCGTGGAGGTCGCCACGCGCCCTTTGAAACTCATACTCCGCCCGCTCCAGCAAGCCCTCCCTCTTCAGCCGTTTCATTTCTTTCATAAACTGCACGGAGAATACCGCGCTTTGGAGCAGAAGGATCACCGAGGCGGTAAAGGCCGCTACGCGCCTGTCAGAAAACCGTTATTCATGTCGGCAGGCGTCATTACGGCGTCTATATAGTAGTCGCCGTAATACGCGATATATTCCTCGATAGTCGTGCTGTCGACCTCCGCAAGGTCGGGAATATACCGCTTCGACACTGTGCAAAGCACGCCGGTCAGACGAACAGGTACAGGCAGTTCGCCTGATATGGCTGCAAATTCCGCGTGCTGAGCGTCGCTCAGCCGCACCAGATAGACATAGCCATCAGCATCTCCGGCAAAGTAAAAGACCTTCTCGCTGCCGCTTCTGTCTGTCACCTGATAGGCCCAGTCGGTCATATACATTACATCAATATAGCTGTAATCCCCGGCCTGTTCTTCCCCTACCAGCAGCGGCGAAGGCTCCATCGCTTCCCTGTACCTTTCTACCTGCACTGCTTTTACCATACAGCATATGGCGATGACCATACACGCGGCAGTGATCCACCACCATCCGGCGGCATGCTTGATATAGCGCTGCATTTCCATGCTCGTTCTTCCCTTCCGGCTCTCTTCGCCACTTATTATAGCAAAAGCACCGTCAAGCGGCAAGAATCTCTCCTGCCGGACAGGAATATTCCATGATCTCCGCCCAGAAGGTTGCTTTTTCCCTCTATCGGCGGTATCATAAGTGTATTAAGCGTCGGCTGTGCGCCGAAGAAAAACACGCCGCAGGAGGATGATCGATGATCCGCGATATCTGTAAGGACGAAGCATTTCTGGCCCGGAAGGCCGAGCCCGCCACAGCGGACGATCTCGGCACGGCACAGGACCTGTTGGACACACTGGCCGCCCACAAGGAGGGCTGCGTGGGCATGGCCGCCAACATGATCGGCGTCAATAAGCGCATCATCGTCTTTGACGACGATGGGAAGTATCAGGTCATGTTCAACCCCGTCATCGTGAAGCGCGACCGCCCCTATGAGGCCGAGGAAGGCTGTCTGTCTCTCACCGGACGCCGGAAGGTAAAACGATTTCAGACCATCAAGGTGCAGTGGCAGAACGAGAAGTTCCAGACCCGGCTCAAGACCTTCACCGGCTGGACAGCGGAGATCATCCAGCATGAGATCGACCATTGCGAGGGGGTATTGATATGATCCTGTATTTCTCCGGCACCGGCAACAGCAAATATGTGGCCCGGCGCTTGGCGGACGCACTGGGCGAGCCGCTTTGCAGCATGAACGACCGCATCAAATCGGGTGACACCACCCCGGTGGAGACCGGTAAGCGGCTCATCATCGTCACCCCCACCTACGCATGGCGTATTCCCCGGATCGTGCGGGAGTGGCTGCTGAGCACGGTGCTGACCGGCGCAAAGCAGGTGTGGTTCGTCATGACCTGCGGCAGCGAGATCGGCAATGCCGGCAAGTACAACCACGCACTCTGTCAGGAGAAGGGACTTACCTGCATGGGCACGGCGCAGATCATCATGCCGGAGAACTATATCGCCATGTTCGACGCCCCACAGGCAGCGGAAGCCCGACAGATCGTGGCCAAGGCAGAGCCGGATATTGACCGGGCCATCGCCGCCATCGCGGCGGGAGAGCAATTCCCGCCCACTCGCAATAACCTCTACGACCGCTTCATGAGCGGTCCGGTGAATCCCATCTTCTATTCCTGCTTCGTCAAGGCGAAGGCCTTCACCGCTTCGGACGCCTGCGTCGGCTGCGGCCAGTGCGCGGAGCGCTGTCCCATGAACAACATCACGCTGCAAAACGAACGGCCCCTCTGGGGCGGCAGCTGCACCCACTGCATGGCCTGCATCTGCTACTGTCCCACGGAAGCCATCGAATACGGCAAAAAGAGTCCCGGCAAGCCGCGCTATCATTACGAGGCCCTGTAAATCACCCGACATAAAAAGACACGCTGTACCGACGTACAGCGTGCCTTTTCAGGAGAGGCGGCTTTACCGCTATTTTTAATGCTCCTCGGTGGGACTGTGGAAGGTCTGTCCCGAGCGGGAGCGGGAATGGGTAAACAAACCGGGCAGCGCAGCGATCAGGCCGAACACCACGGCGGGAACGACCCATGCCAGACCCAGACCGTACAGGGGCAGGTGCTCCACGAAGGTCAGGGACACGCCATAGGTGTGCAGGGTGCACAGCACGCTGGTCACCAGCGCGCCGATGACGGCACAGCGGCTGACGCGGTTGGGGGCATGGGGAACGATCAGGGCAATGAAGATCAGCACCAGCGTGGGGGGATACACCACATCCAGCACGGGGGAGGCCACCGCCACGATGCGATCCAGACCCAGATTGGACACCACGGCGCTGAACACGCAAATGGCGATCACGAACGCCTTGTAGGGCACCTTGCCGCGGCACAGCTCAGAGAAGTAGGCGGCAGCGGAGCTGGTCAGGGCCACGGCGGTGGTCACACAGGCCAGACCCACGACCACGCCGAACAGCACCACGCCTACCTTGCCCATCAGGCCCTCGACGATGACCATGGTCAGCTGGGCGCGGCCGATCTCGGCGCCGGTATACTGGGTGGAAACGGTAGCGCCCAGATAGGCAAGGCCCATATACACCGCCAGCAGCAGCACGCCTGCCAGCAGCGCGGAGCCGCCCACGATACGCAGCTTGGACTTATTGCCGGAGTAGCCCTTGCTGGCAGCGCTCTGCAATACGATGATGCCGAAGGGCAGGGCCGCCAGCGCGTCCATGGTCTGGTAACCGGCCTTGATGCCGGTGACAGCCACGTTGTTGATCTGGGGCAGGGCCGCGATATCGCCCAGCGGCGTCACGATGCCCTTGATGATGATGGCAAACAGGCCCACCAGCAGCAGCGGGGTCAGGACCTTGCCCACGATATCCACCACGGCGGATTCCTTGATGCACAGCGCAAGGATCACCGCGAAAAAGATCACGGAGAACACCACCGGAGACACGCCGGAGATGTTGGGAGCGATAGCCATTTCATAGGTGCTGGCGGAGGTACGGGGGATGGCCACCATGGGACCGATGCACAGGATGATGGCGCACATCAGGATCTCCGCAGGCACACGGCCTACGCGATGCAGCACGGCCTCGCTGCTGCCCACGCGGAGCAGCGCGAACATGCCCAGCAGCGCCAGACCGATATCCGCCACAAAGTAGGTGGCAAAGCCGGTCATCCACTCAGGGCCGGCTTCCAAGCCCAAATACGGAGGGAACACCACATTTCCCGCACCGAAAAACATGGAAAACAGTGCGAAACCGATGACGATCACGTCCCGAACTGTACTCTTTTTCTTTTGCATACTCATACCTTTCTCCTCGTTACACTTTCCTCTTCCGCGAAATCAACACAGTGTCATGCATTCCGCTCATATAGAGTAACATTTTTTTCATGACTTGAGAATTGAGCGTAATTCATTGGGTCATGAAAAATACTAATGGCTCTCGCAGTTTTTACAAATTTTACCAGAATATTGACAGAGAATTCACAAAAATGTCATTGAAGCGGCCGTCCTGTTGTGTTATATTTATAATTACCGTAAAGTATTTTTGTATAAATCGCAGAAAGCGAGGTTCCTATGGACGACAACAAGCTGCGGGCCGTGCTGACCGCCGTGCAATGCGGCAGCTTCGGCAAGGCTGCCGCGCAGCTGGGATATACACAATCTGCCATGACCCATCTGGTCAACAAGCTGGAGGCGGAGTTGGGCTGCACGCTGCTGACCCGCAGCAGCCACGGCGTTCGCCTGTCGGAGGAGGGCCAGCACCTGCTGCCCTATATCAATCAGGTGATCTCTGCCTGCGACACACTGCGCGGCGAGGCACAGGTGCAGGGCGAGCTGTATAGCCGCGCCCTGACCATCGGCTGCTTCGCCAGCATTGCCCGCGCCCGTCTGCCGGAGCTTCTAAGCAAGTTCCGCAAGCTGCATTCGGAGATCAAGGTGGATGTGCTGGTACAGGGCAATGAGCTGGCCGAAGCGCTGGAGCAGGACAAGATCCAGCTGGCACTGGTAGACGAGGCCTGCGGCAAGGGCTTCCACTGGACGCCGCTGACAGACGCGCCGCTGATCGCGGTGGTGCCGCCGGACTTCCCGTGGACGGAGGAGACCATCTCGCTGGAGCGGCTTCTGCAGGAGCCGTTCCTGTCCAGCCCCGAACAGTATATCGAGCCGCTGCTGCCGCCGGACACGCCGCGCCTGACGGTAACGGCGTCGGACGACGGCGCGATCCTCTCCATGGTAGCAGGCGGTCTGGGCGTGTCGGTGCTGTCCGCCTTCTCTCTGGAGGGCTATGAGGGCCGTGTGCGTTCCATTCCGCTGGACAAGCCGGTATCCCGCCGTTTGGGCGCAGCGGTCAAGGCGCTGCCCGCCGCCAATACCGCCGCCCGCGCGTTTCTCACCTTCCTGAAACGCCAATACAGCCGTCTTTCTTCTGTCGAATAACGCAAAGAAGCGCCATCCGTGAGGATGGCGCTTCTTTGCGTTAAGGTTTATTCGTTGGGCGTTACCACGCCGGAGACGTCCACGGGCTTGCCGTCCCGCCACAGGCGCTCCAGACCGTAGAACTCACGGGCTTCGGCGTTAAAGACATGCACGGCGATGCAGCCGTAGTCCAGCAGCACCCACGTACCGCCGCGATAGCCCTCGCGGTGCAGAGGCTGCTCACCGGCCTCCTCCAGCATCACCTTTTCCACGTTGTCCACCAGCGCGTTGATCTGGGTATTGCTGGAACCGGTGGCGATGACAAAGTAATCCGCCAGCGTGGTCAGCTCGCCGATCTCCAGCACCTGAATTTCCCGGCCCTTCTTATCGCTCAGCGCTCTGGCTGCCAGCAGGGCCATTTCCTTAGGCTCTTTCATATGGTCACTCCTTTTTCAATGAGATATTCTCTTGCGTCCAATGTATCGTGGTGTACGGGATCGCCCATGCCCTCCATCTCGTCGATGGTCATGGTAAGACCCAGCAACAGTCCACGGTCAATGTCATCATAGACCGCTTCCCGCAGGCGCACCACATCGGGATCGTTGGCAAACTCCCGGCTTGGCTCGATGTAATCGGCCAGATACAATATCTTCTCCATCAGGCTCATGCCCGCCCGGCCGGTGGTGTGGTACAGAATGGCCTCGTACACCTCGTTATCCACGCCGTACACATGGCGTGCAATGGCCGCGCCGGTCTTGGCGTGCAGCAGCTTCAATGCCTTCTGCTCCAAGGGGTCAAGCCGGATACCGTACTGCTCACACAGGGCCAGCTGCTCCGCCATGTCCAGCTTCTTGGTGCAGTCGTGAAGCAAGCCCGCCACACGGGCCTTGGTCTCGTCCGCGCCGAAGCGGCGGGCAAGCTTCGCCGCCTCCGCCGCCGTACCCAGCACATGGGGCATCCGCTTTGGCTTGAGGTAGCTCATGGCGATGGGCCGCAGCGCCTCCACCGTCAGGTGCTTCAGATCGGCGGTCGTGCCGTACAAATGCTCCCGCTGAATATAGCCCCACACGGCTTCCGGCACAAGGTCACTCCCCTGCCCCGCCGCCAGCGCGGTACGGACATCGGTGGAGGACAGCTCGATGAACTCCGGATTGTCCAGCAGCATCACATTCGCCTGATACTGCTCCTCCAGCAGCGCCTTCTGCCGCGCCATGGCGGCGCGGATATCCTCCTCCACACGGCTGAAGGCGGCAATGTGCGCCAATTCACAGATGACCTCCGGCTCATGCCATGTGTGGAGGGACAGGAACATGTCCGATCCCATCAGCAGCCACAGCTCCGCGTCGGGATACTGCTCATGCAGCGCCCGCAGCGTGTCGCTGGTGTAGCTTTTGCCGGTACGGCGCAGCTCGATGTCGTTGGCCCCGGCCACAGGGCCGATGGGCGCCGCCATCAGCGCCGCCATGTCGTA
>USMI01000069.1 GCA_900555735.1 uncultured Eubacteriales bacterium | reverse complement strand
GCCTTCGGCTCCGTCATCGCCCAGCACGCCACCAACAACGCCGGCATCAACGTCGTGGGTCTGGTGGGCAACGGCTCTCAGGCCAACGTGCAGGAGCTGGTGGACGGCACCGCTGACTTCGCGTTCTGCCAGTCCGACGTGATGGCCTACGCCTACAACGGCACCAACCTGTTCGAGAGCAAGGTCGAGGGCTTCTCCACTGTGGCCGCCCTGTACATGGAGCAGGTGCAGATCGTCACCACCAACGCCAGCATCAAGACCGTGGCTGACCTGGCCGGCAAGTCCGTGTCCATCGGCGCTCCCGGTTCCGGCGTGTACTTCAACGCCATTGACGTCCTGGGTGCTTACGGGCTGACCGAGGACGACATCAAGCCCACCTACCAGTCCTTCAGCGACAGCGCCGACGCCCTGAAGAACGGCCAGATCGACGCCGCCTTCATCGTGGCCGGCGCCCCCACCACCGCTGTGACCGACCTGGCCACCACCAAGGATACCTACCTGGTCAGCCTGGACAGCGAGCACATCGCCAAGCTGCTGGAGACCTCCGACTACTACACCAAGACCGTCATCCCCAAGGATGTGTATGGTCTGGATGAGGATGTGACCACCGTGGCCGTGGCCGCTGTGATCCTGGCCCGCAACGATGTGTCCGAGGATGCCATCTATGCCCTGACCGCCGACATTTTTGACAACGCCGCTGATCTGGTCAGCAGCCACGCCAAGTACGGCGAGCTGAGCCTGGAGTTCGGTTCCTCCATCACCTCCGTGCCCTATCACCCCGGCGCTGCCAAGTACTTTGCCGAGAAGGGCTTCACCGTCCAGTAAAAGCTGTACGGAACATTAACAGGAAAAACCTCTATTGAGACGGGCCCGTCCCGCCGTAGTTCTCGCTGTTCTTTGGCATAGCATCCCCAAAACCACACCAAGGAGATCCACTATGAAGCTATTCAAAAAACGGGTCGAAGAGGCCCCGGCTGTTGACACCTCCGCCGCCTCCGGCGAGGATATGGCCGCCGATCTGGACGCGGTGATGCGCAAATATGACCGTGAATCCAACACCCGCATCTGGGAAGGCCCCCTCCGCTGGATCACCGGCGGGCTGATGGCGGCGTTCTCTCTGTACTGCATCGCAATGACCCTGTGGTCAACGGCTCTGCCGGAGACCCGTCTGAGCCTGTTCCTGGCCTGCATCGTATTCATCGGTTTTCTGACCTATCCCATCAAGAAGGGCCATGTGAAGGTCAACTTCATGCCCTGGTATGATATCGTGCTGATGCTGGTGGGCACCGGCTGCTTCCTGTATTTCGCCTTCAACGCCATGACGCTGATCAAGCTGGCCACCCGTATCGAGCCCATCCATGTGGTCATCGGCGCGGTGGGTATCCTGATCCTTCTGGAGCTGTGCCGCCGCTGCGTGGGTCTGCCCATTCTGTGCGTGGCGGGCGTGCTGATCGTGTACGCGTTCATCAACCAGCTGAGCTACGCCGGTGCGGTGAACGGCGCCACCCTGTATGACGCGCTGAAAACCATCATCTACAAGCTGTTCTACACCACCAGCGGCGTTATCGGTACGCCCATCAACGTGTGCTACACCTACATCGTTCTGTTCATCATCTTCGGCGCGTTCCTGGAGCGCACCGGCATCGCCAACTTCTTCATCAGCTTTGCCAACCGTCTGGCTGGCTGGTCCAGCGGCGGCCCGGCGAAGGTGGCTGTTATCAGCTCCGCCCTGTGCGGCATGGTGTCCGGCTCCTCCGTGGGCAACACCGTTACCACCGGTTCCTTCACCATCCCCATGATGAAGAAGACCGGCTACAAGTCGGAGTTTGCCGGAGCCGTTGAGGCGGCCGCCTCAACCGGCGGTCAGATCATGCCCCCCATCATGGGCGCTGCCGCCTTCCTGATGGCGGAGTACATGAAGCTGCCCTATGCGCAGGTGGCTGTCAAGGCGATCCTGCCTGCCATCCTGTATTTCACCGGCATTTTTATCGCCGTCCATCTGGAGGCGAAGAAGCTGGGCTTGAAGGGTATTCCCCGCGAGGAGCTGCCCAAGTGGAAGCTGCTGGCCCGCGACTGCTATCTGATCATTCCTCTGATCCTGCTGGTGTGGCTGGTGTCCTCCGGCAGCAAGACCATGTCCCATTCCGCGGCCTACTCCATTCTGGCCGCTATCGCTGTGGGCTTTGTGAACTTCTTCCTGCAGAGCAAGCGGGGCGACGAGAACAATGCGCCACAGTCCGCCGGCAAGGCACTGGGTACTGCCGGTAAGCGCTCCTTCTTCTCCGCAGTGGAGTCTCTGGAGGCGGGCGCCCGCGGCGCCATCACCGTGGCCGTGGCCTGCGGCATGGCGGGTATCATCGCCGGCTGCATCACCGTTACCGGCCTGGCCTCCATCCTTATCAACGCCATCGTACAGCTGGCGGGCAACGCTACCATTATCGGTCTGGTGCTGACCATGCTGTGCTGCATCGTGCTGGGCATGGGCGTGCCGACCACCGCCAACTACTGCATCATGGCCTCCACCTGCGCACCTATCCTGATCCAGCTGAACTTCCCCGTGGTGGCAGCCCACTTCTTCGTGTTCTACTTCGGCATCGTGGCGGATATCACGCCGCCTGTGGCACTGGCTGCCTACGCAGGCTCCGCCATTGCCAAGTCCGACCCCATGAAGACTGGCTTGAATGCCACAAAGCTGGCCATTGCGGCTTTCATTGTGCCGTACATCTTCGCGTACAGTCCCGCCCTGCTGTTTGAGAACATCACCGGCTGGTGGGAGGTGGCGCAGATATGCATCAGCGCCCTGCTGGGCATCTTCGGCATTGCTGCGGCCCTCAACGGTCATCTGTATAAGAAGGTGCCTTGGTTCTTCCGTATCCTGTTGGCTGCGGGCGGTCTGGGCATGATGATCCCCGGTACGCTCACCGACGTGGCGGGCCTGCTGCTGGTGGCGGCCGTTGTGGCCGTGCAGTATCTGTCTGCCAAGCGTGAAAAAGCAACGATCAAATGATCTCCTTTCTGAGCAGAATGCCTGCCGTCTTTTGACGGCGGGCATTTTGCTTTTATAAGCTGATGCAGCAGATATACCGCCGATGAAAATTGTAAGAATCATATTGTGCAAAAACACAAAGGAAGAAAATGGTAGACTCACAGTAAAATTAAATATGAAAAATGAAAATACGGATGAAAAACGTCAAAAATAAAAATGAATTGTTTCCGTTTCTAGGAAAAACATGACGAAAAAATATTCTAATGATAGGATTAAGGAATACTTATGATTTGAAATATGTATTTTTGTGGCGAAAATTTGAGAAGAAATTGCAAAACGAGAAAAAATATAAGATTTTGCGGACTGTTAAGCGAAAAAATGTTTTTGTTGAAAATAACGGAAAAATCACATAAACTTTTTTAGAGAAAGAAAAAAAGTTTGAAAACTTGACGGAAAAAGTGAGTTTTTATTATAATAATGTGCGGAACAAAAAAGAAAGATCCTCCCGTCGAGGGGAGGAGAAAGAGGAAAACACATTATGGAAAAATATCTGGTCTTAGCCACATTTGTTGGCTCGATCATCGCGCTGCTGTTCGCGTTTATCACGGGCAAGCGCGTGCTGAGCTTTGACGAGGGTACCCCTCTGATGAGCAAGATCTCCCGCTCCATCCGCGAGGGTGCAAACGCTTACCTGAAGCGCCAGTACACCGTGGTGGGCATCTTCTTCGCCTGCATGATCGTGGTGCTGTGCATCATGGCAGCCTGCAAGCTGCTGACTTGGTTCGTACCCTTCGCGTTCCTGACCGGCGGATTCTTCTCCGGCCTCAGCGGCTTCGTGGGCATGCGCATTGCTACCAAGGCCAACTGCCGCACCGCCAACGCCTGCCAGAGCGGCCTGAACAAGGGCCTGCGCGTGGCGTTCTCCGCCGGCTCCGTCATGGGCTTCACCGTGGTGGGTCTGGGCCTGTTCGATATCTCTGTGTGGTTCATGCTGCTGCGCTTCGTGTTCAAGCTGGAAGCCGCTGATATCACCAGCGCCATGCTGACCTTCGGCATGGGCGCCAGCTCCATGGCTCTGTTTGCCCGTGTGGGCGGCGGTATCTTCACCAAGGCCGCCGATGTGGGCGCCGATCTGGTGGGCAAGGTGGAAGCCGGTATCCCTGAGGACGATCCCCGCAACCCCGCCGTTATCGCCGATAACGTGGGCGACAACGTGGGCGACGTGGCCGGTATGGGCGCCGATCTGTACGAGTCCTATGTGGGCTCCATCATCTCCGCCTCCGCGCTGGGCGTGGCCGCCTTTGCTGACGAGGCCTTTAAGGCCATGGCCATCCCCATGGTCATGGCTGCTGTGGGTATCCTGTGCTCTATCTTCGGCTCCTTCTTCGTCAAGACTGAGGAGAACGCTGACCAGCGCACGCTGCTGAAGGCACTGTCCCGCGGCACCAACCTGTCCGCTATCCTGATCGCCATTATCTCCTTCTTCCTCGTGTGGGCGCTGCTGGGTCTGGAGCACTGGGGCCTGTATGTGGCCATCCTGTCCGGTCTGGCGGCCGGTGTGCTGATCGGTAAGGCCACCGAGTACTACACCTCCGACACCTATAAGCCTACGCAGGAGCTGAGCAGCAAGAGCCAGACCGGCTCCGCCACCATCATCATCGGCGGTCTGGGTCTGGGCATGCTGTCCACCGCGCTGCCCATCATTATCGTGGCCGTCTGCATCCTGCTGGCCTTCTTCCTGTCCGGCGGCGCACAGAGCGCTGGCATGGGCCTGTACGGTATCGCGCTGGCTGCCGTTGGTATGCTGAGCACGCTGGGCATCACGCTGGCGACCGACGCTTACGGCCCCGTGGCCGATAACGCAGGCGGTATCGCCGAGATGGCCGGTCTGGATCCCGAGGTCCGCAAGCGTACCGACGCGCTGGATTCTCTGGGCAACACCACCGCCGCCACCGGCAAGGGCTTCGCCATTGGCTCCGCCGCCCTGACCGCGCTGGCTCTGATGGCCTCCTACATTGAGAAGGTCAAGGAAGTGGGCGCTGCCGATGTCACCTTCAATGATTTCTCCCTGATGAACCCGCTGGTTCTGGTGGGCCTGTTCATCGGCGCCTGCCTGCCCTTCGTGTTCGCCGCGCTGACCATGAACTCCGTGGGCCGTGCCGCCCAGAGCGTGGTCATGGAGGTCCGCCGCCAGTTCAAGGAGATCGCCGGTCTGATGGAAGGCAAGGCCGATCCTGACTACGCGCGCTGCGTGGATCTGTGCACCAAGGCCAGCCTGAAGGAAATGGTGCTGCCTACCGTTGTCGCCGTGGTCACCCCCATCGTGGTGGGTATGATCCTTGGCTATAAGGGCGTTGTGGGCCTGCTGGCCGGCGCTACCGTTACCGGCTTCCTGATGGCCATTTACATGGCCAACGCCGGTGGTGCATGGGACAACGCCAAGAAGTACATCGAGGCGGGCAACTTCGGCGGCAAGGGCAGCGAGTGCCACAAGGCCGGCGTCGTGGGCGACACCGTGGGCGATCCCTTCAAGGATACCTCCGGCCCCGCCATCAACATCCTCATCAAGCTGCTGAGCATGGTCTCCATCGTGTTCGCCGGTCTGGTGGTCAACTTCTCCGTCCTGTAAAAAGTTCATTCTATTAAGAGCCGCTGTGCAACCACAGCGGCTCTCTTATGTATAGATGCAGACTTTTCCGCGTACAATAGTCCCTGTAAGCCGCACAAAGATGGGAGGGTCTGCCATGGCCGACAGAAAATGGCGTAAATGGGAGCTGGCGGGATTGTTTGTCACGCTGATCCTTGGGAATCTGCTGCATTTCGTTTTTGACTGGAGCGGAGAAAACCGCATCGTGGCGGCATTTGCCGCCGTCAACGAATCCACATGGGAGCATATGAAGCTGCTGGTGATCCCGTGGGTGGTGTGGTCGCTGGTGGAGGCGGTGGTGCTGCGGGACAGCCGCCGTCCGGTGCTGCTGGCCCGTGCCATAGGCCTTCTGGCGGGCGTGGTGCTGATCCCCACCGTGTACTATACCTATACCGGGGCGCTGGGTGTCAGCAGCATGATCGTGGATGTGCTGTTGTTTCAGGCGGCGGTGCTGCTGGGCGCGTGGGTGTCCTGGCGGATCATGGCGGGCGGAAAGGGGAGCGGCCTCCTGTGGTCGGTGCTGGGTCTGCTGCTCCTGCTGGGCGTATGGGCGCTGTTTGTCTGGTGGACGTATGACCCTCCGGTGCTGCCCGTCTTTATCGACCCCACCAACGGAACCACCGGACTGCCCGTAAATGGAGAATAACGAAAGGAGACGGGATGTCCCGTCTCTTTTTCTTGACCAGACATAGCGGTTGGGATATAATGTATCTTGTAATAGTATTTATCCTGATCCATTCGTGGAACGGAGGCGATGGAGTTGAAAAAAATCGTTCATAAGTCCGCCATCCCGCTGTACGCGGTGGCGGTAACATGGCTGCTGTATGCCCTGCTGTTTCCGCTGTATAAGCTGCCTCATTTCCTGCTGGCGGCGGCTGCGGGCGCGGTGGTGGGCGTCGTGGCCCGCCTGTTCTGCCGGGATACGGTGGAGGAGGTACCGGAGGAACCCAAGACCACCGGCAATCCGGAGCTGGATAAGATGATCGAGGACGGCAAAAAGGCCATTGCCGAGATGAAGCGGCTGGATGACAATATCGCCGACCCCACCATCTCCGCCCAGATCGTCCGCCTGCAGCAGCTGGCCGGGAAGATCTTCGCTCAGGTGGAGCAGAATCCGGAGAAGCTGCCTCAGATCCGGAAATTTATGAACTACTACCTGCCCACCACGCTGAAGATCCTCAACGCCTATGACCGCATGGGCGAGCAGGGCGTGGCCGGTGAGAACATCACCTCCACCATGGAGAAGGTGGAGGGCATGATGGATACCATCATCAAGGCTTTTGAAAAGCAGCTGGACAACCTGTTCGGCGCGGAGGCCATGGATATCTCCACCGATATGGTGGTGCTGGAGAACATGATGGCCCGTGAGGGCCTGACGGACGATCCGCTCCATAGCGCGGCGCAGTCACAGGCCGAACCGGTCAGGACCGAGCCGGATGACGGCGGGATCACGCTGGAACTTTGATACAGAATGTAATATAAAGTTGAAAAATACAGAAAGGAATTAAGACAATGACTGACAACAACATGCCCGAACTGACGCTGGCTCCCGATACCGCCGCTGCTGCGGAGATCCCTACCCTGACTCTGACGCCCGAGGCTCCTGCTACCCCTGCCGCCCCTGAGGCGAAGAAGGAAATTGAGCCGGTGGTGCTGGACGACAGCATGCTGACGGAGCAGGAGAAGGCTGCCGTCAACGAATTCGCCAAGAAGATCGACGTGCGGGACACCAATCAGGTGCTGCAGTACGGTGCGGCGGCCCAGAAGAGCGTGGCCAGCTTCTCCGAGAGCGCACTGGCCAACGTCCGCAACAAGGACATGGGCGAGATCGGCGAGGACCTCAGCCGTCTGGTGGTGGAGCTGAAGGGCTTCGGCGCGCCGGAGGAGAAGAAGGGCTTGGCGGGCCTGTTCAAAAAGACCGGTAACCGCATCGAGACCATGAAGGCCCAGTACAGCAAGGTGGAGTCCAACGTGGACAAGATCGCCCAGAATCTGGAGAGCCATCAGATCGCTCTGCTGAAGGACGTGGCCATGTTCGACCAGATGTATGAGCTGAACCTGAAATACTATAAGGAGCTGACCATGTACATTCTGGCCGGCAAAAAGCGTCTGGCGGAGGTGCGCGCCGGTGAGCTGGAGGAGCTGCGGAAGAAGGCGGAGCAGTCCGGACTGGCCGAGGACGCGCAGGCCTATAACGATCTGGTCAGCATGTGCGACCGGTTCGAGAAGAAGCTCCACGATCTGGAGCTGACCCGCATGGTGTCCATCCAAATGGGCCCCCAGACACGTCTGCTGCAGAATAACGACACCTTGATGATCGAGAAGATCCAGTCCTCGCTGGTGAACACCATCCCTCTGTGGAAGAGCCAGATGGTGCTGGCGCTGGGTATGGAGCACAGCCGTCAGGCCACCGCCGCCCAGAACGCCGTTACCGAGATGACCAACGAGCTGCTGAAGAAGAACGCCGACACCCTGAAAATGGGTACTATCGCCACCGCCAAGGAGGCGGAGCGCAGCGTGGTGGATATCGAGACCCTGCAGCATACCAATGAGCAGCTGATCTCTACGCTGGACGAGGTGGCCCGCATCCAGAAGGAGGGCGCCGCCAAGCGCAAGGCGGCGGAAGCCGAGCTGGGCCGCATCGAAGGTGAGCTGAAGCAGAAGCTGATGGAGCTGAGAGGGTAAACAAATCTGTTGGGGTAGGATTCCCCTGCAACCAATCTCCTTCCGAAAGGAGGAATATCCCATGAAATTTTTCAAAAAACGCGCGGTAGCGTGGGTGGTGCTGGTGCTGGCGGTGATCGGCAGCGTCTGCATCGGTCTGGCCCGGAAGGACAGCTATCTGGCCAAGCAGCCTACGGAGCTGCTGGACGTCAAATACCGCCAGTGGATCTGCGACGATGCCGGCCTGCTCAGCGACGAGACGAGGCAGCTGATCGAGCAGTATAACGCCGACTGGGACGAGCGGTACTATGCCGTGGTGGCGGTGGCCACCGTGGAGCATATGGCCGGCTGGAAGGATCAGGAGTATGCCGCCGCGCTGGGCAAGGAATGGGGCCTCGGCGCCAATGACATGATCCTGCTGCTGGTAAAGGACGGCGACTGGCAGGTCTACCGCGGCGACAACGTGGGCCGCTATATGACCGACACCCAGCAGCAGAAGCTGCGCAGCGCCATTGAGAGCACCTATTACGACGGTGATTTTAACGGCGCGGTGACGGCGTTCTTCCGTCAGGCGGATGTGTTCTACGGCCAATTTGGTCAGCAGGGCAGCGGCGTTTACAGCAATAGCGATATCGGCTGGACGGCCAAGACACCCACTTCGGCTAAGACCGGCGGCGTATCGATCGGCGGCGTGGTGCTGCTGATCGTGGTCATCTTCGTGGTTTGGGTGCTGCTGGATCGGGTGCGGTACAACCGCTACCGGCGGCGGTATATTGTGGGCACGCCTGTGAGCGTGGTGCGGCCTGTGTACTATCCCATTTTCTGGGGACGGCATATGCGGCCCCGTCCGCCCCGGCAGCCCAGAGCGCCTTACGGCGGCGGTCCCCGGCCTCCCGTGGGCGGCTATCAGCCGCCCCGCAGTGGCGGAAGCT
>USMI01000068.1 GCA_900555735.1 uncultured Eubacteriales bacterium | reverse complement strand
TGGTCACCACGACCTTGCAGCCGATGGAGATCTTGTCAGAGTCCATCTCCGCCTCGTCCACGATGACGGCGTGCAGCAGAATGTCCTCCAACTCCGCGATGCGGGAGTAAAGCTTGCCCTGCTCGTTTTTGGCCTCGTCATACTCGCTGTTTTCGCTCAGATCGCCAAAGCCGCGGGCCTCCTTAATGAGTTCAGCCACTTCGTCGGCGCGGGTAGTCTTGCTGTAATCCAGCTCCTGTTTCAGCTCGTCATAACGGGTCTGGCTCATTTTGAATTCTTTTGCCATGCTGCACATTCCTTTCTATTGCACCCCTACGCAGATATCTGCCATAGGGTATACTTATATTATAATTACAATGCGTCATGTTGCATTATAGTGAGTTTCCGTCCACCTGTCAAGCGTTGGGTTCAATTGTTTTTACGCGAATTTGCTCTTTTTTGATCTCTCCAGCCTCAAAAAGCACCGCCAGCAGCTGTTCCGGCACCTCGTTCTCCGGCTCTCCCGCCGTCAGGCGGTAGGTCAGCCGCTGGTAGCGCCGACAGTCCTCCCCCAGACAGATGGTGTTTCCCGACGGCGCGCCGCCGAAGGACACCGTCACCGCCGCCTGCCCCACCCCGCAGACGGTCAGCCCGAATCGCTCCCACAGGATGCGCTCCAGCACTTCTCTCCCGCTGCCGATCTCCAATGACAGATACCGCACCCGCCGGGCCAGCAGGACAGCTGCCTCCGCCACCGCCGCTGTCACATACTCCGCCTGCAGGGCCGCCGTTTTCCGCCGCAGGTCACCCTGCCTGTCCAGCAGCTGCGGCAGCAACGCCTGCCGCAGGCGGCATACCTCCACCGGAAGGATGCCCCATCGGGCGGCTTCCGCCTCCAGCATCTCCGGCATAACGCAGCGTCTTACGCCGCGGTGGCGCAGCTTCCGCCATATGAAGCGGCGGCGCAGCCGCAGCAAGATCCCGGACTCCGGCAATACCGCCGCCATGAACCATACGCCTTCGATCCGCCGCTGCGCCACGGCGGCGGGCGTTCCCAATGTCACATAGCCATACATAAAAAAGCACCTCTGTACCAGTGTATGGTACAGAGGTGCCGGTTATCCAAAATCAACCGTAATACTGCCAGCCGGTCAGATACGTCAGGGGATCCACCCAGCCGTCGTTCTCCATAATGCCGAAGTGCAGATGGGGACCGGTGGAATTGCCGGTGTTGCCGGAATAGGCAATGACCTGTCCCTGCGACACCATGTCACCAACCTTCACGTTGTAGCCGCTGAGATGGCCGTACAGCGTGGAATTGCCCTTGCCGTGGCTGATGATGACGCATTGGCCATAGCCGCCGTTGGAGCTGGCCCAAGTGACCTTACCGGCCTTGGCCGCCAGCACTGGCGTACCCATGGGGGTGCCGATGTCCACGCCCTTATGGTTGGTGCTGCCGATACCGCCGGGGGAATTGCGCCCGCCGAACTTGGAGGTGATCCACCGGATGCCGTTGCAGGGCCACACATAGCCGCCCACCGTACCGACGATGTCGTCCATGCCCAGCTCACGGGCCTTGGCCTCGGCCGCGGCGATCAGATCGTCCAGCGCCTCCTCCTCGGCCTTGATGGCGTCATACTCCGCCTGCTTTCCCTCCTCGGTCTTGATGTACTCCGCCAGCAGCTTCATGCTCTCGGAGATCTGACCCTCCAGCTCCTGCTTGGAGGCGGTCAGCTCCTCGCTCTGCTGCTCCAGCGCCGCCTTATCATCCGCCAGCTCCTGACGGATCTCCTGCAGGTCGGAAATGACCTTCTTGTTGTAGCGGGCGATCTCGTTAATGAAGTCGATGCGGCTGATCAGGTCGGAGAAGCTGGTGGCCTTGAACAGCACCGACCAATAGGACAGCGTGCCCTGCTCCTCCTCCGCGCGCACCTGCTTGTGGAACAGCTCGGTCTGCTGCTCCTCCAGCGCCTCGTTGGCGGCGATGCTGCGGGCGGTAATGTCGATCTGCTGCTCCAGCAGGCCGATCTCATCCGTCAGCGCCGCATTGCGCTGATCCAGCAGGTTCTTCTGCTTCTGGGTGCTGGCCTTCTGGCCCTTGACCTTGTCCAGCTCCTTCTTCAGGTTATTCATTTCCTCCCGCTTGCCGTTGATCTGCTGCTGCAGGTCATTATACTCCTTGCGGATATTGTCGGCCTCGGTACTGTTCTTCTTATCATCCGTCTTGGTGCCGGACGTGGTCGTGCCGGTTTTTGTGTCGCCGTCCGTTGTGGCGTAGGCCATGGCAGGCAGCAGCGACGCCGTCATCAGCAGCGCGCACAGCAGCGCCAAGGCTCTTTTTCCAGCGGTCGTTCGTTTCATGGTTCGTCCTCCTCCGGTGCGGAAATTCCTTCCGCGTGGTTTGCCGATCATACCTTCAGGAAGCGGCGAATGGCCATCAGGCTGCCGCCCACGCCGATCACCACACCGGCTCCGGCGAAGATACCCGCCACCGGCTGCCAGATGCTCCGGAAGGATACCACCTCCAGCAGCTGCATGGTGTCGGAGGTGCTGATGCCGTTGGCCATGGCACTGTACAGCAGCCATTGTAGGCCGAAGGCGATCGCCGCGCCGAACAGGCCCAGCAGCAGGCCCTCAAACACAAAGGGCCAGCGGATAAAGCTGTCGGTCGCGCCCACCATCTTCATAATGGCGATCTCCTCCCGCCGGTCAAAGGTGGTCAGCTTGATGGTATTGGAAATAATAAACAGCGACACCATCAGAAGTACGGCGATCAATACGAGGGAGATGGCGCCCGCTACGTTGCGGATGGTGATGAAGCCCGCCGAGATCACCTCGTCGGCCCGTACCTCGTCGATGCCCTCTATGGCGTCCACAGCCGCCTTGGTTGCGGCGATCTGGTCGGGATCGGTCAGGTGGAGCACATAGCGGTGGCGGAACACCTCCGACGGGAGATCCTTGAACATGTCATCCTCGTCATATTCGGTCACATAGGTGTCCCGTGCCTCCTGCCGTGAGACAAAGGTGCAGTCGGCCACATTGTCCACCTTTTCCAGCTGGCTCTGCAGCGCCTTGGCCTGCGCTTCCGTCAGCGAGTCGTCCACAAAGGCCACCATGGCGTTTTCCTTTTGCAGGTCCGCCAGATTCACATTGGCGTTATAGGCCACCAGCGAAAAGGTCCCCATAATCAGCAGACACGCCACCGTCACGCCGATGGCGGCAAAGGACATGAACCCGTGGGAGAACATGCTGCGGGCACCCTCTTTGAAAAAGTATCCCAGATTTTTCATTGGCTCACCACCCCTTCGTATGTACCGGTGGCGTCACCCGCTACGCGGCCGCTGTTCAGATAGATGACACGCTTGTTGAAGTGGTTCACCAGTCCCCGCTCGTGAGTCACCACGATCACCGTAGTGCCCAGCGCGTTGATGCGCTCCAGCAGCGTCATGATCTCCAGCGAGCGGGCCGGGTCAAGGTTACCGGTCGGCTCGTCGGCCACGATGGTGCTGGGGTTGTTCACCAGCGCACGAGCCACGGAGACGCGCTGCTGCTCGCCGCCGCTGAGCTCGTCTGGGTAGTTGTTCTCCTTCCCCTTCAAACCCACCAGCTCCAGCACATAGGGAATGCGGCTGCGGATCTCACGGGGCGAGGCGTCCACCGCCCGCATGGCCAGCGCCAGATTGTCATACACCGTCCGGCTGGCGATCAGGCGGAAATCCTGAAAGATCACGCCGATGGTGCGGCGCATCAGGGGCAGCTGTTTTTCCTTGATACGGCTCATGGAAAAGCCGTTGACCATCACGCGGCCGCCGGTGGGGACGACCTCGCCGGTCAGCATCTTGATAATGGTGGACTTTCCGCTGCCGGAAGGCCCCACCAGAAACACAAATTCTCCGTCATCTATCTGAAATGAGATCCCACGAATGGCCTTTGTGCCGTTTTCATAGGTCTTCTCCGCATCTGTCAATCGAATCATGGCACTCCCTCAAATTCTCTCAAAAGCAACATCTTGTGGCAAAAAGCCACGCCTTGTTACATTATATATAAGTCCTCAACAAATGGCAACAGGAAAACCATGAATTTTCGGTAAATCCGCCATGCAAAATCCGCCATTATTAGTATAGACGACCAAACGCCCCAGAATGTTCCCGCGCAAGACAAAAAATTTCACGCGCGGCAGCCGGAAGGCTGCCGCGCGTGAAGATCCATCTATGCGATTCACAGGCCTGTCTTTTTCCGCTCCATCAGCGTCCTCCGGATCACCGACAGCGGATCGGCATAATCGCCGAAATCGCTGTAAGTATTCAGCTCCGCCTCCAGCTTTTCAAACTCTCGCCGTACCCTTTCCCCGTCAAGCAGCCCAAACCGCTCACACATCTCAAGGTGTGCCACCTTCGCCAGAAAATACTCATAGGAGAGGGCGTTCCGGATCGTCACATTAAAGGTCGATCTTTTGACCCACCGTTCCCGGATACGGATCGCTTTTTTGAAGCAGCCGTCCGCCGTACCGGGATCGGACTGGCCGGCATACGTTCTGGCCAGATTGAAGTACAGAAACCCCGCCCAGATCTGCATAGACATATCCACACGGTCAACATAGGACAGCGCCTTGGTAAACGCTTCCTGCGCGCATTTCAGATGGGCCTGTCCCCTGTCCGTATTGCTCAGCTTCAGGTGTGTCAGCCCCAGATAGTCGTAATAGACGATCAGGATCAGGGGATTGATGGTGTGCACTCCCAGCAGCTCTTCCTCTTGAAAGCGCTCCAGCAGCCGCTCATACAAGTACTCCTTATTGCCGCCGGCCAACGTCTTGATGCGGGTATACTCGATGGTATTGGCCGCAAGATCCCGCACAAAGTTCAGCAGCTCCGTGTCGTGGTAGTACTGAATATCCCACACCTTGTAGTTTTCCACCAGATCCGCCGACCGGGCCATGAAGCTGTCCGCCTCCGGAATGCCGCTCAGGATCGGCAAAAAGCCCAGCCGCTCAAAGAGATAGACGCAGCGCTCATCATAATGGGGCAGCGCGGCGCACTCCTCATACCAGCTTTCCAGAATCGCCCGGAAAAAACGCTGTCCCTCAAGGGGCTGGGCATACAGCTGCTGGGCAAACAGGTTCTGGTAGTCCATGTAGTACTCTTTGCGGGTCAGCAGATCGTTGTATCTCGGGATCTCCTCCGACGCGATACCCGTCAGCAGCGAATGGCCGCTGTCCTTCAGTATCTTCCTCAGAACGTCCTCGATCACGTCGTCTACCCTGTCAGGCGCAAACTGGCGGATCTCCAGACTGTTCATGTCGGTGGGCAGCTCCACGTTCGCCGTCATGCCGTCAAAATCGCTCAGCAGGATGCAGCGCTCACGGCCCAGCTGGATCAACGCCATGCCGATCTCAAAAACCACATTCTGTCTCAGCCGGTAGTGATTCGTCTCCCCGATCACGCAGATATCATCCGCCGTCAGGAATGCCACGCAGAATTCACTTTCCCGAAACAGATCCATCACGTCGCTCAGCAGTTCTCTGGTCAGGATGGACTCCATAATCATTTTCGCCGCGATGGGATAGCGCTCCTTCTTGGCTACTGCTGTGATGCGGTCATTCAGGAGCTGCGCGTAGCGCCTGCCCTGCCCGCCATATATAATAGAAATCGTCTTGTATTTCGCGATCATGGCCTCGTCCACAGCCTGCCTCCGGCGACCGTGTCTCCTCTCTCTACTTCAGGCCGCCCTTGTCTGGCGATCCCTGCTTCTAAAAAAGAGACGGCTGAATGCCGTCTCTTTCGCTTTTTACGCTTCGATGCCGCGGCTGGTCAGATACTTCTTGACCATCAGCGCTACCTTGAAGGTAATGGCGTCGTCAAACTCCCGTAGGTCAAGGCCGGTCAGCTTCTTGATCTTCTCCAGTCGGTACACCAGCGTATTGCGGTGGACGAACAGCTTGCGGGCGGTCTCGGACACGTTCAGGTTGTTCTCAAAGAACTTGTAGATGGTGAACAGCGTCTCCTGATCCAGCGCGTCGATGGGATTCTTCTTGAACACCTCCTGCAGGAACATCTCGCACAGGGTGGTGGGCAGCTGATAGATCAGGCGGCCGATGCCCAGATTCTCATAGTTGATGACATAGCGCTCGGTGTCGAACACCTTGCCCACCTCAATGGCGATCTGGGCCTCCTTATAGGCCTTGGCTAGCTCACGCAGGTGCTGGGCCATGGTGCCGATGCCCACGAACACGCTGCTCTCGCCGTCGATGCGCAGGGCTTCCTCCACCCGCAGGGCCACCTTTTCCAGATCGGTGGAGGTGGCGTTTTTGTCCATCTGGTGGATCAGCACCACGTCCTGCTCGCCCACGCTGAGAACGAAGTCGTTCTGCCGGTCGGGGAACAGGCTCTGCACCAGATCCAGCGGGGCAGACTCCATCCGGTCGTCCACCGGGCGGATCACAAACACGCCGCGGTTCACCTCGGCGGCCACATGGAGTTCCTTGGCCCGCATGTAGATATCGCTGATGAGGATGTTGTCCGAAATGATGTTCTTCATGAAGGAGCCCTTGTCGTGCTTCTCCTCATAATAGCTCTTGGCGGAGTTCAGCGCCACAGCGGCCATGGCGCACACGGTGCGGCCGATGCCGTCGTCGCCGCTGGCAAACACGGCGTAATCAAAGTGGCCGCCCCAGCCGGGCAGGGCCTTGAACGTCTTGCCCTCCAGCGCCACGCACTCGCCGTCGGCCTGCTGGATGGTCTCCACATATTTGCTCCACTTCTTGCCGATACCCGTCAGCTCGCTGCATGCGATAACGGTTCCCTCCGCGTCAATGACGCCGATGGTACGGTCGGTGGTCTCCTTGAATTGCAGCACTACATTCTGGAAAATTCTTCCGGACATAACAAGCCCTCCTGCTCTCTCTTCAAAGCGCCGCCGGACAGTTTGTGCAAACTGCCAAGGGGTTGCCAATATTATATCGTCAGAATCACGGTTTTGCAAGTCTTTTTTTATCTTTCTCACAAAAAATATCTGAAATCTTTTGGCGGTTTGTCGATATGATCACAAGCCGCATACATTACGCAGGGCAAAAAGCTCCTCCTCCGTCAGCAAACGGCACTGTCCCGCCGCCAGCTCCGGCTCCAGACGAAGCGGCCCCATAGACAGGCGTTTCAGATATTGCACCGGCTTTCCCCGGCTGGCCAGCATTCGCTTCACCTGATGGAATTTGCCCTCCCGCAGCGTCACGAGACATTCGCCGTCGCCCAGCGGCTCCAGCTTGGCCGGCAGGCATTGCAGGCCGTCGCCCAGCAGCAGCCCTTCGGCAAAGGCCGCCGCATCCTGTTCATCCGGCACGCCCTCCACACGGGCATAATACACCTTGTCCACATGGTATTTGGGACTCAGCAGGCGGTGGGTCAGCTCGCCGTCGTCCGTCAGCAGCAGCAGACCCTCCGTATCCTTGTCCAGCCGCCCCACCGGCGCCAGATCACGGCGCCGCCACTCCTGTGGGATCAGATCCAGCACGGTGGGCTGGCGCTTATCCTCGGTGGCCGTCAGCACTCCGGCAGGCTTATGCAGCAGCAGATAGATGTGCCGCTCACTGCCCAGCGTCATGCCATCCACGGTGATGACCGCCGTCTCTGCCGCCACCTTCATATCCGGCGCAGCGGCGGGCACGCCGTCTACCAGCACACGCCCCTGCCTCACCAGCGCCTTTACCTCCCGCCGGGAGGCCACGCCCCTGTTGGCGATCACCTTATCCAACCGTTCCATAGCCGCCTCCTTGCATCCGATAGGCACAGTATAGCATATTTTCCGCCCCTTGGGAATAAGCATCTACAAAGGAGTTGATGGAATGCGTGTCATCCATATCACGCGGCGGCGCATGGCGCTGCTCTCTCTGGCGCTGGGCATGGTGATCGGCTCGGCGCTGCTGCTGGCTGGTTGCTTCGGCGGCGAAAAGGAACCGGAGATCATCACCGCCGCCACGCCGGAGGCGCGTGTGGCATTTCTGGAGGGACTGGGCTGGCAGGTGGAGCCACAGCCCATCGAAACGCTGGATCTCCAGCTGCCGGAAGCGCTGGAAAGCGAGTGGGCAGACTATGCCAAGCTGCAAAAGGGCCAGAATCTACCCTTTGCCGAATTCACCGGGCAGGCCGTGAAGCGGTATACCTACACCGTCACCAATTATCCGGATATCCCGCAGGGCGTGCAGGCGAACCTGTACCTGTGGGGCGATCAGATCATCGGCGGCGACATTATCGCAACGGGACAGGGTGGCTTCCAGTCCGATCTGGTGTTCCCAGAAGCATAAGGACGCAAAAAAAGAAAGGCCTTGCGGCCTTTCTTTTTTGTGCTTTGAAATTCGATTACTGCTCAATCTCGATGACGACGCCGGAACCGACGGTACGGCCGCCCTCACGGATAGCGAAACGCAGACCCTTCTCGATAGCGATGGGGGTGATCAGCTCGACCTTCATGTCGACGTTATCGCCGGGCATGCACATCTCAGTGCCCTCGGGCAGGGTGATGATGCCGGTCACGTCGGTGGTACGGAAGTAGAACTGGGGACGATAGTTGTTGAAGAAGGGGGTGTGACGGCCGCCTTCATCCTTGGTCAGAACGTAGACCTGGCCCACGAACTTGGTCAGAGGATGGATGGAACCGGGCTTGGACAGAACCTGACCGCGCTCGATCTCGGTCTTGGCAACACCACGCAGCAGGGCGCCGATGTTATCGCCGGCCTCAGCGTAGTCCAGCAGCTTGTGGAACATCTCGATACCGGTAACGACGGTCTCGCGCTTCTCATCGGACAGACCGACGATCTCGACCTTCTCGTTCAGGTTCAGCTTACCACGCTCCACACGACCGGTAGCAACGGTACCACGGCCGGAGATGGTGAACACGTCCTCGACGGGCATCAGGAAGGGCATATCCTCCTTGCGGTCGGGGGTGGGGATCCAGCTGTCAACAGCGTCCATCAGCTCCTTGATGCAGGCATACTCGGGAGCGTTGGGATCGGTGGACTCGGAAACCAAAGCGTTCAGAGCGCTGCCACGGATGATGGGGGTGTCGTCGCCAGGGAAGCCATAGAAGTCCAGCAGCTCGCGAACTTCCATCTCGACCAGCTCCAGCAGCTCCTCGTCGTCGACCTGATCGCACTTGTTCAGGAACACCAGCACGGAAGGAACGTTAACCTGACGGGCCAGCAGCAGGTGCTCACGAGTCTGAGCCATGGGGCCGTCGGAGGCAGCGATGACCAGAATAGCGCCGTCCATCTGGGCAGCACCGGTGATCATGTTCTTGATATAGTCGGCGTGGCCCGGGCAGTC
>USMI01000067.1 GCA_900555735.1 uncultured Eubacteriales bacterium | reverse complement strand
CTACGGCCAGGGCGACTTCGGCATCGGCGGGAACAGCGAACGGTACGACATGTACCGCCGCTGCCAGCGGGAGGGCGTGGCCATCACCGTCATGAAGCCCTTCTGCGGCGGCCAGCTGCTGGACGCCGCACAGTCCCCCTTCGGCGTGGCCCTGACCCGGGAGCAGTGCATCCAGTACGCCCTGGATAAGCCCGGCGTCATGACCGTGCTGCCGGGCTTCGGCAGCGAGAAGGAGATGCATGAGGTGCTGTCCTTCTTCGACGCGCCGGAAGAGGCCCGGGACTACGCCTGTCTGGGTCATCTGGCGCCGGACGGCGCGGTAGGCCGCTGCGTCTACTGCAAGCACTGCCATCCCTGCCCTGCCGGGCTGGACATCGCCCTGATCAACAAGTACTACGACCTGGCCGTGCAGGGTGACAACCTGGCCCGCGAGCACTATCTGACGTTGGAAAAGCGGGCCGGTGACTGCATCGCCTGCGGCCACTGCGACAGCCGCTGTCCCTTCCATGTGGCCCAGAGTCAGCGGATGCAGACCATTCAGGCATATTTCGGCGCGTGAGAACGCAATCGCATAACATAAAAAGAGACGTCCGGTTCAATGTGACCGGGTGTCTCCTTTTGCTTGACAGGCCAAAAAACGCGGGACTATAATGAAGCCGTCAAACAAGCTGCGGCAGACAGCTTTTTGTGTGACTTTCGGTTAGCTGAAACTAACCACAAATTAAATCGGGGAGGATGCATATGTCATTCTTTGAAAATACCCGTAAGCCTACCGGCCTTGGCGGCAAGGTAATGGTGTCCATGATGAATCTGGGCCATCGGGCTTTGGCGGATTGGGGATTTCCATTTTTGGATATTGCCGCCGACGCGGCGGTGCTGGACTGCGGCTGCGGCGGCGGAGCCAACATTGAAAAGCTGCTGAAAAAATGCCCCGGCGGCGTGGTGAAGGGCATCGACTATTCGCACGTCAGTGTGGAAAAGGCGCAGCAGGTGAACCGGCAGGCCATCATTGAGGGCCGCTGTACGATTCTGCAGGGCAGCGTCGCGGACATGATCTTTGCCGACGGCTGGTTCGACGCGGTCACGGCCTTCGAGACGGTCTACTTCTGGCCCGATCTGCCCCGGTGCTTCCGGGAGGTATTCCGTGTGCTGAGAAGCGGCGGCACGTTCCTAATCTGCAACGAGTGCAGCGATCCCGAAAAGGACAGCAAAAGTCAGATAATGAAAAAACTGCCACACAGATGCAACAATGACAGACGCAAAAGATTCTGTATCTGACTTGATGCTTCCATGTAACAGCTCCGACAGTTCGGACTGACTAAAAATATGTTTGTATAAATATGGGGCTTGCCCATCAATAAAATCTTGTATGAAGCAGTATTTAATTTTCATCTGTGACTATCATAGCATGAAAGGACGCTTCAATTTCCAAAATATCTGCCAGTTTGACAGCTACATCATAGGGGATAGGATGTTTTCCATTTTCATACATCGTAACAGTCACAGATGCAATATTCAGCTTTTCCGCTAACTGCCTTGTTGTCATCTGTTTTCGCTGACGGTAGTACCTTAGATTATCGCCTGGCAAATTGGCCTTTGGCTTTTCTTCAAAAGGTATTGTTAAATGGAGTAACAGCTTGCCCTGATAAAATTCACACAACGATGTGTGATTGAAAATACCATTGCAAATACAATGTGGTATTTACATAACCATTTCGTATGTGCTAAACTGTTTGCCATAGGGCACTTCCTCCTTTGATAGTTTTAATGGCCTGAACATCCATTATTCTATCACTGTTGGCTAGTGCCCTGCTTAAGCTTGAATCCCACCCGCCTAGCGGGTGGTTTTTTATTCCGTGCTCTCGCACGGAACTGCCTCAAGGTGAACAAAAGAGACGGTCAAGAACCGTCTCTTTTCATATGTGCGCTCACCGCCGGGCGGCCACCAGAAACAGCGGCGCGTCCGCCAGATCCAGCTCGCCGAGGATACGGCGGCCCGCCTGCCGGTCGCAGCTGCATTGGGAGAAGCCGCACCGGGGCAGCCGTTCCATGTCCCATTGGGGCCGCGCCTGACGGCTGATGGGCATGGCCAGCGTGATGGCGGCGTTTTCCTGCTCCAGCTCCGGCGTGATGCCGCAGTGGCCGTATACCTCCGTGTCGGGGACGTAGGAGTCCTTCTGCCGGTGATGGCGCACGTTGTCGCCGTAGTTGGCGTCGAAATTCAGCAGTATGCCGCCGGGGCGCAGCAGCCGCCGCCACTCCCGGTAGGCCTGCTCTGTGTCCGGCAGCGTCCACGTCAGGTTCCGGGTCACGATCACATCAAAGGAGGCGTCCGCGAACGCCGTCTCCATGGCATCCATCACCAGAAACCGCGCTGAAACGTTCATGGCCGCCGCGGTGGCCTCCGCCTCGGCGATCATGGCGGGGGTCAGGTCAATGCCCGTCAGGCGGTGGCCTGCCTGCGCCAGAAGAATGGCAAAGTAGCCGGTCCCCGTGCCGACGTCAAGGATGTCAAGGGCCTTTCCCTGCGGCAGATATTGCTGCATTTCCGCCAGCCACCGCCGCCCCATGGCGCCGTCGTGCAGCTCGTTGCGCCGCACGGTGCTGAAATCTCTGGCCCGCTTCGTCCAGTAGGCCTGCACACGCTGTTCCATATCCTGCATGATAAAACCTCGCTTATTGCGGCTGCCGCAGTTCCATGACCGAGGCGATGAGCCGCTGTGTATATGCTTCCTTTGGCGCTTGAATGATCTGCGCCGTGCAGCCTTCCTCCACCGTATGACCGTCCTTCATCACCAGTACCCGGCTGCACAGGCGGCTGACCACCGCCAGATCGTGAGAGACGAACAGGGCGGCCATGTGCTTTTCCCGGCACAGCGTCCGGATCAGCGCCAGTATCTGTGCCTGTGTGGCGGCGTCCAGCGCGCTGGTGATCTCGTCGCACAGCAAAAGCTCCGGCCCGGCAGCCATGGCCCGCGCGATGGCAAACCGCTGACACTGGCCGCCGCTGAGGTCACGGGGGTATCGTTGGGCCAGCTCCGGCGCAAGGCCCACCATGTCGCACAGCGCAGGGATGTCGGCGCGGCTGTCCCGGCCCAGCAGACTCCGGACGCTGTCCTGTATGGTGTCGGCGATCCGCCGCCGGGGGTGGAAGGAACCGGCGGTGTCCTGAAAGATCATCTGCATGGCGCGATAGTCGGCCTTGCTGCGCTTTACGGTCAGGGGCCTGCCGTGCAGCAGGACCTGTCCGCTGTCGGCGGCTTCCAGTCCGCTGATGAGCCGCAGCAGCGTGGTTTTTCCGCAGCCGCTTTCGCCCACGATGCCCAGAATGTCACCGGCCTCCAGCGTGAAGGAAATATCCTTTACCGCCTGCACCGTACCGTAGCGCTTGTTGAGTACGCTTATCTCCAATACGCTCATGGACACGCTCCTTCGCTGCACTCCAGCCGTGGAACGGCTTGGAGCAGTTCTTTCGTATAGGGATGGCCGGGGGCATGCAGCACGGTCTCCGTGTCGCCGTATTCCACAAAGCGCCCGCCGTGCAGCACGGCGATGCTGTCCGACAGGAACCGCGCCAGCGCCAGATCATGGGTCACCACGATCTGGGCAATGCCATTCTCACGGCTCAGCTTTTTCAGCTCCCGCGCCGCTTGCAGCCGGACGGCGGCGTCCAACGCGCTGGTAGGCTCGTCCGACAGGAGGATGCGCTGCTCCAGCAGCAGAGCCAGCGCCATGGCGGCCCGCTGGTTCATGCCGCCGCTCAGCTCATAGGGGCGGCTGGCCAGTATGCGGGCGCTGTCCGTCAGGCCCAGCTTGGCAAAGGCCGCCGCCGCGTCGGCGGCAAATCGCGCTTTGCGGTATTTGCCGTGACTCTTCAGCGTCTCCCGGAGCTGTGCGCCGTATGGCCGGATGGGGTCGAAGGATGCGCCGGGGTTCTGGAAGATCATGCCCATCCGGGCGCAGCAGAAACGCTGCCGCTCCCGCACCGGCAAAGCCGACAGGGACTGGCCGAGCAGCCGGATCTCTCCGGCGGTGATGCGTACGGCGTCGTCCACGCCCATCAGGGCCTTCAGCAGCGTGCTTTTGCCGCAGCCGCTTTCCCCTACTACGCACAGGATCTCACCGGGGCGCAGCGAGAAGGTGATATCCGAAATGACGGTACTCCGGTATCCGGCGCAAAGGCCGCTTACCGCCAGCACAGGTGTGTTTTCGCTCATTTCCGTTCCTCCACCGCCACATAGTCCCGGACGCAGTCGCCCAGATAGTTGAACAGCATCACCGTTACCGCCGTGGCGGCCGCCGGAGCCAGCACCGGCCACGGGTTCAGCTGGATATAGGCACGGCCCTGCGCGATCATGCTGCCCCACTCTGCGTAGGGCTCCTGCACACCGATGCCCAGAAAGGACAGGCCCGCGATGCCCACCATCATAACGCCCAGCTGTGTGGCGGCATTGACCGCCATGGGGCCGATGATGCTGGGCAGCAGGTATTTCAGCAGGATCGTGCCGTCGCCGCAGGCGCTCAGTCGGGCGGCGCAGACGTAGGGGGCGTTTTTCAGCTTCATGACCTGCGCCCGGGCCAGCCGGGCGTACAGCGTCCAGCCGGTCACACCCATGGCCAGCATGGCGTTGCCCATGCCGCCCCCCAGAATACCGGCCACGGCGATGGCCAGCACCATCTGGGGGAACGCCAGCATGATGTCGGCAAGGCGCATCACCAGCGTGTCCGGCACGCCGCCGTAGTAGCCCGCCAGCATTCCCAGCGCCGTGCCGATCACGAAAGTGATGGCCACCAGCGCCACGGCGGAGAAGATCGTGGTGCGTGCGCCCATCATCACACGGGAGCAGACGCAGCGTCCGTACCGGTCAGTGCCCAGCGGGAAGCGGGCGCTGGGCCCTTCGTTCATGTGGGCGGCGCTGGTGGCGGTGGGGTCGTTGGGTGTCAGCGGCGGGGCCGCCAGACTGAACGCCGCCAGCGCCAGCACCAGTGCCAGCAGCACCAGCATCCTGCGGCGCTTCCGTTCTCTCATCATGGCCGCGCCTCCTCTCTGACGCGGGGATCGACCCAGCCACAGCAGAGGTCGCTCAGCAGGTTCGCCGCCACATAGACCGTGGCGGTAAACAGCACAAAGCCCTGTATCACGGGATAGTCCCGGTCGCTGATGGCATCCATGGCCAGCTTGCCCAGTCCCGGCCAGCTGAAAATGGTCTCGATCACCACGCTGCCGCCCAGCAGCGTTCCGATGGACAGCGCCGTGATGGTGACCATGGCAGGCGCGGCGTTGCGCAGCACGTCGTGCAGCAGGATATCGCGCCAGCGCACACCCCGGGTCCGGGCGCCCAGCACATACTCCTGCCCCAGCTGCTCCAGAAGCTCCGCCCGGAACTGCCGGGTGAACCGGCTGCACAGGGGGATGGTCAGCGCGAGACAGGGCAGCAGCAATCCCCTGACGCTGCCGTTGGCGATCACCGGCAGCAGCTTCAGCCGGATGCAGAAGAAATACATTAGCAGCACCGACAGCAGGAAGTTGGGCAGTGAATTGCCGATAAAGCTGAAAAACCGCACCGCGTGATCAGCAATGCCGCCCTGGCGCACCGCCGTCCACACCGCCAGCGGCAGCGAGACCAGCAGCGCCAGCGCAAGGCTGGTCAGGGCCAGCACGAAGGTGCGGCCCATGGCTCCGGCCAGCTTGCTGCTGACCGACAGACCGTCCTTGTAGGAGACGCCCAGGTCGCCCCGCAGGGCCGACCCCAGCCAGTCGCCGTACTGGGCCAGGAAGGGCCGGTCCAGCCCCATCTCCTGGCGGGTGGCTTCCAGCACCTCCTGAGAAACGGCGACGCCCTGCGCCGTCAGCTTCTTCTGGGCAGGGTCGCCGGGCGATATGTACATAAGCAGGAACGTCAGAAAGCTGACGCCCAATATGACGACCGCCAGATGTGCCAGCCGTTTTCCAATGGTTCGTTTCATAGGCTCTCCCTTGCCTTTGCAAGCGCAGGGTGGACGCCGGGGAGGCGGCGTCCACCCTGTATCACTTGTGGGATCGTTACGCCGTGATATCGGTGGCGGCGTTGATATAGTAGAAGTCGAAGGGGCAGTTTTCCGAGATATTGCTGACGCCCTTGCGCATCACCGTGGTCTTATTGAACAGACCCACATAGCCGAAGGCGTTGTCGTCGATGGCCAGCTGTACGATCCGGTTGGCCAGCGCGGCACGCTGGTCCTCGTCGGCCTCGTACCGGAGCTGCTGGATCAGCTGCTGACATTCGGCACTGTCGAAGCCGCCTACATCGAAATAGCCGCCCTTGCGCAGAGTGCTGTCGATGAAGTAGTAGGGGTCGCCGTTCTTGTCGGCGATCATGCAGTACAGAGCGATATCAAAATCCCGGTTGGCGATGTAGGTGGCGTCGGGATCCTCCTGACAGTTGAAGGTGACGGTGATGCCGATGGCCTTCAGCTGCTCCTGCATCAGCACGGCGATGCTGTCAAGAGACCGGGCGGCGTAATAGGCCACCGTCAGCGTCAGGGGCTGGCCGTCCTTTTCATAGAGACCGTCGCCGTTCAGGGTATAGCCGTCCTGCTCCAGCAGGGCTCTGGCTTTTTCAGCGTCCGGCGCGGGCTTCGTTACCTTGCCGTAGGCGGCGGAGGGGCTGAAGGGCCCCACGGCGGGGGAGACGGTGCCGCCCAGATACGCGGCCATGGCCTCGCAGTCCACCGCCAGATTCACGGCGGCCCGGACGGCGTCGTCCATAGTGGCCTCATTGAGAATGTAGAACTGCAAACGGGTGGCGGGGATGTCCACCAGCTGATAGGTGTCGGGGTCGGACAGAAAGATCTCCCGCGCCGCGGCGGTGACGCTGGTATAGGTGTCGATCTCACCGTTCTGCATGGCCATCAGCTTCGGCTCGTCCTCCTGCATGTAGTAGAAGACCGCGCCGTCCAGCTTCACCTCGCCGCCCCAGTAGCTTTCATTGCGGGTGACCTCCACGGTGCCCTCCGGCTGGAAGGATTTGATGACGAAGGGGCCGGTAGCCACGGGGGCGTTGTCCAGATCGGCGGAGCCGTCCAGATCCATGACGGCCAGCTCAGGGCTTGCCAGCTCGTTGAGCATGGTGGGATAGACCTCCGGCGTGGTGATGGTCAGCGTCCTCTCGTCCACGGCGGCCATATCGTATTCCGCAAGATAGGCGAAACGGCTGTTGACCTCCGCCGCCCGCTGAAGGTTGCGTACCGCCATCTCCGCCGTCACGGCCTTGCCGTTGGAGAAACGGATGCCATCTTTCAGCGTTACCGTCCACGTCAGGCCGTCCTCGCTGGTTTCGGCCTTTTCGGCCAGCAGCGGCTGAATGGCACTGCTTTCGTCAATGCGGAACAGCGTCTCCGTAATGCCGTAGTTGGAGGTGTACCAGCCGTAGTACTCCTTGTGTGCGTCCAGACTGGGATAGGCGAAGCTCGCCGCCAGCCGCAGGATTTTCTGTTCGCTTCCGGTGTCGCTATCGGGTGCCGTGCCGCAGGCGGCAAGGCTCAGCAGCATCAGCGCCGCCAGCGGCAGTGCAATCAGTCGTTTTTTCATGTGTGACTCCTCTTTATTTCGTGGCCCAGACCATAAAGCCGGGGGTCGAGGCGTAGTTGATCTTCTCCTCTGGGTTCCACAGCCGTTTGCCCACGGAGGTGTCGGCGTTCACGGCGGAAAAGCCCAGCGCGTTCAGGGTGTCCATGTCCCACTGGGGACGGCGCAGGCGGCCCATGGGCAGCATCCGGGAGATGCCCTCCATCATGTCGGTCTCGGCGTAGGCCTCGTGATCCTCCACGCCCGCCAGCCGGGCGTTGGTGCGGTCACGCTGATATTCCTGCTGCTTGTCCTCGTTGAAAAGGTAGGCGTACCAGTTGGCATCGAAGTTCACCAGCGCGCCGCCGGGCCGCAGCACACGCATCCACTCCCGGTAGGCACCCGCCGGATCGGGCAGGTTCCACGTGAGGTTGCGGGTGACGATGGCGTCAAAGCTGCCGTCGGCAAAGGCCAGCTTCTGGGCGTCCATCCGGGCGAAGCGGATCTTGTCCGCCAGTGCGCCGGCGTTGCGCTTTGCCTCCTGCAGCATTCCCTCGGAATAGTCCACGGCGGTGACATCATAGCCCCGGCGGGCCAGAATGATGGCGTAAAAGCCCGGCCCGGTGCCAATGTCCAGTACCCGCAGCGGGCGGTCGCCGCCGTCGGGGAAGTGGGAGATCAGCTCGTCGGCCCACACCTGATCCCAGCCGTCCGCCAGATTCTTCTTGATCACGTCCGTATAGGAGGGCGCGCGGCGCGTCCAGTATTGTCCGATGGAGTGAAGCAGCTCTGCCATATGCGGTTACCTCCGCTGTTGTTGATGCTATCATTATACGGGACGCAAAAAGCGCCCGCAAGCCGGGTGGGGGGATACTTTTTCGCTTTTGCGGCAAAAAAACCACCGCGTCTTTACCGATACTTTACAACGGCGGAAAAGTGCGATAAAATAGGGAAAACGTGAATTTCGGAGGCGCTCCATGACCGTGACCGTGCCGCTGCCTGCGGGCAGCTACTGTGTCCATATCCAGCCCGGCCTGCTGCGGCAGACCGGGGCGCTACTGTCTGCGCTGCCCTGCCGCCGCTGGGCGGTGATGGCGGATGATACGGTGGCGGCGCTGTACGGCGGCACTGTGCTGGACAGCCTGCGTGACGCGGGCCTTGCCGGAGAGCTGCTGACCTTCCCGGCGGGGGAGGAGCACAAGACGCCGGAGACGTGGCTCAGTCTTTGCCGCCAGCTGGCCCAACGGGGCTTCACCCGCGCCGACGGCGTGCTGGCGCTGGGCGGCGGTGTTACCGGCGATCTGGCGGGCTTTGCCTCCGCCTGCTATCAGCGGGGCATGCCGCTGGTGCAGATTCCCACCACCCTGCTGGCGCAGGTGGACAGCGCCGTGGGCGGCAAGACGGCGGTGGACCTTCCGGAGGGGAAGAACCAGCTGGGAGCCTTTTACCAGCCGTCGCTGGTGATTGTAGACCCGGACTGCCTTGCCACGCTGCCGGAACGCCAGCTGCGCAGCGGTATGGCGGAGGTCATCAAATACGGCTTCATCCGCGACGCCGCGCTGCTGGAACTGCTGGAGACCGACGCGCCGGAATGGACGGATATCATTGCCCGGTGCCTGTGGATAAAGGCGGCGCTGGTGGCTGCCGACGAGCGGGATACCGGCGCGCGCCGCCTGCTGAACTTCGGCCACACCCTCGGCCACGCCTATGAGGCGGCGGGCGGCTACGGGGCTTATACCCACGGCGAGGCGGTGGCCGCCGGTATGGCGGCCATGCTGCGCTG
>USMI01000066.1 GCA_900555735.1 uncultured Eubacteriales bacterium | reverse complement strand
AGTGACCCCCTGCTTGTAAGGCAGGTGCTCTAACCAGCTGAGCTATGCTCCCGTCCTTGCCGCTTTCGTAAACGGCGAGTATGATTATACTAAATGTTCCCCCAACTGTCAACAAGAAAATCAAAAATTTTCTAAAAAATTTTTCGTGATGCTTACAGACTGTCGATCAGGGCCTTCAGCTCGCCGCCGGAGAAATCGTACACCGCGTCGCAGAACTGACAGGTCATGCTGCAATGGCCCTGCTCGTCCAGAATCTGCTGAAGCTCGTCCTTGCCCAGCGAGATCAGAGCCCGCTCTACCCGCTGGCGGCTGCAATAGCAGCGATACTCCACGGGGCAGGTCTCCAGAATTTTCAGGTCGAAGTCGGACATGACCTGACGCAGCATATGCTCCGGGTCGTCGTCCTTGTCCAGAATGGCGGAGACGTTGCCGGCGGCCATGATGCCGCCCTCCACCTTGACGATGGTGTCCTCGGTGGCGCCGGGAAGCAGCTGAATGAGGTAGCCGCCCGCAGCCTTCACGCTCTGGTCACGATCCACCAGAACACCCAGTCCGCAGGCGGTGGGGATCTGCTCGGATTCCACGAAATAGGCGGCCACATCCTCGGCGATCTCGCCGCCCAGCAGGTCGATGGTGCCCACATACGGCTCCTTCATGTGCAGGTCCTTGATGACGGTGATGGTGCCCTCGCGGCCCACCGCACCGCCTACGTCCAGCTTGCCGTCCTCCCGCAGCGGGATGTCTACCTGCGGATTGGTGACGTAGCCCCGGACGTTGCCCAGATTATCAGACACGGCCAGCACAGTGCCCAGCGGGCCGCCGCCCTTGATCTGGAGGGTCAGGCTGGCTCCTGCGCCCTTCAGGGCGTTGCCCATCAGGCTGGCGGCGGACAGGGTGCGGCCCAGCGCCGCCGTGCCCACCGGCAGCAGCTTGTGTATTTGCCGCGCCCGCTCCGTCAGGTCGCGGCTGCAAATAGCGGCGGCCTGTACCAGACCGTCGGATGAAATGGCTCTTACGATGCGATCCATAGAAAAATCACTCCTTGTGAGGTTATTTGCGGATGGCGGTAAAGTAGACGCGCTGCTCACCCTCCTTGGGACTGCGGCGCACCATATCGCCATAGGTGCGGATGTCGCCGAAGCCGGCGGCCTCCAGCCATCCGGTCAGCTCCTCCGCGGTGTAGGCCCGCTGGCGGTGCACCTCCAGATCCCGCTCCCACGCGCCGTCCGGCTGTTGGCGGAACAGGTCGACGTAGTAGGTACACAGCCCCCGGTGATATTCGGTGCGCCAGACGCAGTAGGTATCCTCCGTCTCGTCCAGAAACACCTGCCCATCCAGCGCTGCCAGCTTTTCCACGGTGTTGACGTCGAACACCAGCAGTCCGCCGGGCGCGATGAACAGGTGCAGCCGCTGGAAGGTACGCTGCACGTCGGCGGGCCGGGTCAGATAGTTGAGACTGTCCAGACAGCAGATGGCGGCATCCACCGTGCCGTACAGATCCAGCTTCGGCATGGACTGATGCAGGA
Organism: uncultured Eubacteriales bacterium; assembly: GCA_900555735.1. Taxonomy (GTDB): domain Bacteria; phylum Bacillota; class Clostridia; order Oscillospirales; family Oscillospiraceae; genus Vescimonas. The sequence continues at coordinate 7,876 of USMI01000066.1, read as the reverse complement.
AGATGGGAGCGACGCCCTCCACCGTGCCGCTTTTGCTCATGGCGGCGGCCAGCATGTCCTCGCTGTTGTCTACGGCGATCAGCTCATAGCCGCGGCCGGTAAGAAGCCACGTCATGGCGCCGGTGCCGCAGGCCAGATCCAGCACGGTATGCACCGGGATGCGGCTGCGGCGGAACAGCTTTTCAATGAAGTCCGCCCGCTTTTCGTACTGCACGTCCTCGGTCAGCGCGTCGTAGCTGGCGGCCAGCGCGTCGTAGGCGCTCATTCCTCGGACTCCTTCTCCTTGGCTTCCTTATCCTCCAGCTCCTTCATTTTCTCAAGCACGCCCTCGTAGCCGCCTGCACCGTAGATTAGGCTGCGGTTCACGCGGCTGATGGTGGCGCTGGACGCGCCGGTGCGCTCCAGAATGTCGTTGTAGATCAATCCCTGACTCAGCAGCGTGGCCACCTCATAGCGCTGCTCCATAGAGCGCAGCTCCGGGATGGTGCACAGGTCCTGAAAGAAGTTATAGCACTCCTCCTCAGTCTCCAGCGTCAGGATCGCCTTATACAGGCGGTCGCTCTTTTCCTTCTTGGCGATCTTGCATTTGGTGGTATGCACAGCCATAATCGTTCCTCCCCATAATCGTTCCGGTGGCTCCCTGTGAGCTTTGGTCACTTTCATATTTTAACGCTTTCGCGCGTGAAAGTAAAGCGGTAAAGTGAAAATTTTCTGTGAAGAACGAAAAACGGGAACCTTTCGGTAAAATTATCCGTCCTATTCAATAGGAAGAACCATTACAAGGAGGGAACAGGATGAAGAAAGTACGAAGAATACTGTGCGGCACGCTGGCAGCGCTGCTGCTGGCGGGCTGCGGCGGTACGGGGATGGGGGAGTATACCCTTGCGGAGGCGGGCCATCCCACGGCACGGAAAACGGAGAACCGGGTGGACACCGAGGAGCTGGTTCGCTTCAGCAGCGAGACGGCGGAGGTGATCCTTCCGGCGGGGGAGAACGCTGTGTACGCGCCGGTGAGCCTGTATCTGTCGTTGGGGATGCTGACGGAGCTGACGGAGGGCCGGACAAAGGAACAGGTGACGGAGCTGCTGGGCGTGTCCGACAGCGAAACGCAGCGGCAGTGGACGAAGGCTTTGTGGCAGCAGCTCTGTTACGACGAGCAGGACAGCGCCCTGCGGCTGGGCAACGCAGCGTTCCTCAATGAGAATATGGGGTTTCATAAGGAGCCGCTGGACGTTTTGGCGAAGGACTATTACGCCTCCAGCTATTGTCTGCCCATGGGGACAAGCGGGGCGGACAAGACCATTGCCGCGTGGCTGGATCGGCAGACCAATGATCTGCTGACTGACGATACCGGAGCCATCAGGACGGAGAAAAGAGACCTGCTGCGGCTGTACAATACTATATATTATAAGGCGCCGTGGCAGGCCGAGTTCTTCGGAGGCGCGACGGCGGAGGATATCTTCACCGCCGCCGACGGCACGGAGCAGAGAGCGGACTTCATGCACATCGCCATCGAGGGAAGCCCTGTACGGAAAGGCGAGGGCTACCGGTGCGCGTCGCTGTATCTGAAGGACGGCGGCCAGATGACCTTCTACCTGCCGGACGAGGGCGTGACGGTGGAGGAGCTTTTACAGCGGGAGAACTTCCTACAGGAAGCGGAGGACTTGCTTGTGGACACCTTTGAGGTGCGGGTCAACTGGTCGGTGCCCAAGTTTGACATCCGCGCCTCGCTGGAGCTGAATGACGCATTGCAGGCGCTGGGCGTTACGGACGCCTTTGATGCCGTCAAAGCGGACTTCTCGCCGCTGACGGAGCAGACGGCATATGTGGAGAGCGTGAATCAGGCGGCGCGGGTGAGGATCGACGAGGAGGGCATAGAGGCTGCTGCCTTCACCGAAGTGCAAAAAGGCGGCGCGGGTGCGCCGCAGGAGTTGGACGAGGAGGAGATGAACCTGAACCGGCCGTTCCTGTTTGCCATCTGGAAGGACGGCGCGCCGCTGTTCATAGGTGCGGTACAGACCATGGAGGGAATGTAACATGAAACGAATGAGAGCAATTCTGTGCGGCGTGCTGGCGGCGCTGATGCTGGCGGGCTGCGGCAGCGGCGCGGGGATGGATCTGACGCAGTATGCGGTCAAGGAGGCTGCCTACCCCGCTTACCCGGCTGCGCCGGACTATGACAGCTATTGCGACAGGACCGGAACGCTGGACTGGGACGCTTACAGCACAGCGTTGGAGAAGTATCAGAGGGAGATGCAGCTTCTGGGCAAGGGCGACCGGCCGGATGACGGCGCGGTACGGCGCTTTGCCGACCGGACGGTGGGGAAGATATTCACCGGCGGAGAGAATACCGTGTATTCGCCTATCAGCCTGTATGTGGCGCTGGGGATGCTGACGGAGCTGACGGACGGCGAGACGAAGCAGCAGGTGATGGACCTGCTGGGCGCTGCCGATGCGGGAGCGCTGCGGCAGCAGATCAAAAAGCTGTGGGTGAGCGTCTATCAGGACGGCGACGCCGTGTGCCGGTTGGCCAATGCTGCGTTCCTGCGGGAGAATGCCGACGTGAAGCAGTCGGCGGCGGACACGCTGGCCCAGTGGTACTATGCGTCCTCCTACCGGGTGCCCATGGGGACGGAGGAGGCGGACAGGGCTATTGCCAGCTGGCTGAACCAGCAGACCGGCGGGCTGCTGGCTGAGGAGACGGGGAATATCCGCACGGATGCGGCTAACCTGCTGCGGCTGTACAATACTATATATTATAAGGCCGGTTGGTGGGAGCCCTTTAAGAGCAGCCGGACGAAAGCGGATACCTTTACTGCCGCCGACGGCAGTGAGCAGCGGGCGGACTTCATGCACCTGACGGAAACAGGCGATGTCCTCTGGGGCGAGGGCTATACCGCCGCTCCTAAGAGCCTGAAATGTGGGCGGATGGTGTTCGTGCTGCCGGACGAGGGCGTGACGCCGGAGAGCCTGCTGGCACGGGACGGCTTTCTGACGGAGCTGACGGGGGAGTACAGTATGGCCGACGTGGTATGGTCGGTACCGAGGTTCGATGTGAAGACCTCCGTCGACCTGAAGGATATCCTGAAAGCGCTGGGCGTGACCGACGCCTTTGATGGGAATATGGCGGACTTCACGCCGCTGACCGACAACGGGGCGATGGTGAACAGCGTCATGCAGGCCGCCCGCGTCAAGATCGACGAGGAGGGCGTGGAGGCCGCAGCCTATACGGAGATCGTAGCCAACGACTCGTCGGCCATGATAGAGCCGCCTCCTGTGGTGGAGATGAACCTGAACCGACCGTTTGCGTTTGTGATCTTCGACGGCAACGATGTGCCGCTGTTCGTGGGCACGGTGCAGACGATGGCGTAGAGAGACCGCGGACAGGCAAAACGCTGAAAATACCTGAAAATTTTTAGAAAAATAAGAGAAAATCCCCTTGACAATAAGGGGATTTTCCTTTATTATATGTAGGTACGCGCGAAAAGGGTGCTACACACCCGGAGGCGTTTACAACTGCGATGAACCGAAAGATTGCGGCCTTGGGCCGGTAACTTTCGGGGAGTATGTCCGATAATCGGGCGGCTGAGGAAATTCTGTGTACGTCAGCGTAGATCGCTGCGCCAGAAGCACACCGGCCGGATTGCGCCGGTGTTTCTTATGAGCCGGAATGATACGCACGGAACGGCGTATAAGAAATTTCTCACCGTACGGCATTGGTCAAAGCAGCAAAAACCGTACAAATTATGGAGGAACGAACCAAATGGCAAAAGAAATGATCCGCATTCGTCTGAAGGCCTATGACCACCAGGTCATCGACCAGTCCGCAGAGAAGATCGTCGAGACCGCCAAGCGCACCGGCGCTTCCGTGTCCGGCCCCATCCCTCTGCCCACCAAGAAGGAGATCGTCACCATCCTGCGCGCTACCCACAAGTACAAGGACAGCCGTGAGCAGTTCGAGCGCCGCACGCACAAGAGACTGATCGACATCACCAACTCCACCCCCAAGACCGTCGAGGCCTTGATGGCCCTGGATCTGCCCGCCGGTGTGGAGATCGAGATCAAGCTGTAAGGTACACATTATAATAAGTACCGCGCGATCTCAAACAAGCAAACCCCTTTTTATCATGCTTGCAACCCAATGTCCGCTGACTTGCGTTAAGGCGGACGGGTTACGTCGGCAGAGCAAGCGGTCTCTACCCAATGGAGATTGAACTATGTCGACCAATAACCTTACTAGGAGGATCATACATGAAAGCGATCATCGGCAAGAAAGTCGGCATGTCTCAGATCTTCGACGAAAACGGCAAGGTGATCCCCGTCACCGTTATCGAGGCGGGTCCCTGCGTTGTCGTGCAGAAGAAGACGGCCGAAAAGGAAGGCTACGCCGCTGTGCAGCTGGGCTACGAGGATATTCCCGAGCGCAAGCTGACCAAGCCCGAGATGGGCCACCTGAACAAGGCGGGCGTGGCTCCCAAGAAGTACCTGCGCGAGTTTGACCTTGAGAACGCCGCCGAGCTGAACGTGGGCGACATCATCAAGGCTGACACCTTCAAAGAGGGCGACTTCGTGGACGTGACCGGCACCAGCAAGGGTCACGGCTATCAGGGCGTCATCAAGCGCTGGGGCGCCCAGCGCACTCCCATGAGCCACGGCGGCGGCCCCGTCCACCGTCATGCCGGTTCCATGGGCTCCACCACCGATCCCAGCCGTATCTTCAAGGGCAAGATCGGCGCCGGCCAGATGGGCGGCGACCAGATCACCATCCAGAACCTGGACATCGTCAAGGTGGATCCCGAGCTGAACCTTATCGCTGTCCGCGGCGCCGTTCCCGGCTGCAAGGGTGGTCTGGTGCTGATCAAGAGCACTGTCAAGACCCACCGCGTCAAGCACGTTGAGTCCGGCATCAGCAACAACCCGCAGAAGGCTTCCGGCCGTAATCCCCAGAAGGCTTCCGCGCGTACTAAGTAAGGAAAGGAGTGCTTAAGGTAAATGTCTACTATCAAAGTGTTGAACATGGCCGGCGCAGAAGTCGGTACTGTTGAACTGAACGACGCCATCTTTGGTATCGAGCCCAACCAGGCTGTCGTCCATGAAGTGGTGAAGAACCACCTGGCAAACTGCCGTCAAGGCACCCAGAGCGCTCTGACCCGCGGCGAGGTTTCCGGCGGCGGCAAGAAGCCCTGGCGTCAGAAGGGTACCGGCCACGCCCGTCAGGGCAGCACCCGTGCTCCCCAGTGGATCCACGGCGGTATCGTGTTTGCTCCCAAGCCCCGCAGCTACTCTTACGTTCTGAACAAGAAGGTCAAGAGACTGGCTCTGAAGTCCGCCCTGTCCGCTAAGGCTGCCGCCGGCGAGATCATCGTCGTCGACTCCATCAAGATGGACAGCATCAAGACCAAGGACTTCCGCGCGTTCCTGACCGCCGTCAAGGCTGACGGCAAGTCTCTGGTGGTCACCCCCGCCAAGGACGAAGTCATCGTCAAGAGCGCCCGCAACATCCCCGGCGTCGAGACCAGCATGGCAAACCTCATCAATGTCTATGACATTCTGAAGGCCAAGTACCTGGTGCTGGATCAGAACGCCCTCGCAGTAATCGAGGAGGTGTTCGCATAATGGCTAACGTATACGACATCATCATCCGTCCCATCATTACCGAGCGTTCCATGGCTTCTGTCGCTGACAAGAAGTACGTCTTCGAAGTGGCTCCCACCGCCGGTAAGATCGAGATCAAGAACGCCGTCGAGGAGATCTTCGGCGTAAAGGTCGCTAAGGTCAACACCATCAACTATGATGGCAAGGCCAAGCGTCTGGGCGCTGGCCGTCCCGGCCACCGCAAGAGCTGGAAAAAGGCTTATGTCCAGCTGACCTCTGATTCCAAGACCATCGAAATGTTCGAGGGTATGGTGTAAGAAAGGAAGGAGTGTTAGAAAATGTCTATTAAAACTTTTAAGCCGACCACCCCTTCCCGCAGACACATGACTGTCTCCGGCTTCGACGGCATCGACAAGCACGCCAAGCCCGAAGCCAGCCTGACTGAGGTCCTGAAGAAGAACGCTGGTCGCAACAGCTACGGCCGCATCACCGTCCGTCATCGCGGCGGCGGCGAAAAGCGCAAGTACCGCATCATCGACTTCAAGCGCGACAAGGTGGATATGGAAGCTACCGTCCTGCGCCTGGAGTACGATCCCAACCGCAGCGCCAACATCGCCCTGGTCCAGTACGAGGACGGCGAGAAGCGCTACATCATCGCTCCTGTCGGCCTGACCGCCGGCGACAAGGTGCTGTCCTCTGCCGCCGCCGACATCAAGCCCGGCAACTGCCTGCCCATCGCCAACATCCCCGTGGGTACTGTTATCCACAACATCGAGATGCATCCCGGCAAGGGCGCTCAGTTGGTCCGCTCCGCTGGTGCTTATGCCCAGCTGATGGCCAAGGAAGGCGATGACGCCCAGATCCGTATGCCCTCCGGCGAAGTGCGCATCATCCGCACCAACTGCAAGGCTTGCATCGGTCAGGTGGGCAATCTGGAGCATGAGAACATCCAGATCGGTAAGGCCGGTCGTAAGCGCCACATGGGTTGGCGTCCCACCGTCCGCGGCTCCGTCATGAACCCCTGCGACCACCCCCACGGCGGTGGTGAGGGCAAGTCCCCCGTCGGCCGTCCCGGCCCTGTCACTCCTTGGGGCAAGCCCGCTCTGGGTTACAAGACCCGCAAGAAGAAGAACCCCACTGACAAGTTCATTGTCAAGCGTCGCAACGTGAAGTAAAGGAGGCAAGAGAATATGAGCAGATCTATCAAAAAAGGCCCGTATGTTGCCCCTGAGCTTCTGAAGCGGGTTAATGAAATGAACAAGACCGGCGAGAAGACCGTGCTGAAGACCTGGAGCCGCAGCTCCACCATCTTCCCCGCCTTCGTCGGCCACACCATCGCTGTCCACGACGGTCGCCGTCATGTGCCTGTCTATGTTCAGGAGGACATGGTCGGTCACAAGCTGGGTGAGTTCGCTCCCACCCGCACCTTCCGTGGCCACGCCAAGAAAGCTTAAAGGAGGATGCCGAGACAATGGAAGCTAAAGCATATCTGAGATACGTCCGCATCTCTCCCCGCAAGGTCCAGATCGTCTGCGATCTGATCCGCGGCAAGGATGTCAAGACCGCTATGGCCATCCTGATGCAGACCCCCAAGGCCGCGTCCGAGCCCCTGATGAAGCTCCTGAAGAGCGCTTGCGCCAATGCGGAGAACAACTTCAGCATGGACGCTGACAAGCTGGTGGTCACTCAGGTGTTCGCCACCCCCGGCCCCATTCTGAAGCGCATGATGCCCCGCGCTCAGGGCCGTGCCTATCGCATCAACAAGAGAACTTCTCACGTGACGCTGGCCGTCGCTGAGAAAGACTAAAAGGGAGGAGACAGTTTATGGGACAGAAAGTTAATCCCCACGGCATGCGCGTGGGCGTCATCAAAGACTGGGATTCCCGTTGGTATGCCAGCAATGAGAAGGTTGGCGATCTGCTGGTCGAGGACCACAAGATCCGCGTCTACCTGAAGAAGCTCCTCTATGCCGCCGGTGTCTCCAAGATCGAGATCGAGCGCAGCAACGAGGTCGTCACCATCTATCTGCACGTGGCCCGTCCCGGTATCGTCATCGGCAAGGGCGGCGAGCAGGTCGAGGAGTATCGCAAGAACGTTGAGAAGCTGATCGGCGGCAAGACCGTGAAGCTGAACATCGTGGAAGTCCGCAGCCCCGACATGGACGCTCAGCTGGTTGCTGAGAACATCGCTGCTCAGCTGGAGAAGCGTATTTCTCACCGCCGCGCCATGAAGAACGCCATGGGCCGCGCCATGCGCGCCGGCGCCAAGGGCATCAAGTGCA
>USMI01000065.1 GCA_900555735.1 uncultured Eubacteriales bacterium | reverse complement strand
TAGTTTACTTTCTGTTGCACTTTCCTTGAAGTCGCCTTCACCGGTAGTTAGCCGGCGTCCTTGTCCTGCGGCGTTCGGACTTTCCTCGCGTTTCCACGTAATCGCCCGACCGTCTTGCATATTTTATTTTATCACTTTTTGCGGCTAAAAGCAAGCAATCAGAGTATAAAATCGGATATTTTACGTATTGCTTTTTTTTCTATTCTCGACACGTACGAGCGCGATATGTCCAGTTTTTCGGCAACTTCCAGCTGAGTGTGTGCGCTTTGCCCGTTCAGTCCGTATCTCATCTCCATGACTTTTCTCTCGCGCGGTTTCAGATGGTACTTCATTATTTCTTCTATCTGACCTATCGTAACGGCGTTTTCCACCCGCGTAAAAACGCCTTCGTCGGGAGAGGGAATGACGTCCATAAGCGTAATTTCGTTGCCGTCTTTGTCCACACCCGCAGGGTCGGACAGCGAAACGTCGCCGCGCCGCTTTTTGTTTGCTCGTATGTACATCAGAATTTCGTTGTCGATGCACTTCGCCGCATAAGTCGCCAGCAGCGAACCTTTTCCGAATTCGTACGTTTCTATGCCCTTTATAAGCCCCATGGTGCCTATGGAAATAAGGTCGTCCGCTTCTCCCGCAAGCGAATACTTTTTAACCACGTGAGCAACAAGGCGCAGATTGTGCTTTATAAGCTTTTCCCGCGCCTTCATGTCGCCTTTTTTGCAAGCGTAAATACACTCTCGTTCTTCCTCGGCGGAAAGAGGCGGAGGAAATGACCCGCCGCCGCTGACGTATGCAGAAAAACAGAATATGCCGGAAAAGAAAGAAAGCAACGTTTCGATTATCATAAAATTGACGCCCTCCCGTGAAAGCCGATGTTTTATACATTTATATGTAGAATTTTGCCGTAATATGATGTTTTTTGCCGCTACCGCCCGTCCTTATTTTTGCAATTATCCCGAAATAAACCGAAAATCGCCCCAACATATCACTTTTGATAATGTGCCATATAAAAATAGTAGGACAAAACCGCCGAACAAACGATATATTTGTATCGATACTCTTGGAAACGAATAAAATTTGCTTGCAAATGCGCCCGGAAAATGGTATAATAAATAAGATAAAAAGTCCGTGCGGCGGCAACGTCCGGCAAAGACTTGTTAATCGGAAAAAGAAAAAAATTTTACCGCCAGAGGAGGCAATAAAAACTTATGAGTAAGATTACAATTATCGGTAGCGGAAGAGTCGGCTCGACCATTGCGTACTCGCTGACCTGCAGAGGGCTGGGCTCGGAAATCGTCATTATCGACATCAACGGCGACAGAGCCATGGGCGAAGCGCAGGATATTCGTCAGGGTCTTTCCTACGACAGCAGCTGCATTGTCTATGCCGGTAACTACGAAGACGCAAAAGATTCGGATATCGTCGTCATCACCTCGGGTATAGCAAGAAAGCCCGGACAGTCGCGTCTCGACCTTATCAAAACCAACATCGAAATTCAGAAGGCCATTATTCCCGAAATAACCAAAGTTGCTCCCAACGCGGTTTATATCATGGTCTCCAACCCCGTCGACATTCTTACTTACAGCTTCTGCAAGCTTTCCGGCGTTCCCGAAAGCAGAATCATCGGATCGGGAGCCATCATCGACACCGCAAGACTTCGTTCTCGTATCGCGGAATACTGCGGACTGGAAGTGGGCAACATCCACGCCTATATGTTCGGCGAACACGGCGATTCCGGCTTCTGCCCCTGGTCGCTTGCGAGAATTGCTGGTATGCCCGTAGACGACTATCAGAAAGCGGTCGAAAGCAACGCAATGCTCACCACCAAAATCGACATTCCCGAAATCGAGAAGTACGTCCGCGAATCGGGCGCGAGAGTCATCGCTCGTAAGGGCGCAACCTTCTACGCAATCGCTTCCACCGTATGCTATATCGTAAAGGCGGTGCTCAGCGGATCCAACACCGCACTCACCGTTTCCAGCATGATGCACGGCGAATACGGCATCGAAAACGTCTGCCTCAGCACGCTCAACATCGTAGGAAGAAAGGGTATCTGCGGAAAAATCAACCCCACTCTCACCGAAGAAGAAAAAGCAAAGCTTTTAAACAGCGCAAACGTGCTTAAAGCAACCATCGAACAGGTCGGTCTTTAATTTTCAACCGGAGAGTTTATATTCATGGAATATCGTATAGAAAAAGATACAATGGGCGAGATGAAAGTCCCCGCCGATAAATATTGGGCTGCCCAGACCGAGAGAAGCTACGAAAACTTCCGCATCGGCGGCGAGATTATGCCCCGCGAAATTACTCATGCGTTCGGTATTCTCAAAAAAGCAGCCGCTCAGGCAAACTACGAGCTGGGCAAACTGCCCGAGGAAAAGCTCGACGCAATCGTAAAGGCTTGCGACGAAGTTATTTCCGGCAAGCTCAACCAGCATTTCCCGTTGGTCGTATGGCAGACCGGAAGCGGCACTCAGTCCAACATGAACGCCAACGAAGTCATCGCAAATCGCGGTAACGAAATCGCAGGCAAAAAGCTGCTGCACCCCAACGACGACATCAACAAGAGCCAAAGCTCCAATGACACTTTCCCCACCGCAATGCATATAGCTGCGGTAACCGCGATAGAGGACAAGCTGTTCCCCGCAACGGAAAAGCTTATCGCCACCTTCAAACGCCTCGAAGAGGAAAACCAAGGAATAGTAAAGAGCGGCAGAACGCATCTTCAGGACGCAGTCCCCGTCGCTTTCTCGCAGGAAATAAGCGGCTGGAGAGCGATGATCGAAAAAACCGAGCAGCAGATCAAACTGACGCTGCCCTCGCTTAAAGAACTCGCGCTCGGCGGCACCGCCGTAGGCACCGGATTGAACGCGCCGGAGGGCTATGACCGGATGGTATGCAACCGGCTGACGGCGCTGACGGGAACGCAGTTCGTACCGGACGGCAACAAATTCCACGCCCTGACCGCCAAGGACGCGCTGGTATTTGCCCACGGGGCCATGAAAGCACTGGCCTGCAACCTGATGAAGATCGCCAACGACATCCGCTGGGAGGCCAGCGGCCCACGGTGCGGTCTGGGCGAGCTGCACATTCCGGAGAACGAACCGGGCAGCAGCATCATGCCCGGAAAGGTGAATCCCACCCAGTGCGAGGCCGTCACCATGGCGGCGGTGCAGGTAATGGGCAGCGACACCGCCATCAGCGTGGCGGCGTCGCAGGGCAACTTCCAGCTGAACGTGTTCCAGCCGGTATGCGCCTATAACTTCCTGCTGTCGGCCCGGCTGCTGGGCGATGTGATGGACTCCTTCCGTCTCCGCTGCGTAACAGGCATCGAGCCGGACGAGGCGGCCATGACGGAAAACCTGAACCGTTCACTGATGCTGGTGACGTGCCTGACGCCCAAGCTGGGCTACGAAAAGGCGGCGGCGCTGGCCAAAAAAGCCCACCGCGAGGGCTTGACCCTGCGGCAGGCGGTAGTTGAGGACGGCTGCCTGACACCGGAGGAATACGACGCGCTGGTGCAGCCGGAAAAAATGGTATAAAAAAGAACGCCATCTCGCTGAGATGGCGTTCTTTCGTTACAGGGTGATATTGCCGTCGGCGGAACGGGCTTCCGTCAGCAGCGGCGCGCAGCGCTCCAGAAAGCGCGCTACCTGCTGCGGACAGCGGCCAATGTACCGCTGGGGCTCCATCAGGGCGTCCAGCTCCTGACGGGTCATGCCGAAGGCGGGGTCGCCCGCCAGACGATCCAGCAGATCGCAGGACTGGCCCTCCTTCATGCGGGCGGTGGCGGCCATGGAGTGGCGGCGGATGATCTCATGAAGCTGCTGGCGGTCGCCGCCCCGCTTCACCGCCTCCATCATCAGATCCTCGGTGGCCATGAAGGGCAGATACTCCCGCAGCGTGCGGTCCACCACGGTCTCGTTGACATGAAGGCCGTTCGTCACGTTCTGGCACAGCCGCAGCACCGCGTCGGCACACAGGAAGCCCTCCGGCATAGAGATGCGGCGGTTAGCGGAGTCGTCCAGCGTCCGCTCCATCCACTGGACAGAGGCGGTCAGCGGCGCGTTCATGGCGTCGGCCATCAGATAGCGGCTCAGGGAGCAGATGCGCTCACAGCGCATGGGGTTGCGCTTGTAGGCCATGGCCGAGGAGCCGATCTGGCTGTCCTCGAAGGGCTCCTCTACCTGCCGGTCATGCTGTAAAAGGCGGATGTCGTTGGCCATGCGGTAGGCGCTCTGGGCGATGGAGCTGAGGCAGTTCAGGATGCGGCTGTCCACCTTCCGGGGATAGGTCTGGCCGCACACCGGGAAGCACTCGGCAAAGCCGAACTCAGCGGCGATACGGCGGTTCATCTCGTCGATCTTCTCCTCGTCGCCGTCAAAGAGATCCATGAAGCTGGCCTCCGTGCCGGTGGTGCCGCGGCAGCCGAGGAACTTCATGCCGGACATCAGCGCATCCAGCTCCTCCACATCACTGAGGAAATCCTGCATCCACAGCGTCGCCCGCTTGCCCACCGTGACAGGCTGGGCAGGCTGATAATGGGTATAGCCCAAGGTGGGCGTGGCAGCGTAGCGCTTGGCGAACGCCGCCAGATTGGCCAGCACCGCCAGCAGCTGTGTCCGCAGGTATTTCAGGCCGTCCCGGTACAGGATCAGATCGGCATTATCGGTGACATAGCAGCTGGTAGCGCCCAGATGGATGATGCCCGCCGCAGAGGGCGCGGCCTTGCCGTAGGTATAGACATGGGCCATTACGTCATGGCGCACCTCCCGTTCACGCTGAGCGGCCACGTCATAGTCGATGTCGGTGATATGGGCCTCCAGCTCCGCCACCTGCTGCTCCGTGATGGGCAGGCCCAGCTGCTGCTGGGCGCGGGCCAGCGCCGTCCACAGCCGCCGCCATGTCTGAAAGCGGCTGTCCGGTGAGAACAGGTACAGCATATATTGCGAGGCGTAACGGGACGCCAGCGGGGACTGGTAGGTGGAGTGGGACATAGGATGGCCTCCTGAGAAGTGAAGAGTGAAGAGAGAAAAGTGAAAAGCTGCGGTATGCCGCCGCAGGCGGCATGATTGGAATGGGTTGGGGTATTTCGCGCTTCCGAGCGCGAGGCAATCTTTACCGGACGATCAGGCTCTCCCGCTCGGCGCCCACGGAGACATAGCCGATGTGGCATCCGATGGCCTTTTCCACATACTCCACATAGTCACGGGCGGCCTGAGGCAGCTCCTCCCAGGTGCGTACACCGGAGATATCGCACTGCCAGCCGGGACGGTACTCCATCACGGGCTTTGCCTGCTCCAGTACTGCGGGGAAGGGGAAATCATGGATGACCTGACCATCCAGCTCATAGGCGGCGCAGACGGGGATCTCGGCCATATAGCTGAGAATGTCCAGCTTGGTCAGGGCGATGTTCGTCGCGCCCTGCACCTCCACACCGTAGCGGGTAGCCACCAGATCAATGGGGCCAACGCGGCGGGGACGGCCGGTCTTGGCACCGTACTCGGCACCGGCCTCGCGGAGCTTCTCGGCATCCTCGCCGAACCACTCGCAGGTGAAGGGGCCTTCGCCCACGCAGGAGGAATAGGCCTTCACCACGCCCACTACCTCGTCAATTCTGGCGGTAGGCAGACCGGCGCCCACAGGGGCGTAGGCGGCGATGGTGTTGGAGGAGGTGGTATAGGGATAGATACCGTAGTCCAGATCCCGCAGCGCGCCCAGCTGGCCCTCGAACAGGATGGACTTGCCCTCGGCCTGCGCCTTACGCAGATAGCGGCCCGTGTCGGCCACATAGGGACGGACCTGACCGCCGAAGCGATCCAGCCACTCCAGCATCTGCTCCATGGTGTAGCCCTCCGCGCCGTAGACCTCACGCAGGATCAGGTTCTTCCACTCCAGCAGATCCTGCAGATGGGCCTTCAGATGCTCAGGGTGCAGCAGCTCACCGGCCTGAATGGTTTTCTTCTGATACTTATCGGAATAGAACGGCGCGATGCCCTGCTTGGTGGAGCCGTACTTCTTATCCTTGAGGCGGGCCTCCTCCAGCGCGTCCAGCTCGCGGTGCCACGGCAGCAGCAGGGACGCCCGGTCGCTGACCATCAGGTTTTCCGGGGAAATGGCCACACCACCGGCGCGGAGCGTCTCGATCTCGTCGATCAGATTCTCGCAGTCCATGGCAACACCATTGCCCAGCACGTTCATCACGCCCTTGCGGAAGATGCCGGAGGGCAGCAGGTGCAGCGCAAACTTGCCCATGTCATTGATCACGGTATGACCGGCGTTGCCGCCGCCCTGATACCGCACCACCACGTCATACTGCTCTGTCAGGTAATCCACCATGCGGCCCTTACCCTCGTCGCCCCAGTTGATACCCACGATCGCACAATTCGCCATAACTGCCTCCTGTTATATTCTATCATATTTGAGTACTTATTTCTACCATTAGCGTCCTTTTTCAAGACACCCAGTTGTTGATTATACCTCCGATCAAGTCATAAGTAAATATCTAATTTTATATGTTACACATTAGTATTTCTTCTTGTTCTGGCGTATTCTGCAGCGATATATGTGCTTCCCCTCTTGCAACCACTGTCAGGGTATGATACAATATCTGCGCAAAACTGCGCGGCACAGTACCGTGTAAGAGGAGGAAAATCACCATGTCTTTCATGATCGAAACATCTGCCCGTCACATCCATCTGACGCAGGAATCCGTAGAGAAGCTGTTTGGCGAGGGCTATCAGCTGACCATCCGCAAGCCCCTGTCCTACCCCGGCCAGTACGCCAGCAATGAGCGTCTGACCATCGTTGGCCCCAAGAAGGAAATGGCCAACGTGTCCATCCTCGGCCCCACCCGCAAGGCCGATCAGGTGGAGATCTCCGCCACTGACGCCCGCACGCTGGGCATCGACGCTCCTATCCGTGAGAGCGGCGACGTGAAGGGCTCCGGCGCATGTAAGCTAATCGGGCCCAAGGGCGAGCTGGATCTGACCGAGGGCGTCATCATCGCCAAGCGTCACCTGCACGTTACCGAAGAGGACGCCGCTGAAATGGGCATCAAGAACGGCGAGATCATCAAGGTGGCCTGCGGCGGCGAAGGCCGTAAGCTGATCTTCAACGACGTGGTCGTTCGCGTCAACGTGGGCGGTGCTACCACCATGCACATCGACACCGACGAGTCTCAGGCTGCCAACAACCCCACCGTGGGCGAGATCTTCCGCTAACCTACATAAGCAATAAAAAGAGACGGCTTGCGCCGTCTCTTTTTATTGCTATGCACTTACATTCTCAGCAGCAGTTCCTTTTCCACCACTTTGCCGTTTTGCAGATAGACGCGGGGCACACGCTTGCTGACGGCGCAGGTCAGCTCATAGGGGATGGTGTCCGCCAGCGCCGCCAGATCATCCACGCGGGCGCGGCGGCCAAACACCTCCACCTCGTCCCCCACCTGCACGCCGGGCAGCTCCGTCAGGTCGATCATGGACATATCCATGCAGATGCGGCCCCGCTGGGGTGCAGGTCCATCCGCCGTCATCATGGCGCAGCGGTCGGACAGCACCCGGAAGAAGCCGTCGGCATAGCCGTAGGGCACCACGCCCATGCGGGTGGTGCGGGGCGTGGTAAAGAGCCGTCCATAGCTGATGTCCACACCCGGCTCATAGGTTTTGATGGTGCTGATGGTGGTCTTGAGGGTCATGACCGGCACAAGGCCCAGCTCCTTGGCCGCCCCGGTGCAGCCGTACAGCAGGATGCCGGGACGTACCATGTCCAGATACGTCTCCGGCCATGCGGCCACCGCGCCGGAGTTGGCGCAGTGGCGGATGGCAAAGGGCTTGCCCAGCCGCTGCTCCACGGCGGCGATGACACGGCGGAACAGATCAAACTGCGCCTGCGTATAGGCACGGCTGTCTGCGTCCGGCTCGTCGGCCACGGCAAAGTGGGTGAAGATGCCCTCCGCCTCCAGTCCCGGCGCGGTGCAGGCCTGACAAATGCCCTCCACACCGGTATCGAACATATCGCCGCCGCACAGATAGCCCAGACGGGACATGCCGGTATCCACCTTGATATGCACCTTCAGCGTACCGCCGCATTTGACGGCTTCGGCGCTGTACTCCTCCGCCTTGGCGGCGCAGGTCACCGCCTGCGTGATGTGCAGATCGATAAGGTTCTTCACCTGCTCATGGGGCGTGTGGCCAAGGATCAGGATGGGCATGGCGATGCCGTTATGGCGCAGCTCCATGGCCTCGTCGATGCTGGACACCGCCAGATAGTCCGCGCCCAGCCTTTCCAGCGTGCGGGACACCTGCACGGCGCCGTGGCCGTAGCCGTCCGCCTTCACCACCCCCAGAAATTTTACGTTGGGGCCGATGTGGGCACGCAGGGTCTTATAGTTATGAGCCAGCGCGTCAAGGTCGATCTCGGCCCATGTTCTCCTCAGTGTAGATTCCATCTGTATTTCCTCCTTGTACCATCAATTGATGAGGTCAGTTTTCCGGTTCGTTCAATGTACAGGAAAAGGACAGCAGTTTCACCGACACCAGCACCGTGCCGTCGGCGGAAAACTCCGCGTAACGGGGCAGCAGCGTCTCCGCGTCCACCCACGCGGTGCAGGTGACCGCCGTGCCCGCGGCGGTGGTGTCCAGCGTCAGGCGATAGCAGTCCGTATCCTCCAGCGTTTCGCGGCCCTCCTCCAGCAGGTAGGCGCCGCCGATGGTATGCAGCAGGAAGGGCAGGCTGTTGACCGGCCCCACGTCCTCCGTCTTACCCGCCGACAGCACCGCGCCGTCGTAGATCACGGCGACACCGTCCTCCCCGATGGTGGCGGTGACTCCCTTGACGGTTTCCGGCGCTGTCACTGTGACAGTGGACTTCTGGGGTGTGAAGTCGCATTGCAGGGTAAAGGCGCGGTCCTCCTGCGGCATGTGAAAGATGACCTCCGCCTCCATTTTGGCGGCGGCGATGCGGCTGTACTGCTCCTGAATATCAGCCGCGGCACTGCTTTTTTTGCCGCAGCCGCCGCACAGCGGCAGCAGCAGACACAGCAGCATGGCAACGATGCGTTTCATGGTATCTCCCTCCGAATATAAGCTCGGAAGGCTTCCCAATCATCCCTGTTCTATTTCTTGGAAGGCATGGGGCAGCTCCGCCAGCAGGTCAGCGGGCGACATGCCCCGCTCCCCCAGCCGCGCGGCGGCCCGGTCACCGGCAAGGCCATGGCAGTACACGGCGGCGCAGCAGGCGTCGAACGGTTCCATCCCCTGTCCCAGCAGGCTCACCACCATGCCGGAGAGAATGTCACCACTGCCGCCCTTCGCCATGCCGGGGTTGCCCGTGTGATTGCGGAACAGCCGTCCGTCCGGCGCGGTCCACAGCTGGATGTCCAGCGCGTGCACCCAGCGCTCCCGGTCGCTGGGAATGACCAGCAGAGGTTTGCTCCAGGTTTCGCCTAGGTCGTCGCTGCGTACCAGCAGATTGAAGTTGTCCATGTGCGGTTCGCCTGTGCCGCCCGCATACCAGCCCATATAGATGCGGCCGCCGCGGGTAATGG
>USMI01000064.1 GCA_900555735.1 uncultured Eubacteriales bacterium | reverse complement strand
CGTCCATAACGGCCCGGCCGATCTTGGCGTTCTTCACATATTCGCCGCCCACAACCGGCACCTCTACCTCGTCGTTGCCCTTCAGGCCGTCGGCAATGATGATCTGACATCCGGTGGTCATGTAGTTGAAGCCGTTGACCATGGCGCTGTCCATATGATCCAGCGCGTTCTTCCGGCCGCCCACATACAGGGTGTTGCAGTCGGTCAGGAAGGGCTTGCCGCCCCGCTCCTTCACAAAGTCCGCCACGGTCTTGGCCCAGTTGGGCCGCAGATAGGCCAGATTGCCCGGCTCACCAAAATGCAGCTTGATGGCCACAAACTTCTCGTTAAAATCAATATCGCCCATCCCCGCCGTTTTCATCAGGCGCGTCAGCTTTTGCTGCAAATTTTCATGATAATCGGCACGCAGATCGGCAAAATAAACCTTAGAAGCCATAATTTTATCGTCCTTTCTCCGTTCTGAGTTCATATGGGATAATGTCGATATAGTCTATCATATTTTCTCTCATTGTGCTATACTGTATTTGAACAAATTTTTGAGAGGAGGCCCGTCCGTGCGTATTCTGACCCTGCCCATCACGTCGGCGCTGTCCGGCCAGACGGTGAAGCATCTGCTGCGGCAGGAGCTGGGCCTGTCCTCCTCGCTGCTGAAATCCCTCAAGTGGCGGGAGAACGCCATTCTGCTGAACGGCAGACCCGTCACCGTCCGGGCCATAGCCCATGAGAGCGACGTGCTGACGGCGGATGTGTCCGACCCGCCTGCGGAAAGCCCTGTCATTCCGGTGTACTATCCGCTGGACATCCTTTGGGAGGACGAGGATCTGCTGATCCTGAATAAGCCTGCCGGGCTCACCGTCCACTCGGCGGCGCTGACGGAGGAGACCGTTACCGTGGCGGGAGCGGTGGCCCACTATCTGGGCTGCGACACCTTCCATCCGGTGAACCGGCTGGATCGGGGCGTCACCGGTGTGATGGTCGTGGCCAAGAACGGCTATATGCACCAGCGGTGCATGGCCATCCTCCACACGGACGACTTCCGCCGGGAGTATCGCGGCATCTGCGACGGCGTACCCCAGCTGCCCGCCGGAACCATCGACCTGCCCATCAGCCGCCAGCCGGGGTCGCTGCTCAAGCGCAGCATCGACCCGGAGGGCCTGCCCTCCCGCACGGAGTACGAGGTCCTGTCCGTGTCCCATGGCCGCGCCCTGCTGCGGCTGCGGCCCGTCACCGGCCGCACCCATCAGCTTCGCCTCCACATGGCCGCCATCGGCTGTCCCCTCACCGGCGACTGGCTCTACGGCGCGGAGGATAAGGCTCTCATCGCCCGTCCGGCGCTGCACAGCTATGAGCTGTGGCTGCGGCACCCCCTGACAAAGGAATCGCTCCATATCGCCGCGCCAATACCGGAGGATATGCTGTCTCTCATCAAGGAGGAAAAGCTATGATAACATTCCGCCCATTAACGGCACAGGAAATTCCCCTTTGGCATGCCGACGAGTTATCCGAGGCCTTCATCCCACAGGAGCGCAAACCACTCCCCGACATTCTGCATATGATCGCGGACGGACGTTATGAGGTGTGGGGGCTTTTTGACGCTGATCGGCTTCTGGGGTATGCCGCGCTGTGGAAAAGCAACGCCGTTCCCCTTGTGCTGTTAGATTATCTGGGCGTGACCCGCAGCCGCCGTTCCGAAGGCTTAGGCAGCCGAATCCTATCCTATCTCAGTGCCCAGGGACGGACACTGGTCACGGAAGCAGAGCTGCCGATCCCGGATGGCGACCCGGGCGAAAACGCCCTGCGGCAGCGGCGTATTGCCTTCTATATCCGCAATGGCTTCGTACCCGCCTATCGGATGGCCACCTGCGGTATGGCGTGGCAGGCGCTGCTGCTGCACGCCGATGCGCCGCTTCCGGAAATCATGGCATGGCATAAGGCCTTATACGGGCCAAAACGAACCGATGTGGTCGTCCCTCTGCCTGAGGGCGAATTGCCGCAGCTTCCCTATTGGATCACATGAAAGCAGGAGACCGGAGCTGAACTCCGGTCTCCTGTCTTTTCACAGATCCACTTTTTCATACAGCTTTGCCGCTTTCCGGAAGGTCAGCAGCATGCCCAACCCGTATATCACGGCGCTGACGATCAGCGCCGGCAGCAGCCGCAGCTGGGTCGCGCCGTCCAGATCGTCCAGCCATGTCAGCATCGGGAAATGGGGCAGCGCCTCGCACACGATCATCAGCAGCGTCACGGGGATCAGCGCCTTGACGAAGGCCACGCCTACCTTATAGCCGCTGCGGTAAAAGTCGGTCAGGAACACCGCGTTGAACACCGCGTACATCAGGAAGCCCGCCGCGAACAGCGCCAGATTGGGATCCATGCCCACCAGATTGTCCTTGCCCGGCTGCAAGCGCACTGCCAGCAGCGCGCAGGGCACCAGCACCGCCAGCGACAGCAGCTCCACCAGCGCCGTCAGCACGCAGCCCGCCTTCACCGTGTCCCGCTTGGGTACCGGCAGGATGGCGGAATAGTAGATGTCCTTCTGCTCCCGGACGTTCAGGAAGGTGAAGAACAGGCCCAGCATCACATAGAAAAAGATGATGGTATAGGGATAGTTGGGGATCAGCACCATAATGCCGAACAGGCAGAACACCGGCGTCATGGGATGGCACACCAGCCGCAGCTGCTTATATAATAGCGCTTTCATCCAGTCCCCTCCTCTCCACGGAAACGATGATATCCTCCAGCGTGGCGCCCCGGTCGGCGTAGACCGCCATGAACTCCGCCACGGTGGAGCTATGGAAAATTTCGCCATCCTTGATAAAGGTGATATGGCTGGCGCACTTCTCCAGATCGGACGTAATGTGGGTGGAGAACAGAATACTCCGCTGGCCGTCCGCCACGATGGCCCGGAACAGCTCCACCAGCTCGTCACGGGACACGGGGTCAAGGCCGCTGGTGGGTTCGTCCAGAATCAGCAGTCTGGCATTATGGCTCAGCGCCAGCGCCAGCAGATACTTCACCTTCATGCCGCTGGACAGCTGATCCACCCGCTTCGTCTCGTCGATGCCGAACAGCTCCAGATAGTGCCGGTACTTCGTCTCGTCCCAGCTGCTGTAAAACCGCCGGGTCACGTCGGTAATGGTACCGACCTTCTTCTTGGGATAGAAGTCGATGCCGCCCAGCACCACGCCGATCTGCTCCTTGAATTCCCGCTCATGCTGCCGCACATCCTGGCCGAAAAAACGGACGTCGCCGCCGTCAGGATGTACCAGTCCCAGAATGGATTTCAGCGTGGTGGATTTGCCCGCGCCGTTGCGGCCGATGAAGCCCACCACCGCGCCCTGCGGCACGTCGAAGGACACATCCTTCAGCGTAAAGGCGGGGTAGGTCTTGCAAAGGCCCCGTACCTCCAATGCGTTCATTCCTCGTCCTCCCCATCCTCAGGTATACCGTCAAAGACCTGCTTCAGCATGGGATGCAGCTTTTCCGGCGTCTGCAAAGCGATGCCCCGCTTCTTGTCCGCCAGCAGCACCAGCATATCCCCCGGCTCGATGCCGAACATCTCCCGGGCCTCCTTGGGGATCACGATCTGGCCCTTGGGCCCCACCCGCACCGAGCTCATATAGTGCCGGTCGTCCCGTCTTGTGCTTTTCATGGTATCACTCCATTTCAAAAGTATGACTTTTCTTACTTTTGCACATTGTAGCACAGTCACCCGCCGTTGTCAAGAAAAAAGCAAGGCTCCCTTGTGAAAGGGAGCCTTACCGTAAATATTCAGTTCCGGGAGCACTTCTCCGCGTCGATGGCCAGCACCACCATCAGGGCATACAGGGCGTCCCGCTCATCCGCCACATCGATCACATAGGTGTCCGTCCAGTGGAACAGCTCCTTGGATACGGCGGCCACCTGTCGGCCCGCGCCGTCCAGAATGGTGTAGTCCCACTCCATAAAGCTGCCCTCCACCCGCCAGCCGTTGTAATCCAGGTTGAAGGAAGGCCGCAGGAAGGTGAATTCCTTCCGGATGGTGCCTACATATTCATCGCCCACATACATATCAAACTTCGGCAGAAAGGTCAGCACCTGCTGCTGTACAGTGGCGATATGGCGGCCCTGCGGGTCAAGGATGTGGAGACAATGGCCCCATGCCAGCTTGCCCTCCACGGTAAAGGCCACGGCGCCGGTCTCCTCCGGTCCGTTCATATAGTAGATATCGTAGCTGTCGAACCACGAGAACATCCGCTGCTTGAAATATAGCTTCATGGGATCGCTCCTTTCCTTTGGTATCCTCATTGTAGCAGAATCCGAGAGCATGCGCAAGTGGGTGTTGCCCTTGCCAAGCCCCGTGATTTCTGGTATAGTAGACCCACCAAACCGAAGGAGCGACAACGATGGATCTTTGCGACCGCCGGGAGATACAGGCGCTTCTGGAGCGCCACGGCTTCCGTTTTTCCAAGGCCATGGGCCAGAATTTTCTCATTGAGGGCTGGGTGCCCCGCGATATTGCCGACGCCAGCGGCGCGGATGAACACACCGGCGTGCTGGAGATCGGCCCCGGCATCGGCCCGCTGACGGCACAGCTGGTGCGCCGTGCGGGTAAGGTGGTTTCGGTGGAGCTGGATGAGCGGCTCTATCCCGTGCTGCGGGAGACCATGGCGAATGCCGAAACCTTCACCCTCATCGAGGGCGACACCATGAAGCTGGACTTTCCCCAGGTGATCCGGGAGCATTTTGCCGGGCTGCGGCCCATTCTGTGCGCCAATCTGCCCTATAACATCACCACCCCCGTGTTGACCAAGTGCGTGGAGAGCCGCTGCTTCGACAGTCTCACGGTGCTGATCCAGAAGGAGGTGGCGGAGCGCATCTGCGCCCGGGCCGGAACGGCGGAGTACGGCGCGTTTACCGTGCTGATGCAGTACTACACCGCGCCGGAGCTGCTGTTCACCGTGCCGCCCTCCTGCTTCCTGCCGGCCCCCAAGGTCACCTCCGCCGTGATCCACTGCCCCGTGCGGAAATCTCCGCCGGTGGAGGTGGTGTCCGAGGCCGCCCTGTGGCGGACGGTGAAGGCCGCCTTTGCCCTGCGGCGCAAAACGCTGGTGAACTCCCTGCAAACCGGCTATCAGCTGCCCAAGGAGCAGCTGGCGGAGATCGTCACCGTCTGCGGCTTACCCGCCGCTGTCCGGGGCGAACGGCTGACGCTTCAGGACTTCGCTGCCCTGACCAACGCACTGGCCGCGGCGGAGCAGGCAAAATAAGCCATCGTTTACAAAACCTTCACCCAATATTAACAAAAAGCGTGGTATACTGGAAATCAGATATTATGACGAAATGAGTGACGCCTTCTGGAACTGAACCGAAAAACCATACGCAATGTGCTGCTGATCGCCTGCGGCGTTACGCTGGTGTGGTGGCTGGTGAACCACTTCGACCTGCTGCTGAATATTCTGGACACCATTCTGGGTATCCTGTCCCCCATCCTCATCGGCCTGATCCTCGCCTTTGTGCTGAATCTGCTGCTGTCGCCGCTGGAGCGGCTGTGGGACAAGCTGTTTCTGAAGGAAAACAGCAGGCCCATCGTAAAAAAGCTGCGGCGGCCCATCTGTCTGCTGCTGAGCTTTCTCATTGTGCTAGGCATCATCTTCGCTGTATGCTTCGTGGTGATCCCCAAGCTGGGCAGCACGGTGGTGGATATGGTGAATACCATCTCCGCCTATGTCAAAACGCTGGATGTGCGGTATGACGACCTGCGCGCCACGCTGGAGCAATACGCCATCACTCTGCCGGAGATCGACCTTGGCAAGAACGACCTCCTGACCAAGATCACCGACCTGCTGGCCAAGGGCGGCTCGGCCCTGCTGAATACCACCATCAGCGTCACCACATCGGTGCTGTCG
The DNA here is from genome assembly GCA_900555735.1 of uncultured Eubacteriales bacterium. Lineage (GTDB taxonomy): Bacteria > Bacillota > Clostridia > Oscillospirales > Oscillospiraceae > Vescimonas. The sequence goes on along the minus strand of USMI01000064.1, from coordinate 3,672 downwards.
GCGGTGGTGAATCTGCTGATGGGCGTGGTGTTCTCCGTATACATTCTGGCCCAGAAGGAGACGCTGGGCCGCCAGATCAAGCGGCTGCTGTATGCCGTTTTTCCGGAAAAGCGGGTCACGCCGTTTCTGGCGTTCCTCAGCCGGGTCAGCCGCACCTTCTCCCAGTTCGTCACCGGCCAGACCATCGAAGCCGTCATTCTGGGTACGCTGGTCTTTCTGGGAATGCTGATCCTCCGCCTGCCCTTCGCGCCGGTCATCGCCGTGCTGGTGGGCGTCACCGCCCTGATCCCCATTCTGGGCTCGTGGATCGGCGCTATCGTAGGCGCGCTGCTGATCCTGCCGTCGTCGTTCATGCAGGCCATCTGGTTCGTGGTGTTCCTGATCGTCCTGCAGCAGATCGAGGGCAACCTGATCTATCCCCATGTGGTGGGCAAATCCGTGGGCCTGCCGGGTATCTGGGTGTTCTTCGCCGTTATTGTAGGCAGCGGTCTGGGCGGCATCGCCGGTATGCTGCTGGGTGTGCCCGTCTGTGCCGTGATCTATGACGAGGTACGCCGTGCCATGCGCAAAAGGGAAGCGGCAAAGGCAGACGTACAGGATGACACTCCCACCCCATAACACGCTTGAAATCGGTATGCCGCTAAAGCGGCATACCGATACTCTTCGCTTTTCTCTTTTATCTCTTCACTTAAAAAGCCGTCTCAAAGAGGCGGCTTTTTTGCTCCTGTGGGGCAAACTTGACAAATTTTGCCGAAACTGCTATACTTTGTGGCGTATTTTTCCATTTCGGCCCCACTTTCGGTTTACCGCAGCGGCCAAATGGATATCATCGAGGTATTATGAAAGAACGATTGCAACAACTTTGGCCCAACATCAAGTTCGCCTGGCGCTGTATGGGAGACAATCTCCGCATCTTCGGCGAGATGGACGAGGTACGGGCCTTGAAGCGGGCCTTTCGGGTGTTCTGGTGGCGTCTGGGCGACGTATTCGCCCTGATCGGACGTCTGCTGTGGGCATGGTTTCTCAACACCCGCATGGTGCGCTCCGCCAGAGCATGGTGGCAGCGGACGAAAAAGGCTGTGTGGGAGCTGCCCCAGTACCAGTTCCTGCGCCGCTTCTTCGGCAGGCTGAAGGCCAACGTCTGGCTGCGCTGGCTGGTATTCGGAGGCTTTGCCCTGCTGATCTCCCTGCCGTGGTGTCTGTCGGACACCACCCGCGAAACGTACACCTATCTGGTGGTCACCGACGAGATCACCGAGGTGGTGGACGGCTATCCCGATTTCACCTATGAGAGCGACACGCTGCGTGTCATGGAGGACACCGGAGGCGATGCCCAGATCATTCTGTCCGCCGGACAGGATGTGCTGATCCGCCACGGGGACGAGCTGCTGTCGGTGGAGTCCTATACCGAAACGGTGCAGAACCTGCTGGAGCGCTATGACATTCATGTGGGCAAGGACGAGATGATCGGCGTCAACAACACCGGTCTCAAGACCCTGATCCACATCAGCGACGAGCTGCGCTGCCGCCGCCGCGAGACCACAGTGGACACCTACAAGACCAAGGTGCTGTATGACCACCTGCTGCCCTACGGCGAGCATGTGATATTGCAGGAGGGCACCCCCGGCACCACCACCGACACCTATGACGACGTATACCGCAGCGGCGAGATGGTCAATACCGTGCTGGTGGACCGCAGCGACAGTACCGCTCAGGCACAGATCATCGTCTATGGCCGTCTGGTAAAGGAAGTAGAGCAGGACGACCGTATTGAGCGTGACGTACCCTACGGCGGTGGACGCTCCGGCGGCTATCTGGTGTTCAAGTCCGGTTACAGCATGACCTATTATGACAAGCTCGTCTGCAACTCCACCGCCTATTACAGTGGCGGCGAGAAGGGCGCGGCATGGACCACCGCCACCGGCCACGCGGTGGGACTGGGCATCATTGCCGCCGATCCCAAGACCTTTCCCTACCACTCCCGAATGTTCATCCAGTCCTATGGCATGGGACAGGTAGAGGACACCGGTGGCATGAAGGGCAACGTGATTGACGTTTGGTTCCCCAGCTACGCGGACTGCGTGTCGTGGGGCCGCCGCAACGTGACCGTCTGGCTGCTGGACTGAAAGCGTGATAAAAAGAGTGCGTTCCTTTGGAACGCACTCTTTTTATCACCTGTCTGCCGCCACATCCCACGCCGCTGTCTCCGGCAGCAGCGCCGCCAGCGTCTCCGGCGCGGCGGCAAGCTGCTGCTTCTGCTGATGGGTCAGATACTTCTTGATGGCATATTCCACCTTGGCCGCCGTAGACTTATCGCCGCAGCGCCACACCGCCGCGATGGCCTCCGGCGGATAGGAGCGGGTAAATTTCGCGCCCTTGCCCGACAGATGCTGCCGGTACCGCTTTTCCACATCCGCCGCCAGCCCCGTATAATACACGCCGCCCCGGCATAGGAGCATATATACAAAATACATCTGCCATCTCCCCTTTTCGCCCTATTTTACCGGAATTTCCTTGCAATTACAACCGCTGTGTGATAAAATTTTTGGTTGAAATATGTGCAAGAAGGAGCCTTTTATGGAGCTTTTTGATTACTATCTGCGGTATATGACCGAACTGCTGGAGGGAAAGCGCCCCGCGCCGGCGGGCATCACCCTGACGGCGAAGGACGAGGAGGGCCGCGCTCGCCAGATCACGGAGCAGCTGGCCGCCATGGGCGCAGCGGACTTCGTCCGGGCCTGCGCCGCACAGGACGGCGAGACGCTGCCGGAGGAGCTGTTCAGCGGAGACAACGGCATGGCGGGCTTTCAGGCGTTTCTGAAAAGCGCCCAGCAGGAGAAACCCCCTCAGCCGGAAGCGTCCGATGAGCCTGACCCCGACGCAGGCAAGCACGCCTTCGAGGTGTTTCTGGACTGCGTGGCCATGGACGACGGACTGGTGCAGTACCTGATCGACGTGCTGAAGCGCCGGGATTGGAAGGCGTTCTATAAGCTGAGCCAGATCACCACCCGCATGGATCTTGACCCGGAGGAATTCCTCTACTGGCTGGGCCACCGGAAGGACTATGCCGATGACGAGGAGCGCTCCTGTGCCGTCATCATGGACAGCTGTCTGGAGCGGCTGATGAACGAGGGGAAGCTGGAGCTGGCGGCGGCGCTGCTCAGCGGCGACCAAACCACCTTTGACCGCTTCCGCTGCGACGCGCCGGAGCTGGTACACCTGCCCCAAGCCACCTATGATTGGTTCAGCCGCAACTATCTGGATCGGGACTATCCCATCCGGGTGCTGATGAAATGGAACGGCGTCACCTTTCCGGAAGAACGCCAGTAAGGAGAACACATATGACCACCAATGAACTGTACGCCCAGATGGGCGTTTCCCAGAAGGTACTGGATTTCGGTGCCGCAGTGCTGACGGAGATCGCGCCCCAGTTCGCCCACATCGACGCCGTGGCCGAGCACAATCAGGCCAAGGTGATACAGGCCATGCAGGAGAACCGTCTGGCCGCCATGCACTTCAACCCCTCCACCGGCTACGGCTACGACGATGACGGCCGGGACAATCTGGAGCGTATTTATGCCCGTATCTTCGGCACCGAGGCGGCGCTGGTGCGGCCCCAGATCACCTGCGGCACCCACGCGCTGGCGCTGGCGCTGGCGGCCAACCTGCTGC
>USMI01000063.1 GCA_900555735.1 uncultured Eubacteriales bacterium | reverse complement strand
CGGCGGCGGCGCTGAACGCCGACGTGTACGAGAACTGGACGGACGTGTCCGGCATCCTGATGGCCGATCCCCGCATCGTGGAGAACCCCGCGCCCATCCGCCGCGTGACGTACAGCGAGCTGCGCGAGCTGAGCTATCTGGGCGCGCAGGTACTGCATGAGGGCACCGTGTTCCCCGTCCGGGAGAAGAACATCCCCCTGAACATCCGCAACACCAACGATCCGGCCCATGACGGCACCATGATCCTCAGCAGCATCGACGACGAGGAGCAGGACGACAGCTTCATCACCGGTATCGCCGGTAAGAAGGGCTTCTCCATCATCACCGTGGCCAAGAGCGGCATGTCCTCTGAGGCAGGCTCCCTGCTGAAGCTGCTGTCCATTCTGGCCAAGCATCAGATCAACGTGGAATACGCGCCCTCCGGCATTGACACCGTGTCGCTGGTGGTGGAGGCCGCCAAGGTGTCCTCCTGCCTGTACAGTATTCTGGGCGAGATCCAGCAGGAGCTGCAGCCTGACGCCATCCGCCTGACGGAGCACATCGCCGTGGTGGCGGCGGTAGGCCGGAAGATGGCCTTCCGTCTGGGCGTGTCCGGTAAGATCTTCAGCAAGCTGGGCGAGCACGGCGTCAACATCCGTATGATCACTCAGGGCCCCGAGGAACTGAACATCATCGTGGGCGTGGAGGAAAAAGACTTTGAACAGGCCATTCGCGTCCTGTATGACAGCTTTGTAAAGGAGGAAGTTGCAAAATGAAACAGTTTCGTGTAGGTATTCTGGGCGCCACCGGCGCGGTGGGCCGTGAAATGATGAAGATTCTGGAGGAGCGTGACTTCCCTGTGGCGGAGCTGCGTCCCATCGCCAGCGCCCGCAGCGCAGGCAGCGTGCTGCCCTTCCGGGGCGGTCAGGTGCAGGTGGTGGCCGCCTCCGACAGCGCCTTTCAGGGGCTCGACCTTGTGCTGGGCGCGGCGGAGAACGACATCGCCAAGCAGTTCGCACCAGCTATCGTCAAGGCCGGGGCTGTGTTCGTGGACAACTCCAGCGCCTTCCGTCTGGACAAGGACGTGCCGCTGGTGATCCCCGAGATCAACCCCGAGGATGTGAAGTGGCACAAGGGCATCATCTCCAACCCCAACTGCACCACCATCGTGTCGCTGGTGGCCATCAATGCCCTGAACCAGATCAGCCCCATCGAGAGCATCGTGGCTTCCAGCTATCAGGCGGTCAGCGGTGCAGGTGCGGGCGGCCCCATTGAGCTGATGGCCGAGGTGGATGCCCTCAGCAAGGGCGAGCGCTATCAGCCCAAGGTGTTCCAGTATCAGATCGCCTATAATGTCATCCCCCAGATCGGCGGAGAGGCCTTCGAGGGCTATACCTCCGAGGAGATGAAAATGCAGAACGAGGGCCGCAAGATCCTGCACCTGCCGGAGCTGAAGGTCAGCTGTACCTGCGTCCGCGTCCCCGTGGTCCGCAGCCACAGCGTGTCCATCGTGGTGCGCACCAGAGAGAAGATCAGCGTGGCCGACGCCAGGGCCGCCATTGCCAAGGCGGCGGGCTGCCGTCTGGTGGACGATCTGGCCAATAAGCAGTACCCCATGCCGCTGGATACCTCCGATCAGGACATCGTGTTCGTGGGCCGTATCCGCGACGATCTCACCAGCGACAACGGCCTGAACATCTGGTGCTGCGGCGATCAGGTGCGCAAGGGCGCCGCCACCAACACCGTCCAGATCGCGGAGCTGGCCATGGGTATCAAATAACTGGCATGAAATCTAACGATTTCATTGCCAAAAAGGTTTGCGGCCGACTGCGCGCGTCAAAATGCGTTGCAAATATTAGCGGATGCTACGGCGGCATAGCCGCCGAGATCGGATGCTAAAAATATGCCACCGGCATATTTTCTTAGCGCACCGACGTCAGAAAAATGATTTGATTTTTTCGCGTCTGCGGACGCGAACTCTGCGAGGCAATGATCCGCTATTTGTTTGGCATATATCAAGTCTGATTTTCCTTCCATTCTTCATACACAAAAAGCAGGAGAGCGCTTCCCGTCGGGGAGCGCTCTCCTGCTGCGTCCGATTTGACAAACATGCCCTATGCCTGTATACTGTTGCCATCAATAACCGGAGGTACACAGCATGGAAAACAAACTGATGCGGAATAAATGGTTCCTGTATATCACCGAGTTCTTCGCCGGTGTGTCGGTGATGGCGGTGGAGCTGGGCGCGAGCCGTTTGATGGCGCCCTATTTCAGTTCCTCCCAGATCGTGTGGACGGTCATCATCGGCGTTATCATGATCGCCATGGCCATCGGCAACCTGTGGGGCGGCAAGCTGGCGGACAAGACCAACTCGCCGGACAGGCTGTATGGCCGCATCCTCATCGCCGCCATCTGGATTGCATTGATCCCCTTCGCGGGCCGGTGGCTCATCGCCGGGGTCAGCCTGCTGCTGGCCACCTTCGTGACGAAGAATTTCCTTGTCTGGGCGGCACTGGCGGCGTGTCTGGTGATCTTTGCCTTCCCCTGCGTGCTGCTGGGTACGGTGACGCCGTCGCTGACCAAGTTCACGGTGGATAATCTGGACGACACCGGAAAGACCGTGGGCCGCCTCAACGCCCTGAACACCATCGGCAGCATCATCGGCACCTTTGTGCCTACCTTCATCACCATCCCCGCCGTGGGTACGGCGGCCACGTTCCTGATCTTCGCCGGAGTGCTGGCGGCCATCGGCATCGTATATTTCGCCTTTGCCCGGAAGCGGATGATCAAGGGCATCGTGGCGGCGGTGGTCATCGCGGGACTGTGCTTCACCCTGCCCACCTACAGCTTCGCTTTCTGGGAGAACGATATCACGCTGGAGGACGAGTCCATCTATAATTACCTTCAGGTGAAGGACAACGACAAGCGCACGGTGCTGTCCACCAACGTGCTGTTCGGCGTCCAGTCCATCCAGCGGAAGGACGCGGAGCTGACGGGCATGTACTATGACTACGCGCTGGCCGCGCCCTGCATGGCAGGCATGGACGGCAGCGAAAACGACGGCCGCAGCGTCATGATCCTTGGTATGGGCTCCGGCACCTACGCCAGCTACTGCGTGCGGTATTTCCCCGGTGTGAAGGTACAGGGCGCGGAGATCGACCAGAAGATCGCCGATATCGCCACGGAGTACTTCGGCCTGCCGGACAGCGTGGAGGTGGCGGTGGAGGATGGCCGCGCCTATCTGACCGCCTCGCAGGAGCAGTTTGACGTGATTATGGTGGACGCCTATCAGGACATCACCATTCCCTTCCAGCTGTCCAGCGTGGAGTTCTTCACTGAGGTGCAGCGGCATTTGAAGCCCGGCGGCGTCATGGTGGTGAACCTGAACATGACCTCCGCTCAGGACGGCTCTATCAATCAGTACCTGTGCGACACCATGGCCAGCGTGTTCGCCCATACCTATACGGTGAATGTACCGGCCAATACCAACACAGTGGTGTTCTGCACCGATAGCGACGGCTTGCGGCAGACCTTTGACGAGAACCGGGTGCGGCTGAGCAACGCCAAATACGCCGACATGATGGGAAAGGTGGCGCAGAGCTTGCAGGACTACACCGGCGGCGACTGCATCCTGACGGATGACAAGGCGCCGGTAGAGCTGCTGGGCATGCGGGTGCTGGACGAGCTGATCGACGGCCAGCTGAACTACTACAAGGAGCAATTCTCCATGCAGGAGATCATCGACATGGTGACATAAAAAAGAATGACGGCTGCGGCCGTCATTCTTTTTTGTCATGCGTCATTTCCGGCGCGCTCCTGCTGGGGTGTCAGCGCCACGATCTCGTTGAAATAGTGGTAAAAGGGCACCAGCGTTTTGAACCCCTCAATGATATCCTCCGCCAGCGCGGGCGAGAAGATGCGCTCGTCCAGCGGCCCCTCCCAGCGGAGGGTGAGGGACTTCTTCTGATACCATGGCCGCAGAAGGTCGGAGGTCTGGCCCTTGCTGCGGGCATATTCCGGACCCTCCAGCGTGAACACCTTCTGCTTGCTGAACTGCCGCACCAGCTTCTCCAGCTCCTGCGGGTGCTGGTCGATCTGCTTGCGGAAGGTCTCCATCAGCGCCGCCGCAGGCGACCAGAAGCCCAGCCCGAAGCTGTAATAATCCGGCCCCAGCTCAAACCAGAAGGTAGGACGGCCTGTCCAGTCCTTGTCGCCGGTGCGGATGCACCACCACAGATGATCCTTATACGGCCCCCGGCCAAACAGCCGCCGGGCGTCCCGGTAAATGCGGGAGACCTTCAGCATCAGCGGCTCGTCCGGCAGCAGGGCGTGCATGGCGTCATACACCTGCTCCCCCAGCTCCTTTGTCGGGGTAAGAAAGCTGTTGATATATTCGTCCTTGTGCTCCATGAACCAGCCCCGCTCATTGTTGAAGCGGATGCCCCACATAAAGTCCACCGTCTGCTGGGTATAACCCTGAAATGCCATGATGAAACGCTCCTTATCGCTGCTTGTTTTTCCATGGTATTGTACCCGTTTTTCCGCAAAAAAGCAAGAGGGCCGGTCAGTTGACCGGCCCTCGCGGGTATGTAAGAGAGTTCAGCGCTTGTTGTAGGCCTCAATGCCCAGACGCAGCAGATCCATGGCCCGCTCCAGATCCTCCTGCTTGAGGACGTAGGCGATACGGATCTCATTCTTGCCCTTGCCGGGGGTGGCGTAGAAGGGCTCGCCGGGGGCGAACATGACGGTGTCGCCGTGGTCGTCGAACTCCTCCAGAAGGAACATCTGGAACTTGTCGGCGTCGTCCACCGGCAGGGCGGCCATGACGTAGAACGCGCCCTTGGGGCACTCGCACACTACGCCGGGGATCTCCTTCAGCTTGCGCATGACGGTGTCGCGGCGCAGCTTGTACTCGTCGCGGACGGCGGCGAAGTACTCGGGGCCGACGCTGTACAGAGCGGCGGAGGCGATCTGATCCAGCGTGGGAACGGACAGACGGCACTGGGCATACTTCATGGCCTGGGCCATCAGCTCCTTGTTGCGGGAGATCATGCAGCCGATGCGGGCGCCGCAGGCGGAGAACCGCTTGGACACGGTGTCGATGACGATCACGTTGTCGGCAGCGTCGTCAAACTGGCCCATGGACTGGAGCGGCTCACCGGCATAGACGAACTCACGGTACGCCTCGTCACCGATGATGAACAGGTCGTGTTCCTTGGCGATGTCCACCATCATGCGCATCTCCTCGGGGGTCAGCACGGCACCGGTGGGGTTGCCGGGGTTGGTGACCATGATGGCGCGGGTGTGCTCGTTGATCTCGGCCTCCACCTTGGCCCGGTCGGCATAGTGATAGCCGTCATGGGGAGAGGTGGGGATGGGGTGAATGGTGGCGCCGCAGGTATAGGCCATGGTGTAGTAGTTGGGATAGAAGGGCTCGGGGATCAGAATCTCGTCACCGTCGTCCAGAATGCAGTTCATTGTGATCTGCAAAGCCTCGCTGCCGCCGTTGGTGATGAGGATATCGCCCTTTTCAAAGTGCATGTTCAGGTTGTCATAGTATTTCTGGATGGCGTCGATCAGTACGGGGATGCCGGGAGACGGCGCGTATTCCAATACCGGAAGGTCAAAGTGCCGCACGGCCTCGAAGTAAGCCTTGGGGGTCTCGATGTCCGGCTGGCCGATGTTCAGATGATAGATCTTCTTGCCTTTTGCCTCGGCTGCCACGGCGTAGGGATGGAACTTACGCATGGGGGACAGGCCGCATTTCAGAACCTTGCTGGAAAACTTCATGATATTGCCTCCTCATAAGATTTGACAGCAGAACCTATATATTCCGCACTTGCTATCATCATACTAGCCTATTTTTGCCCAATCGTCAAGAAAAAATGAAAAAGAACGGCCATCACAAAATGGCCGTTCCTATGATAGTAAAACTGTCAGCGCCGCGCTATCGAGATATCAAAAAGCCTCGCAGAGTTCACGCCCGCAGGCGTGAAGTATTGCAATTATTTTTCTGACGTCGGTGCGTTAAGAAAATATGCCGGTGGCATATTTTTAGCATCCGATCTCGGCGGCTATGCCGCCGTAGCATCCGTCAAAATTTGCAACGCATTTCTGACGCGCGCAGTCGGCCGCAGCCTGATTGGTGCAAAATCGCAAGATTTTGCACCAGAGCGAAGCTCAGTTCATCTGCCGTCTGCGGCTCAGGTTCACCGTGCCGTCGGTCATGGAGTTCAGGGAATCCAAACTCTTGCCGGTGCCCTCGGCCACGCAGGAGATGGCGTCCTCGGCCACCATGGTGTGGATGCCGGTGCGAGCGGTGATCAGCTTATCAAAGCCGTCCACCAGACTGCCGCCGCCGGTCATGACGATGCCGTTGTCGGAGATATCGGCCACCAGCTCGGGCGGGGTGCGCTCCAGCACGCCGTGAACGGCCTCAAGGATACGCTCCACCGGCTCTTCAAACGCCTCCAGCATCTCGGTGGAGGTGACGGTCAGCGTCTTGGGCAGGCCCGTCAGCAGGCAGCGGCCCTTCACGTCGATGGAGGTCTCCTCCTCCTTGGGGAACACGCAGCCGATCTGTATTTTCATCATTTCCGCGGTACGCTCGCCCACCAGCACGTTGTGCTTGCGGCGCATATACTTGACGATGGATTCGTTGAACTGGTCGCCGGCCACCTTGATGGAGGCGCTCTCCACCACGCCGCTGAGGGAAATGACCGCGATGTCGGTGGTGCCGCCGCCGATGTCCACCACCATGTGGCCGTCAGGCTTGGCAATGTCGATACCGGCGCCGATGGCGGCGGCCACAGGCTCCTCGATCAGATACACGCGGCGGGCACCGGCCTGAATACCGGCATCCACCACGGCACGCTCCTCCACCTCAGTGATGCCAGAGGGCACGCAGATGATGACCCGCGGCTTGAACAGCTGGAAACCGCCGGTGACCTTGTGGATAAACTCCTTCAGCATCCGCTCCGTCATGTCATAGTCGGAGATGACGCCCTCACGCAGGGGACGGATGGCCACGATGTTGCCGGGGGTACGGCCCAGCATGGCCTGCGCCTCGGCACCCACCTTCAGCAGACGGCCGTCGTCCTTGTTGATGGCCACCACCGACGGCTCATTCAGCACAACGCCCTTGCCCTTGACATATACCAATACTGACGCGGTACCCAGATCGATACCGATATCCTTTGCTAACGAACACATAGTGCTGCACCTCATCCATTTCTCATTTGTGTTATCGCCTACGGCAAATTGCCGAATTTTTCCCAATTAAGTATTATACTGACGGCTTTTCCATTTTGCAAGAGCAACTTGCAATTGTTCACAGATTTGTTAAAAGCGAGACAGAATATTCTTATTTGCCTCCGGCGGTCCACTTTTCCCAACAGCTGAAAAAGTGGACAAAAGAGCCGGAAGAAACCGATGGTTTCTTCACTTCCTTGCGCGCTATGCATTGCGCAAAATTGCGGCTGCATCCCGCACGTTTGCGTGAGCTTTTCTTTTTCGTTTTTTTATCGAATCGTCTCTGCTCCATCGCCGCTGCCGCTGATGCCTGCGCCGAACAACGCTTTGGGTTCTACCGTTAGGAGCATAAGCGGCAGCGGCGCAAGAGGAAAGTCGATGCGTCATACCACAACGACAATGACCATGTTCCGCGAACGCGCGGTAAAAGGCCGAAGATTTTTAACAGGGGATAGCGCGGGCGGATTCTTAAACCGCAGGTTTAAGTGGCGTTTTTGGGTACTTTTGCCGCCACAGGCAAAAGTACCTCGCGCCGGAGCGCGAAACATCTTAATTCTTACTATACCCCGAAAACGACCGTTTTACTCCCGCACCATGGCCAGCGTCAGACACAGCACCTCCGCCGCGCCCGCCGCCTTCAGCACGCGGGCGCACTCGCCCAGCGTGGCGCCGGTGGTGCAGATATCGTCCACCAGCAGCAATCGCTTTCCCGCGAACTGCTCCGGCGACACCGCCTCATACACGTCCAGCACGTTGGCCCGGCGGGCGGCGGCATCGTCAAGGCCGGATTGAGGCGGGTTGTCTGACACCTTCCGCAGCGTCTCCAGCGGGGCCACATGCCAGTCCACGCACGTGCTGGCGGTGAGATAGCGGGCCTGATCGTAGCCCCGCTTTTTCAGCCGCTTCTGGCTGACCGGCACCCATGTGATGGCATCAAATTCGCCGCTGTACCGCTCGGCGGCGGTCTGGGCCATCAGGCGTCCGAAGGCGTCCAGTCCGCCCAGCTTTCCCTTGAACTTGAAGGCCAGAATGGCGTCCCGCACCTGTCCCTCATAGTAAAGCGGCGCGGTGCAGCGGCCGAAGTCCGCGCCCTGCCGCAGCTCCTCGCACCGGGGGAGGGTGGTTTCGCACTTGTCACACACCAGCGTTTTCCCTGTCAGCCTGCCGCAGAAGGGGCATTTCCGGGGAAAGAATACGCCCAGAATATCGTCGGTGATCTTGTTCAGCTCGTCGTTAAAGCCCATGGCTCATTGCCTCCTCCCGCAGTCTCCGCCGCAGGCCGCTGTAACGGCGCTGCTGCCTGTCATTGGCCGCCATCTGGCCGGGGGCCACATCGTCGCCCACCAGCACCAGCAGCTCACGCGCCCGTGTGATGGCGGTATACAGCACGCCCCGCACCATCAGCGCCGGAGCCACCGCCGCCGAAACCAGCACCACGCAGCGGTATTCGCTGCCCTGCGCCTTATGTACCGTCATGGCGTAGGCCATGTCCAGCTGATTGAGAAGGTCGGCGGTATATACGCAGGTGCGGTCGTCAAATTGAATGGTGATGAGCTCGCCGGAGGGATCGATCTCCTGAATGACACCCACATCGCCGTTGAAGATGCCCGCGCCCATGGCGCCGTCATCCCGCTCCCACACCACGTCGTAGTTATTGCGGGTCTGCATGACCCGGTCGCCCTCCCGGAACACCATGTCGCCCCACGGCTTCTGCCGCTTGCTGGCGGCGGGCGGGTTCAGCGCCGCCTGCAGGGCGCGGTTCAGGTTCACCGTGCCGCACACGCCCTTGCGGGTGGGGGACAGCACCTGTATCTGATCCGCCGGAATGCCCATGTTTTCCGGCAGCCGCTTCTGACAAAGCTCCACCACCGTCTGCACCAGACGGTCAGGCGCGCGGCGGCACAGGAAGAAAAAGTCGTTCTGGGTGTTTTTCAGCTCCGGCGACTGCCCCAGATTCACCGCATGGGCGTTGCGGATGATGGCGCTCTTTTCCGCCTGACGGAAGATCTCCGTCAGGGATACGGCAGGCACCACGCCGCTGCGCAGCAGGTCGCCCAGCACGTTGCCCGCCCCTACGGAGGGCAGCTGGTCCGGGTCGCCCACCATCACAAGGCGGCAGCCGGGCCGCATGGAGCGCAGCAGCGACGCCATCAGCTCCAGATCCACCATACTCATCTCGTCCACGATGACGGCGTCGGCCTCCAGCGGCTCCTTCTCGTTCTTGCGGAAGGTCACCTCGCCGGTCAGCTCGTTCCAGCTCATGCCCAGACAGCGGTGGATGGTCTGGGCCTCCTTGCCGCACAGCTGGCTCATCCGCTGGGCGGCGCGGCCCGTGGGCGCCAGCAGCACGGTGTCCAGCCCCATCCGGTCGAACAGGGCCACGATGCCCCGCACGGAGGTGGTCTTGCCGGTGCCGGGGCCGCCGGTGAG
>USMI01000062.1 GCA_900555735.1 uncultured Eubacteriales bacterium | reverse complement strand
GACGATCTGGCGAGCGGACAGTCCACCTTTATGGTAGAGATGAATGAGGTAGCAAACATTTTGCGCAACGCTACCAAGGACTCCCTTTTGATCTTGGATGAGATCGGACGGGGAACAAGTACCTTTGACGGACTCAGCATTGCCTGGGCGGTGATTGAGCATGTGGCGAATCCGAAGCTGCTCGGCGCAAAGACACTGTTCGCTACGCATTACCATGAGCTGACTGAGCTTGAAGGAAAGCTTCCGGGCGTGCACAACTACTGTATTGCCGTTAAGGAAAAGGGCGACGATATCGTATTCCTGCGTAAAATTGTACAGGGCGGCGCAGATAAGAGCTACGGTATCCAGGTAGCGCGTCTTGCGGGAGTGCCGGAGTCAGTGCTCTCCCGGGCGCAGGAGCTGGTGGAGCAGCTGAGCGATGCCGATATCACTGCTGCGGTCAAGGATCTGACCATGCAGAAAAAACCGAAGGCAAAGCCGGTTCACTACGACGAGGTCGATATGGCACAGATGTCGCTGTTCGATACGGTGCAGGACGATGATATCATCAAAGAGCTCTCGGAGCTTGATATCTCGAATATGACACCGATGGATGCTTTAAATACCCTGTACCGTTTCCAGGGAAAGGTGAAAAACCGCTGGAAATAGGGGAATACTGGATCAGAACATAAGTTAGAATCAATCCGAAACAGAAAGGAACAACATGGCTACCATAGCAGTACTGGATCAGAATACGATCGATAAAATTGCGGCCGGTGAGGTCGTGGAACGGCCGGCTTCCGTGGTAAAGGAGCTGGTGGAAAATGCAATGGACGCCGGTGCGACGGCGATCACCGTGGAAATCCGCGACGGCGGTATCTCGCTGGTGCGGATCACGGACAATGGAAGCGGCATTCCGGCCGAACAGGTGCCGCTCGCTTTTCTGCGCCACGCGACGAGCAAGCTGCGCACGGCGGAGGATTTGGCCGCCATCGGCACGCTGGGCTTCCGGGGCGAGGCACTGGCCGCCATCGCCGCCGTATCGCGGGTGGATATCTTCTCCCGTGCCGCAGGCGAGGACATGGGCGCGTCCCTCCATCTGGAGGGCGGCGTGCCCGGTCAGACGGAGCCTACCGGCTGCCCGGAGGGCACTACCATCTGCGTTCGCGACCTCTTTTACAACACCCCCGCCCGCATGAAGTTCATGAAGAAGGACAGCGCCGAGGGCACCGCCGTGTCCGGCGTGGTGCAGCATCTGGCTCTGAGCCACCCCGACGTGTCCTTCAAGCTGATCCGTGATGGGCAGGAGGTCCTCCATACCCCCGGCGACGGGCAGCTGCTGTCCGCCGTCTACGCCGCCATGGGCCGCGATTTCGCCCTTGGTCTGCTGCCCATCTCCGGCAGCGGCGACGACGTGAAGGTGGAGGGCTTCGTTACCAAGCCTCTCAATGGCCACGGCAGCCGCGGCAAGCAGGTGCTGTTCGTCAACGGCCGCTTCGTCAAGTCCCAGCTGCTGACGGCGGCGCTGGAGGAAGCCTATAAGAACCAGCTGCTGAAGGGCCGGTTCCCCGGCTGCGTGCTGCATGTAACGCTGCCCAAGGACATGGTGGACGTGAACGTCCACCCCGCCAAGACGGTGGTGAAGTTCGTATCCGACAAGGCCGTGTTCGACGCGGTGTATTACACCATTCTGGATGCCCTCAACGCCGAAAAAGCCCCGCAGCGGGCGGAAAAGGAGCCGCCCTTCTTCCGGAAGATGACGGCGCAGGAGTTCAGGGCCGCCGCTCCCGTGGAGGAGAAAAAGCCGCTGGGCAGCTTTGCCGCCCGGCCCGCCGCCCCGGCCACAAAAAACGTCATCCGGGACAGTGGGCCCTCCGAAACAACGGACAGCGTACCCGCCATGGCCGCGCGGCCCCACAGCGCCGGGACTATCTATGTCCGTGACGTTGTACAGCAGGAAAAGCCTGCCATCGCGGCCTCGCCCCTGACGGGCCGCACCTACGAGATTACCCCGCCCAAAAAGCCGGAGACCCCGGTGGAAGCCATCCCGGAACCGACGGCCGAGGAACCGCCCGCTCCCGCGCAGGAGGCCATTCCCCTGCCGCAGGAGCCGGAGCAGCAGACCATGGAGCCGGTAAAGGAAGCCCCATGGCGCATGGTGGGCGAGGTGCTGAAAACCTACATCATCTGCGAGGACGAGCACGACACCGTGTGGCTCATCGACAAGCACGCCGCCCACGAGCGGTTGCGCTTCGACGCCTTGAAAGCCAATCGCCAGCCCCTGATGGCTCAGCCGCTGCTGACGCCTGTCACCGTGGAGCTGGAGCCGGAGGCCTACGCCGCCGTGCTGGACGATCTGTCGCTCTTGCAGAAATTCGGCTTTGTGTGCGAGGATTTCGGCGGCGGTACGGTGCTGATCCGTGAGGTCCCGGCAGACATTCTGGCGGCGGACGCCGCCGCCACGCTGGAGGAGCTGGCCCAGAAGCTGGCCTTGGGCCGGGCCGACCCGGAGGGCGCGCGGGACGAGCTGCTGCACACCATGGCCTGCAAAAGCGCCATCAAGGCCGGCATGACCACCGACGCCACCGAGCTGGCGGCGCTGGTGGAAAAGGTGCAGTCGGGTGAAATTCTCTACTGCCCCCATGGCCGTCCGGTGAAGTATAAGCTGAGCAAATACGACATCGAGAAGATGTTCAAACGCGCGTAATACCCATAGTACCAAGGAGTAGCTGCAATGGCCACAGTGCTTTGTGTGGTGGGTCCCACCGCCACCGGAAAAACGAAAATGGGCGTGGCGCTGGCCAGGCGCTTTAACGGCGAGGTGGTCAGCGTGGACTCCATGCAGATCTACCGCGGCATGGCTGTGGGTACCGCCGCGCCGACAGCCGAGGAGATGGAGGGTGTCCCCCACCACATGGTGGCCGTGGCCGATCCGGCGGAGAGCTGGTCGGTGGCCCGGTATGTGCAGGCGGCTGACGCATGCGTGCAGGATATCCTGAACCGCGGCAAGCTGCCGGTGCTGGTGGGCGGCACAGGCCTCTATCTGGACGCCTTGATCCGGGGCACGGATTTCGCCGCCGGATCGCAGGGCACCGGCATCCGTCAGGCCTTGCAGCAGCGGGCCCGGACGGAAGGCATTGAAGTGCTGCTGGAGGAGCTGCGGAAAATCGACCCCATCGCGGCGGAAAAGCTGCACCTGCGGGATGAAAAGCGCATTATCCGTGCGCTGGAGGTATGGCAGGAGACCGGCCAGACCATCACCGAGCACGACCGGTTGGAACGGCAGCGTCCTCCAAAATACGAAGCCCTCTATATCGGTCTGGATTTTGAGGACCGGCAGGACCTCCGCGACCGTATCGACCGCCGTGTGGATATCATGGTGGAGCAGGGCCTGCTGGCGGAGGTGGAGGCGCTGCTGTCCGGCGGCCTGCCCCGTGACGCCACGGCCTTACAGGCCATCGGCTACAAGCAGTTCCTTGCGGTGACCGAGGGCACAGCCACCACGGAGGAGGCCATCGCCGAGGTGAAGCTCCGCTCCCGCCAGTACGCCAAGCGGCAGCTGACGTGGCTGCGGCGGAACCCCGACATTTTCTGGGTGCGCTGGCAGCGCAGCCCAAATTTCCCTGCGGGTCTGCAAAAAGCGACAGAATATCTCCACAGCCGTGGTTTATGCTGAATCACGGCGGAGGTCATCTCACAGAGATAGCGTCCGTACAAAAAAGATACATTCAGGAGGACGCTATGCAAAAGACAAACAACTTACAGGAAGTATTTCTGACACAGGCCCGGAAGCAGAAGATCCCCGTCACCATGTTTCTGGTAAACGGCTTCCAGCTGCGGGGCCTCATCACCGGATTTGACTGCTTTGTGGTGGTGCTGGACAGCGAGGGCCGCCAGCAGGTGATCTACAAGCACGCCATCTCCACCATCGCCCCGGCAAGAGCGGTAAGCTTTCAGGCCCCGGAGGACGAGGGATAAGCTGGAGTCTCCATAAATACATATCAAAACACGCACAGATACACATAAGGAGCGGGATATGAAAGCATCCACCCCCATTTTCAAAATACTGTCCATCGTTCTGCTGGCCGCCGTGGTGGTCTACTTTGTCGTGCAGGGCTACCGCTATGTGACGGATCCCATCAACACCACGCTGGTCTACGCCTCCGTGGAGGAGGTCACCGTGGATGTCAACGGCTATCTGGTGCGGGATGAGGAGACCTTCCACTCCGATGCCGGAACGCTGAGCCATACGCTGTCCGAGGGCGAGCGGGTGGGCCGGAATCAGGTCATGGCCACCGCCTATCCCGACAGCGGCGCGCTGACCCGCGTGGAGCGGCTGGAGACGCTGGAGCTCCGTCTGGAGCAGCTGTCCTTCTCCCTGATCTCCTATCTGGACCCGGACGCGGCACTGAAGCTGGATTCCTCCATCAATGCCGACATTCTGGCCCTGCGCCAGTCGGTGTCCGGCGGCGAGTACAGTGGCGCGGACGAGGAGCTTTCCTCCCTGAAAAGCGCCATCCTGAAGCGGGATTACTCCTCTGCGTCTCAGGAGGAGATCGAAGCGGACATCAAGGCCACCGAGCAGGAAATCGCCGAGCTGAAAAACTCCCTGAACGGCACCGCCATCACCGCACCGGAGGGCGGCATCTATTCCGCCGTCTGCGACGGCTATGAAACGGTGCTGACGCCGGATTTCCTGAACGATGACCTGACTCCCAGCAAGCTGAACAGCGTCAAGCCCCTCAGCAGCGAAAGCGCCAACGTGGGCAAGCTGATCTACGGCAACACATGGTACTACGCCGCCAATATTACCGACCAGCAGGCAGAGCAGCTCAGCGGCCGCTCCACCGTGACCCTGCGGTTCGCCAAGGGCCTAACCATGGATCTGAAAATGACGGTGGTCAGCATCTCCCGCAGCGAGAACGGCCACCGGACACTGCTGCTGTCCAGCGACAAATACATTGCCCAGACCACGCTGCTGCGCCATCAGGCGGCCACGCTGGTGCTGCGCACCTACGAGGGGCTGCGCCTGCCCTCCACCGCCCTGCGCGTCAATGACAACGGTGTTTCCGGCGTATATTGCGTGCTGGGCGTCCGCGCCAAGTTTAAGCCGGTGAAGGTGGTCTATCAGGGCGACGGCTATGTGCTGGTGTCGACTGCCTCCGCCGAGGAGGATTCCAGCATGCTGCGGCGAGGCGATGAGGTCATCGTCACCACGGCGGAGCTGTTTGACGGCAAAGTGATCGGATAATTTATGATAGAAAAGTATATAGAAAGGGGATATACTTCCATGTCTATTGCGGAAAATATTGCATACATCCGTCAGGAGATCGATGCGGCTGCCCGCGAAACGGGCCGCACCGGCAAGGATATCACGCTGGTGGGCGCCAGCAAGATGAACGACGCCGCCCGGTGTCAGGAGGCCATCGCCGCCGGTATCGACGCGCTGGGCGAAAACCGGGTGCAGGAGATGACGGAAAAGCTGAAGGAAAACGCCTATGACGGCGCGCCGCTGCACTTCATCGGCCATTTGCAGCGCAACAAGGTCAAGCAGGTGGTGGGGAAGGCGGTGCTGATCCAGTCGGTAGGCTCCACGGAGCTGCTGGACGAGATCGAGAAGGTGGCCGCCCGGATGGAGCTGACGCAGGATATCCTGCTGGAGGTCAACATCGGAGGTGAGGAGGCAAAGTCCGGCTTTGCGCCCGACGCGCTGCCGCAGGCGGCAGCCTATGCCAAAACGCTGCCCCACATCCGCGTCCGCGGTCTCATGACGATACCACCCGTTGCGGTGGAAAAAGGCGGCAACATACCATATTTTGAGAAAGTTTACCGTCTTTTTGTTGACATAAGCCGAGAAATGTACGATAATAAGTGGGAATATATCTCCATGGGCATGAGCGACGACTATGCCGACGCCGTCCGCTGCGGCGCCAACATGGTGCGCGTAGGCTCTGCCATCTTCGGCGCACGGAATTATAACAAATAAAACATACGACAGGGAGGCTTTCAAATGTGTCTGGCAAATCTGATGAACGAGTTTAAAAAGATCATTCATCCGTATGACGACGAGGATTACGATTACGAGGAGGAAGAGATGGATCAGCCTGAGAAGAACGACAGCCGCACCATCTTTGACGACCGCCGCGAGGAGCGCAAGCCGTCGGAGGATCGCCACAACAAGGTGGTGAACATCCACGCCACCGCCGCATTGAAGGTGGTACTGGTGAAGCCGGAGCGCTTCGAGAACGCCAGCGAGATCGCGGATCATCTGCGGGAAAAGCGCACCGTGGTCATGAATCTGGAGTCCACCAATAAGGACGTGGCCCGCCGCCTGATTGACTTTCTTTCCGGCGTAGCCTATGCCGGCGACGGCAAGATCAAGAAGGTGGCCGCCAACACCTATATCATCACGCCTTACAGCGTGGATATCATGGGCGACCTGATCGACGAGCTGGAAAACAACGGTCTTTACCTGTAATCAGATATAGAACAAACGGAGGGATATTGCTATGTTTACACCGCAGGAAGTTTCTGAAAAATCATTCCCCAAGTCCTCCGGCTTCGGCAACGGCTACACCATGACCGCGGTGGACGAGTTTCTGGACGCGCTGACCGAGGATTATACGGCGCTGTATAAGGAGAACGTGACCCTGAAGGCCAAGCTGAAGATCCTGGCCGAGAAGGTGGAGGAATACCGCGCCACCGAGGATGCCATGCGCTCCACGCTGCTGACGGCCCAGAAGATGGCTGCCAAGCTGGTGCAGGAGGCCCAGACCGAGAAGGACAATATGCTCCGTGAGGCACAGGAGCAGCACGCCGCCCAGCTGGCCCAGCTGGAGCAGGAGCGTCAGGACGCCGAGGACAAGCTGATTATGGCCAAGCAGAGTCTGGCGGAGTTCGTCCGTCACGGCAGCGAGCTGTGCGCCCAGCAGGCGGAGTTCCTCAGCTCTCTGCCGGAGATGCCGGTGGAGCACCCCGAGACGGCGCAGGCCGCCGCACCCGCTGCGGACGCCATCCAGCAGGATATCATGCAGCACATGGAGGATGTCCTGACCGTGGATACCGCACCCATTGCGGACACTCCCGTGACCCGCGATGTGCCGGACGGCTCCGCCATCCCCCACGATTTCGACCGGAGTCTGGAAACGCTGCAGTTCGGCCGCAACTACATCGTCAAGGAATAAGAGAACTGACAAAAAAGCGGCCATACCGGCCGCTTTTTTTACCAGAGATAGGAGAAACCTCTATGAGCGAAAGACCCATCATCGCCCTGCTGTACGACTTCGACAAGACCCTGTGTACCACAGATATGGAGGATTATTCCTTCATCCCCAGTCTGGGCTATACCCCGTCCCAGTTCTGGCAGAAGGCCAACACCTTCGGCTGGGAGAATCAGATGGACGGTCTGCTGGCCTATATGTATACCATGATCGAGGAGTGCCGCGCTCAGGGCAAAACGCTGAACCGGGACTATCTGGTGCAGTGCGGCAAGGCCATCGAGCTGTTCCCCGGCGTGCGGGAGTGGTTTGGCCGCATCAACGCCTTTGGCGACAGTCTGGGCGTCACGGTGGAGCACTATGTGCTGTCCTCCGGCCTGAAGGAGATCATCGAGGGCAGCGGCATCGCCCACTGGTTCAAGAAGATCTACGCCTGCGAGTTCTACTATCGGGACGGCGCGGCCTGCTGGCCCAAGCTGGACGTCAACTTTACCAACAAGACCCAGTTCGTCTACCGCATCAACAAGGGCGTGCTGGATGTGGCCGATGACAAAACGCTGAACGACTCCATGCCCGACGACAGCAAGCGGGTCCCCTTCACCAACATGATCTATGTGGGCGACGGCCTCAGCGACGTGCCCTGCATGAAGATGATGCGCTCCTACGGCGGTCAGGCCATCGCTGTGTATCAGGAGTCCAACCGCGCCGGTGTGGAGGATCTGCTGGCCAAGCATCGGGTGGACTTTATTTTCCCCGCCGACTACCGGGCAGGCACGGCGCTGGATCAGACGGTGCAGAACATCATCCGAAAAATGGCCATCAATGACACGCTGACGGCGGAGCACGCCGCCCAGATGCGCTCCATCGGCCATGTGGAGCTGGCCTATCAGGAGACCCTGTTTTAAATTGACGCGAAAGGGACGGCGCCCTGCACGGGCGCCGTCCCTTTTCGAGTATGGTAAAGCGGAACGTCTTTCCTATATCGCCATCACATAGATCTGACAGGGATTCCACTCATCCCATAAGGTGGGAAACACCTCAAATTCCTGAAAGCCAAGTGACAGATAAAACCGGTTGGTTCTGTCGTATTCCTCATATTTTCCCATCTGCACGGTTTTTACCTGCATAAAGGAATAACCTGCTTCACTGGCCGCACGCTTCGCGTTATAAACTAATTCGCGGCCAATGCCCTGCCGGTGATATTCCTTCAAGACCCCCATAACATACAACTCTGCTGTGGCGGTTCCGGTTTCTTTCAGATAAAGGAACCCCACGGGCTTATCTGCTTCATAAGCGCAGAAGAATATTTTACCGCTGCTCTCCGAAATGTATCCCTCTGTTGCTTCCGGGATGCCGAACCACTCCGGAAGTGCTTCAAGAATAAGCCGCGTCACGCGCCGCTTTTCCGCATTGTCTGTCAATTGGCCGATGGTCATTTGTTTCGTTCCTTTCTGCATTGCCTGCAAAACAGGCCAATTTACCGCTTATTATATGCTTCATATATTGAGGTGTCAATGAAACCGCAGGCAAAAGGAAATCGTCCTGTCTGGTTCTTGCGTCTTTCCTCTTTTTGGCGTACAATACACGCATCATCAAAACGATCCGATAAGGAGGAATCACCATGCACAATATTCTGAAAGAGAAGCTGGCACAGGGCAAGCAGCCCTTGGGCACCTTTGTGGGCACCGCCAGCCCCGCTGTGGTGGAATGTCTGGGCTGCGCCGGTCTGGACTTTGTCATTCTGGACAACGAACACAGCCCCGTAGAGGCGGAGACCACGGCCGCCATGGTGCGGGCCGCGGAGCTGCGGAACGTGACGCCGCTGGCCCGCGTACGGGAGATCAGCCGCCCCGCCATTTTGAAGCTGCTGGACGTGGGCGTGCAGGGCCTTATCATCCCCGATGTCCGCGGCACGGAGGATGTCCGCCGCGTGGTGGACTATGCCAAGTATGCGCCGGTGGGCCGCCGCGGCTTCTGCCCCTCCCGCAAGGACGGCTGGGGAACCGATCCCCAGTGCGGCGTGCTTAACACCATGGCTCACTTTAATCAGGAAACGCTGGTGATCCCCCAGTGCGAAACAGCGGAGGCGCTGTCGGATATCGAGACCATCGCCGCCATGGACGGCGTGGACGGCATTTTCATCGGCCCCTTTGACCTGTCCATCTCCATGGGTATGCCCGGCGATTTCGAGAACCCGCAGTTTCGTGCGGCGCTGGCGCGTATCCTGTCCGCTTGCCGCGCCGCCGGAAAGCCCTGCCTGATCTTCGCCGGTGACGGCGCGGGTGCCGCCGTCCGTTTCGCGCAGGGCTACGACGCCGTGGCCATGGGACTGGACGCCACGCTGCTTATCGCCGGAGTCAAGGCCCAGATTGCTGCCGGACGCGGTCAATAATACGCGGTTCTGATACAAAACTTTTATTTGGTTATACGAATTCCCTGCCAAACGGCCTGATTTTCCGTTCTTTTCCCGCGCTCTGGCTCATATAGTGGTACTGCTTGAAGGAGTGGTGCGCTATCAAAGAGAATCTGGAGC